>NZ_JAHLPK010000002.1:0-357460 GCF_018917875.1 Acetanaerobacterium sp. MSJ-12 | reverse complement strand
CCTTCCAGCAGCACCTCATCGATCGTAACAAAGAAAAAACGGCGTAACCGCAAAGGCTACACCGTTTCAAGAAACCTATGAAATTGTGATACAAAAGCCACCTTGGGGCACCTTCCTTACGGAGGGTGCCCCAATGGCCTCTCTCTTTTTGTCTGCAATCAATTTTACAAATCGGCCCGCCTAGTCGCCAAAGTCAAAGTGGATGCCAAAGGCCTTGCAGACCTCCTCAAAGGCGGGGCGGGTGGTAGCCTCTGCATCGTAGCTGTTGATTTCCACCTCGATGCTCAAAAAGGTGTCTGTCCCCACCTGGTCCACCTTGTGGATGACAAAGCCCGGGTACTTCTCCCCGTCGAACCCGACGTAGTTGAAGTTGACCTGCTGCAGGGCCCAGCCATCGCCGGTAAGCAGCTCCTCGGCGGCGACATCGCTGTAAAAGTCAAGCGAGCCCTTGACTGCCAGGGTCCCCTTCACATCCGAATCCACCTGTTCTTTGGGGGTGTCGGCCCCCGCGCCGCTGCTGGTGAAGAGATAGGTGGTGAGTTCGATGCCGTCCGCGGAAGTGGCTGCGTAGTCGCCGTTGAGGTAGATATCCTCGTCCTCGAGGCAGTAGACGCCCAGAGACTTGCCGTCGGCCTGCAGGGTGATTTGCGAGAGATAGGTAAATCCGTCCACCGGTTTCTGGACGCTGCTTCCCGATCCGGAGGACTGGCTGCTGCTCCCAGAAGAGGAGTTTCCGCCGGGGGCGGTCTGCCCCTCAAAGCTCCACTCGTAGTCCGACAGGGGGCCGTATTTGCGGATGCTGTTGACCAGGTCTTCGTCCCCCACCGCCCGGTCGGGGGCACCCATCCAGACGTCGATGATGAGACTGCCCGCCTCATCGCTGTGAAAGATGATGGTGCGCTCAACGCTGCCGTTCAGGCGGTACTTGTAGGTGCTGGTGGAGGCGCCGTTCACGCTGCCGCTGCGGTGGCTCTCCCGGCTGACGGTATAGCCGTCGTCCCTCTCGTCCGCCTTGATTTCATCGATATAGTCCTCCTCGTCGACAGAGCGGCGGTCGCTGTATCGGACAACGACGAGATTGCCCTCCTCGTAGATGTCCTCCTTGTCCAGCCCCTTTTCGTAAAACAGCAGTCCGTAGTAGTCTCCACTTTTGCCGGCGTCCAGATATTCCCAGTAGCTCTCGTCGTACTGGGCCTTGATACAGCCGTTGTCAAAGTTGTACTGGTACTCCTTGTCCCTGCCGCAGCCGGTCAGCAAGGTGCCCAGCAGCAGACAGAGGGTCAGCAGTGCGCCGACCCAGCGATTTTTCTTCACGGTGGTCCCCCTCTTTTTGGCGAAATCGTCTTTTTATAGGTATTTTTATTATACTGCAAAGGTGGGAAAAGAGGAAGGGGGCCGCCGCTTTTCTGCCCTGCACACACTGCGGGGGCAATGAGTCAGCTGGAAAAGCACCCCCTATTCGACGAATTTAGTCATCCGCCTTGCCCCGTCTGCAGATCCTTGTTATACTGGGGTAAATCGATCTGTTCTCTGAATGAAAACCTAAACCTTTTCTTTCGGAGGAAATATGGGAAATCAGGCCGCGGAAAATCGTCGCACCGGTCCATTTTACAGCAGAATGGATTGGTTTACTTAAGCCATCGGGGGATTGTATGGAAACATTTCGCGAGTTGCAGCTGACCCAGCTGCAAATTTTAAAAGAATTGGACCGCATCTGCAAAAAGAACGACATCACCTACTACCTGGCCTGGGGCTCGCTGTTGGGGGCTGTGCGCCACCAGGGGTTTATCCCCTGGGACGACGACGTGGACGTCTGCATGAGCATTGAGGATATGCTCCGCTTTGAAGAGGTCTGTCAGCAGGATCTGGGAGAGGAGTTTTACTACCTCAGCCGCAGCCAGAACAAGTACAACTACATCTTCTGGCATCGCATCGGGTTAAAGGGGACAACCTGTAACGAGCGGGACTTTCTCGATCTGCCCGCAGACAACGGTATCTGCATCGATATCTTCCCCCTGTTTGCCCTGCCCGACGACCAGGCGCAGTGGCCTGCCTACAATCAGCTGATGAAGCGCTATCAGCTTCTCAGCGAGAAATACCTTCACGTACACACCCTCAAAAGGGAGCCCAGTCTGGTGGGAAAGTGCAAGAAGATGGCTCACGCCCTCCTCCCCGACCAGCTAAACCTCCGCTGCTCGCAAAAAATCCTCTCAGAACTGATTGCGCGCCAGGGAAAAGCGAGGGCATACCTTGCCGATTACAGCGATGGGCAATCGCCCACCGTTCTTTCCGGAGAAATTTTTCGAGACACAGTGGAACTGCCTTTTGAAGGGGTCCCCTTTCTCGCACCCATCGGGTATGACGAGTATCTCAAGACAGTTTACGGGGACTATATGAGCCCTCCCCCTCTCACCGAGCGGGCAAACCACTGTGAGCGGGCAGACGTCGTACTCGACTTTCACAAGCCCTATCGGGAATTCTGGGCCAAATAGCAAAATCAAGCAGGGCTTGCTCTGAATGAGCAGGCCCTGCTTTTTTGTTTATTCCCCCTTTATCGCGGCAATTGCATTGACTTTACCAGCCCCGGCTGGTACCATTCTTTAATAGAAGTTTGTCGAATGCACAAAAAGAGGAGGATGGGTAGAGATGGAGGCAACACAGAACGGGGACAACCTGTTTGAAGACCAGAACATCGTCTTGGTGGACACCCAGAACCTGTTGCGGGCAGCGAAGGAATTAAAACAGTCCAAAGAGGACTTTCAGTCCCTGCTCGAGCAGGCGGAGCTGGGCGACACCTCGGTCCAATACGACCTGGGCGAGCACTACGCCAGCGGCGACGGGGTGGAGACCGACTTTGAAAAGGCGGTCTACTGGTTCAGCCAGGCCGCCGAGGTGGGGGACCTGCGGGCCATCGAGGCCCTGGCCCGCTGCTATTTCGAAGGTCGCGGCGTGGAGAAGGACGAGAAAAAGGGACTGGAACTCCTCACCCAGGCCGCCGAGCAGGACAGCTGCTCAGCCCAGTGCGAGCTGGGGCTCTGCTATGAAAACGCCGACGGCACCGAGCGCGACCCCAAGGCCGCGGCCGAGTGGTACCGCCAGGCCGCCGACCAGGACTACGCCCCCGCCCAGTGCAACCTGGCCGTCTGCTACTTCAACGGCATCGGGGTGGAGAAGGACGACGCCCTGGGGATGGAGTGGCTGGAAAAGTCGGTCTCCCAAAACCACCCCCGGGCCCAGACCATCCTGGGCAGCTTTTTTGAAAACGGCGCCCACGTGGAAAAGGATGAGGGACAGGCCGTGCGCCTCTACCAACTGGCTGCCGACCAGGACTACGCCCCTGCCCAGTGCAACCTGGCTGTCTGCTACTTCAACGGCATCGGGGTGGAGAAGGACGACGCCCTGGGGATGGAGTGGCTGGAGCGGGCCGTGGCCCAGGAAAACCCCCGCGCCCAGAGCATCCTGGGCGGCTTTTACGAGGCCGGCGGGCAGGTGGAGAAGGACGAGGAGCAGGCCGTGCGCCTCTACCAGATGGCGGCGGAGCAGGAGTATGCCCCCGCCGTCTGTGACCTGGGGCTCTGCTACGAGTTCGGCACCGGGGTGGAGATGGACAAGGTCCACGCCGCCCAGCTCTACCGGCGGGCCGCCGACCAGGACTACGCCCCCGCCCAGTGCAATCTGGCCGTCTGCTACCTCAACGAGATCGGGGTGGAAAAGGACGAGGCCGCCGCGGTGCAGTGGCTGCAAAAGGCCGCCGACCAGGGCTTTCCCCGAGCGCTGAACATCCTGGGGGACTGCCACTTCCACGGCATCGGGATGGAGGAGGACGAGGTCCAGGCGGCGGAGTGCTACCGCAAGGCCGCCCAGCAGGGGCATCCCCCCGCCAACTACAACCTGGGGCTCTGCCTGGAGCTGGGCCTGGGGATGGAGAAGGACGCCGAAGCCGCCGTGGCCGAGTACTTGAAGTCGGCCGAGCAGGGGTACGCCCCCGGCCAGTGCAACCTGGCTTTCTGCTACCTGGTGGGGGTGGGCTGCGAGGCAGACCCCCAGGCCGCCATCCCCTGGCTGGAAAAGGCCGCCGAGCAGGAGCACCCCCGGGCCCTGGGCCTGCTGGGGAGCTGTTACCGGGACGGGAACGGCGTCGAGCAGGACCTTGCGCGGGCCGCCGGCTACTTTGAAAAGGCCAGCGCGCTGGACTATCCCCCCTCCCTCTGCGACCTGGGGCTCTGCTACGAGATGGGCGAAGGGGTGGAGCAGGACCAGCCCCGGGCCGTCGAACTCTACACCAAGGCGGGGGAACTGGGGCACGCCCCGTCCCAGTGCAACCTGGGCTACTGCTACCTGCGGGGCATCGGCTGCGAGGCAGACGCCGCCAAGGCCGTCCCCTGGCTGCAGAAGGCCGCCGAGCAGGACTATCCCCGCGCCCTCGACCTGTTGGGGGACTGCTACCTCTACGGCGACGGGGTAGAAAAGGACCCCGCACAGGGGGTGGCCTGCTACCGCAAGGCCGCCGATCTGGGCTACCTGACCGCCCTGTGCGACCTGGGGCTCTGCTATGAAAACGGCGACGGAGTGGAGATGGACAAGGCCCAGGCGGTCTCCTACTACCTGCAGGCCGCCGAGCAGGGCTATGTGCCCGCCCAGTGCAACCTGGGCTACTGCTATTTGGAGGGCATCGGCTGCGAAGTGGACGAGCAAAAGGCCGTCGAGTGGTTGGAGAAGGCGGCCCAGGACGGCTATCCCCGGGCCATCGCCCTGCTGGCCGGCTGCTACCGCGACGGCAGAGGGGTGGCACAGGACGCCGCTGAGGCGGCAAGCCGCTACGCCCAGGCCGCGGAGATGAACTACGCCCCCGCCCTCTGCGATCTGGGGCTGTGCTACGAGATGGGCGACGGGGTGGAGATGGACGAGGCCAAGGCGGTGGAGTACTACACCCGCTCGGGCGAACTCGGCAACGCCGCCGCCCAGTGCAACCTGGGCTACTGCTACCTGCGGGGCATCGGCTGCGAGACGGACGCCGCCCAGGCCATCCCCTGGCTGGAGCGGGCGGCCGAACAGGGCCACCCCCGCGCCCTCGATTTGTTGGGGGACTGCTACCTCTACGGCGACGGGGTGGAAAAGGACGAACAGAGGGGCGCCGACTACTACCGCCAGGCGGCGGAGCGAAACTACTCGGTGGCCCTGTGCGACCTGGGCCTCTGCTACGAAAACGGAACCGGGGTGGAGATGGACAAGACCCGGGCCCTGCAGCTCTACCTGCAGAGCGGGGAGCTGGGCAACCTGGCCGCCCAGACCAACGCGGGTTTTTGCTACCTGCGGGGCATCGGCTGCGAGGCGAACGCCGCCGAGGCCGTCCTCTGGCTGGAGCGGGCGGCCGGTCGCGGCTATCCCCGCGCCCTCGATCTGCTGGGGGACTGCTACCTCAACGGGGACGGCGTCGCCGTGGACAAGGGCAAGGCGGTGGAGCTCTACCGCCAGGCCGCCGACCAGGGGTATGCCACCGCTGTCTGCGACCTGGGGCTCTGCTATGAAAACGGGCGGGGCGTGCAGATGGACAAGGCCAAAGCAGCGGAGTACTACCGCCAAGCCGCCGACCTGGGGAGCGTGGCCGCCCAGTGCAACCTGGGGTACTGCTACCTGCGGGGCATCGGGGTGGCCAGGGACCCGGCCCAGGCCATTCCCTGGCTGCAAAAGGCCGCCGACAACGGCAGTTCCCGCGCCATCGACCTGCTGGGGGACTGCTACCGCGACGGGCTGGGGGTCGAGCGCGACCCCGCACAGGCGGTGGCCTGCTACACCCGCTCGATGGAGATGGGCTTCTCCCCCGCGATAACCGACCTGGCCCGCTGCTACACCCAGGGCATCGGGGTGCCGGTGGACCGGCAGAAGGCCGCCCAACTCTACACCCGGGCGGCGGAGGACGGCGACGAGGAGGCCATGCTCTGGCTGGGGCTGTGGTACCGGGACGAGGCGTCCCAGCCGGACAGCCAGCAGCAGGCCCAGTACTGGCTGCAAAAGGCCGCCGACAACGGCAGCAGCCAGGCGGCTGAAGAGCTGAAAAAGGGAGCCGGCGGCGGCTCCCTGGCCAAAAAATTGGGCGGGCTCTTCCGGCGCAAAGGGAAAAACTAGGCAAGTTAACCAAGTAAACAGGGAGTCCATGGGATGGGCTCCCTGTTTTTGTTTGCTTCCCGACTGGAGATATAGGTATAGCCTTTCCACCAGTTGAGGACGTCAGAGGGGGAAGAAACCCCCGCTCTCCCGCGCAAAATCTCCGCCCCAGTGTGTCCTTCCCCCTCGCGCTTGCAGGCGCCGAGGCCCAGATGCGGCCGCACACAGGAGGACAAAATATATGCAAAATGCAGATGGGGTTTCACTTTGAAACAAAGGCCTGTTCTGTCAACTGCAGCCCGTTTTAAAGAGCTGGGGCCCTGACCATGCCAAAAAGCAGCTGCCGCACTCCCCTATGTCTGGCTGGCAAAGGCCCCCTTCCGTCGCCAATGTTCCAAGGTCCAAACACCTAGATCCAAAAACCCAGACAGTGAATGGTCAAAGCATACAGCGATACCGATCTCCCCTCCCCCGTTCCCAACGAATTGTGGCACGCCTTCACAATCCGTCCCAAGAGGGGGGGCGCTGATGATGTGACAGCCAGCACAGAAGTCGCAGGGGAGCAGACATAGCCCAGAAATACTCCGTCCATTTGGGGGCAGAGGGCTTGAAAAGGCAGTCATCCCCCACCCGAAAGTCGTCAAAAAGTCGTCAAGTTCAGGCGTGAACTAATTGAACAGAAAACGTCAATCACGCAAAAAAGGAAAAGCCCCGGAAACCGCTGAACAATGCGATTTCTGGGGCTTCTCTTTTGGTGCGGATGAAGGGACTTGAACCCATACAGTATTGCTACCACTAGAACCTGAATCTAGCGCGTCTGCCAATTCCGCCACATCCGCGAGTACGTTTGTTATTATAGCGCGCTCGCCCGGCTTTGGCAAGGGGTTTTTGTAATTTTTTTAGGAAATTTGTGCGTTTTCAGATTCTGCCCAAAGCCCTTTCCACATCGGCCGCAACCTTAGGCGGTTTGCCCATTGACTTTCAGCACCTCTTCCGCTGCCTTGAGGATGCCGATCTTCCCGGTGGCGTAGTTGAGCCCGCCCTGGAACCAGACGGCAAAGGGTTCGCGGATGGGGGCGTCGGCCGACAGCTCGATGGAGGAGCCCATGGTGAAGGCCCCCGCCGCCATGATCACCTCGTCCTCGTACCCGGGCATGGGGCAGGGCTCGGGGGTGACAAAGGAGTCCACCGGCGCCCCGGCCTGAATGCCCCGGCAGAAGGCGCAGAGCCGCTCTTTGTCCTGCAGGCAGATGGCCGAGATGATGTCGGCCCGGGTGTCGTCCACCGCCGGGTAGACCTGGTAGCCCAACTCCTCGAAGAGGGCGTTTGCAAAGCAGGAGACCTTCATGGCCTCGCCGGTGACGGTGGGGGCGTGAAACAGCCCCATGTAGAGGGCGCGGTTTTGCCCCAGGGAGCAGCCCAGCTCCCGCCCTGTCCCCGGGGAGGTGAGACGGTAGGCGCAGAGCTCCACCAGGTCGTGGCGGCCGGCGATATAGCCGCCCGACTGGGCGATCCCCCCGCCGGCGTTTTTGATGAGGGAGCCCATCATGATGTCGGCCCCCACCTGCACCGGCTCGACCTTCTGGGAGAACTCGCCGTAGCAGTTGTCCACCATGACGATGCAGTCGGGATTGGCCTCTTTGGCGGCGCGGCAGACCTCCGCGATCTCCTCCACCGTGAAGGAGGGGCGCAGGCTGTACCCGCGGGAGCGCTGTATGTAGCAGAGCTTGACCCCCTTGCAGGCCGCGGCGATGGCGGGCAGGTCGAAGCGGCCGTCCTCCCGCAGTTCCAGCTGGCGGTACTCCACCCCAAAGTCCTTCAGGGAGCCGTTGCCCTCCCCCCGCAGGCCGATGACCTCTTCCAAGGTGTCGTAGGGCTTGCCGGAGACCGAGAGCATCACGTCGCCGGGGCGCAGCACCCCGAAGAGGGCGACGGTGATGGCGTGGGTGCCCGAGGCAAAGCCGGCGCGAAAGAGGGCGTCCTCCGCCCCCACGGCGGTGGCAAAGACCTGGTCCAGGGCGTCCCGGCCCCGGTCGTCGTAACCGTAGCCGGTGGTGTCGGTCAGGTGGGAGCCGCCGATGCGCTGCTCCTGAAAGGCGTGGAGGATCTTCTGCTGGTTGTAGGCCTGTATCTCCTCAATGCGGTCAAAGGCCCCCCGGCACCGCTTTTCGGCGGCCTCTGCAAGGGCCTCGACCCGCTCGGAAAAATGGAAAAATGCTGTCACTGTATGATTCCCTCCCATGTACTTTGACAGGGCGTGAAGCCCTGGGATTGATAAAACGACACCCGCTCCGGCGCACAGCAGAGGAGCAGCCGGTAGCCGGGCAGGGCGGCCCGCAGATTGGCCAGCGCCCGGGCAGCCAAGCCCCGGCCCCGGTACTGCGGCTGGGTGTAGACCTGCTCGATCACCCCTTGGCGGGTGACGGGGTCCAGGGCGTAGACCCCGGCGGTGGCCCGCAGCGCCCCGTCCGCCCGCACCCCCGCCAGCAGGGCGGCCCCGTGGCGCAGCCGGTGGGACAGTTCGCCGTAGAAGGCGGGGCCGCCAAAGGCCGCGTCCCACCGGGCCAGCAGGGCCGATACCTCGGCCAGGGGCGGGCCCTCGGCGGCGGGGCCCCCCTCCGCCGGGCAGCGGCAGGCGAGCACCCGCCGCTCCTCCCCCCCGACAGGCAGGTCGACCAGGTAGCGGCGCACCCCGCAAAAGCGGAGGAACTCCTCCGCCTGGGGCCACTGCCCGGCGTCCGCCAGACAGACCGTCGCCTGTTCCCCCAGGGTGCAGAGGGCCCCCCCGCCCGAAAAACGGTAAAATCGCGCCCCCAGGGCCGGTTCCCACACCCGGTAGAGGGCGGCCAGCTTGACGGCGGTCAACGCGCCCTCCCGCCCCTTCAGGGGGAGGGCGCCGCCGGGGGCCAGGGGGTCAATCGACGGCATCGATGAGCCCCTTGGCCAGTTCGTAGACGGCATGGATGTCGGCGGCGCTGGCCACGCAGCTGGCGGTGTGCAGGTTGCGGCAGGGGACCGAGAGGGCCAGGGTCTTGACCCCGCCTCGGCTGCGGTGGATCTGTCCGGCGTCGTTGCCGCCGAACACCCCCTGCTTTTGCTGGATCGGGATCGCGCGCTCCTCTGCGATCCGGCGGGCCAGCTGCAGGAGTTCCCGGTCGTAGATGGTCCCCCGGTCCATGGGGCCGACCACCGCGCCCCCGCCCAGGGCGCAGACCCGCTGCCCCTCGGGCAGGCCCAGGTTGTCGGCCGCGGTGGTGGCTTCCAGCACCAGGGCCACGTCGGGGGCCACGGTGTAGGCCGCCGCCTGGGCGCCCCGGCAGCCCACCTCCTCCTGGGTGGTAAAGACAAAGGTGCAGTCGTTTTGCAGGGGCTGTTTGAGCAGCGCCAGCAGGATGGCGACCCCCGCCCGGTCGTCAATGGCCTTGGCGGCGATCCGCCCCTCGCCCAAGGGGGTAAAGGGGGTGTCGAAATAGGCGATGTCCCCCAGCTGTACCCGCTGGGCCGCCTCCTCGCGGCTGGCGGCGCCGATGTCGATGCGCAGCTGGCGCAGGGGGATCTCCCCCTCCCGCTCCTCCGCCTTTTGCAGGTGGATGGGCACCGCGCCGATGACCCCGGCGAGGCCGTTCACCCGCACCGCCTTGCCGGGGAGCACCTTCTCGTCGATCCCGCCGACGCAGTCAAAGCGGAGATAGCCCTCCCCGTCGACGTCCGTGACGATCAGCGCCACCTCGTCCATGTGGGCGCAGACCATCCGCTTTTGCGCGGGGGTGCGGGCCCCCTTCTTCTCGACGATCACGCTGCCCAGGGCGTCCACCTGGTAGGAAAGCCCCATCTCGCTCAGGCGGTCGGTGACGAAATAGCGCACCTGCTCTTCGCTGCCGGACGCGCCGTCCAGGGCGCAGAGCTGTTTGAGGGTGTTCAGCACGACCATTCGCCCCCTTTCACATAGGCCGCCAGCAGGGCGGCGGTGTTCTCAATGTCCGTCAGGTCGCAGACCTCGGCCGGGGTGTGCATGTACCGCTGGGGGATGGAGAGGGTGACACAGCGCACCCCGCCCCCGGCAACCGACACCCCGTCGGCATTGGTGCCGGTGCGCCCGGCCATGATCTCCCGCTGGAAGGGGGTGCCCTCCCCCTCCGCCGCACGGCAGAGGGCCCGGTACATCCCCCTGTCCAGGGTGGGGGCATAGCCGATCATCGGTCCCGCCCCCAGCTCGCCGCAGTCGGCGGCGTCACAGCCGGGGGAGAGGGCGAAGGAGACATCCACCGCCACGCAGTGGGTGGGGGCGGCGAGGAAGGCCGCCGTGGCCGCCCCCTGGCCGCCCACCTCCTCCCGGGTGGAGAGGAGGGCGGTGACCCCGCAGCCGGCAAAGCCCGCCTCCTTGATGGCCTTGGCCGCCAGGCAGACGGCGGCGCAGCCGGCCCGGTCGTCCAACGCCTTGCCGGTGACCCGGCCGCCCAGCAGCCGCCGCAGGGGGGCCCGGTAGCAGACCCGGTCGCCGGGGGCGACCAGCCGCTCCAGCTCCTCCTTCCCAAAGCCGGTGTCCAGGTAGAGCTTGTCCACAGGGGGGGCCTTTTTGAACCCCTCCATCGCGGAGAGGTGGGGCGCCAGGCAGCTGACCACCGCCGGCACCTCCTCCCGCCCCAGGATGCTCAGCCGCGCCGAGAGGAGGAGCCGGTGGTCGATCCCCCCCACCGGGGCGATCTTGACAAAGCCGTCCTCGTCGATGTGGGTGACGATGAAGCCCACCTCGTCGATATGGGCGTCCAGCAGCAGGTGGGGCCTGCCCTCCTGCGGGGGCACGACGGTGCAGCAAACGCTGCCCAGGGGGCTGCGCTCCACCGGGCCACAGCAGTCGGCCAACCAGTTCGCCGCCCAGTCGGCCGCCCGCCCTTCGTCCCCGGCGGGGCCGTCAGCGTCGCAGAGGGCCTTCAGCAGTTCAAATGTGTCCATCTTCTCTCTCCCTTCCGGCGCCCTAGAGGGCGTTGACAATGTCCTTGTAGTGGTTGCCCCGCACCTCGAAATTCTTGTAGAGGTCAAAGCTGGCCGAGGCCGGGCTGAGGCTGACGATGTCCCCCGGCTGGGCGGCTGCCCGCGCCTTGGCCACCGCCTCCGCCATGTCGGCGGCGTGCAGGATCTGCAGTTTTTGGGGGTCGTATGCGGGGCAGCCGGTGACCGCCGCCTCGATTTTTTCGGCGGTGGCGCCCATCAGCACCAGCACCTTGACCCGCTCGGCCACCACCGGCCCCAGGGGCTCGTAGGGGATCTTCTTGTCGTACCCCCCGGCGATCATGATGATCCGCCGGTCAAAGGAGCGCAGCCCGGCGATGGAGCGGGTGGGGCTGCTGGCGATGGAGTCGTTGTAGTAGCGCACCCCGTCCAGCTCCCGCACAAATTCGATGCGGTGCTCCACCCCGCCGAAGGCCGCGGCCACCTTCCGCATCGCCTCGGGGGAGACAAGGCCCCAGGCGGCGGCGACGGCCCCCAGGTAGTTTTCCACGTTGTGCTCCCCGGGGATGCGGATCTCCGACTTGTGGAAGAGGGGGTGCACCCCCGCCCCATCGGCCATGCAGAGCACGCCCTCTTCGCTTAAAAAGGCCCCCCGCGCCACCGGGGCAAAGCGGTCAAACCAGTAGAGGTCCCCCCGCACCCCCTCGGCGAAGGAGCGGGTGATGTCGTTGTGAAAATTGAGCACCGTCTTGGAGAAGGCCCCCTGGTGGAGGTAGAGGTTGCGCTTGGCGTCCACATACTCGGCCATGTCCTTGTGCATATCCAGGTGGTTGGGGGCCACATTGGTAATGAGGGCGATGTCCGGGCTCTGGCGCATGGAGATCAGCTGGAAGCTGGAGAGCTCCACCACCGCGAAGTCCTCGGGGGCGATCTCCTCGACGATGGGCAGCAGGGCCCGGCCGATGTTCCCCCCCAGGTGGACGGTCTTCCCCTCGGCCTTCAAAAACTCCGAGAGGATGGTGGTACTGGTGGTCTTGCCGTCGCTGCCGGTGACCCCGATGACCGTGCAGGGGCAGAGGGCGAAGAACACCTCCATCTCAGAGGTGACCGCCACCCCGCGGGCCCGGGCCTCGGTGAGTTCAGGGGTGTAAAATTTCATGCCGGGGGTGCGAAAGAGAACGTCCTCGCGGATGTCTTTCAAGTAGTCTTCCCCCAGGATCAGGGAGACCCCCATGGCCTCGAGCCGGTCGGCGGTCTCCCCCATCTTTTCTCGGTCGGCGCGGTCGCGCACCAGCACCCGGATCCCCTTCTCGCGAAACAGGCGGATGCAGTCAAAATGGCTGACCCCGGCCCCCACGAAGGAGACGGTCTTCCCCTTCATCTCTTCAAAAAAAAGTGCTGCTTTGCTCTTCATCGGCAAATCCCCCCTGCATTGATTCTGGCCCGTCCGGGCGCACGGCAATCGCCGGTGCGGACGATCCGCCCCGGCTCCCGGCCCGTTTGCACACGATTTTCGGCAGCCGGCGGGGCCAGACCCGCGGCGCGCTGCCCACAGATATTTTTATTATACGTTTTCCCCCTGCCAAAGGCAACCAAATCCCCCGAAAAAGGGCAAAAGAGCGCCGGTTGCGGTTGAAATCGACGGGTGGGGATGGTATGATATTTTTATCCATAAATGTCACAAATATCAAGGGCCGTTCCTGTGCAACTTGTTTGCCGGGCAGCCGCCCCCTGTCCCTATAAAAAGGAGAATGCCCATGTCTGTACAAGCCCTCATCTTTCCCGAGGGGTACCGCGCCCCCCTCTCGGTGATGGAGACCCAGGTGGCCATCAAGCTGATCAAAGACACCTTCGAGCGGGAGCTGGCGCAAAACCTCAACCTGACCCGGGTCTCGGCCCCTCTCTTCGTCACCCAGGACAGCGGCCTCAACGACAACCTGAACGGGGTGGAGCGCCCCGTCTCCTTTGACATCCGCGACGCCGGGTCGGACGTGGAGATCGTCCACTCCCTGGCCAAGTGGAAGCGGGTGGCCCTCAAAAAATACGGCTTTGGGCCGGACGCCGGCCTCTACACCGACATGAACGCCATCCGCCGGGACGAGGTGCTGGACAACCTGCACTCGGTCTACGTCGACCAGTGGGACTGGGAGAAGGTCATCACCCGCCAGACCCGCAACGAGTACACCCTCCGGGAGACGGTCAACCAGATCGTGGACGCCCTCTACACCACCCAGCAAAAACTCTGCGAGGCCTTTCCCCAGGTGGAGCCGGTGATCGCCAGCGAGATCGCCTTTGTCACCACCCAGGAGCTGGAGGACCGCTGGCCCGATCGCACCCCCAAGGAGCGGGAGGACCTGATCTGCCGGGAGAAGAAGCTGGTCTTTTTGCAGCAGATCGGCGGCAAGCTGCGGGGGGGCGAGCCCCACGACGGCCGCGCCCCCGACTACGACGACTGGTCCCTCAACGGGGACATCCTGGTCTGGTACCCGCTGTTGGAGCGGGCGCTGGAGATCTCCTCCATGGGCATTCGGGTGGACAGGGAGGCCCTCCTCTACCAGCTGGCCGAGCGAAAGGCCACCGACCGGGTGAAGTTCCCCTTCCACCGGATGCTCATCGACGAGACCCTGCCCCTAACCATCGGCGGGGGGATCGGCCAGTCCCGCATCTGCATGCTGCTTCTGCAAAAGGCCCACATCGGCGAAGTGCAGGCCAGCGTCTGGCCTGAGGAGGACGTGACCGCCTGCGCGCGCCACGGCATCCACCTGCTGTGAGGGCGCTCAAAAAGGGGCTGCAGCGGTGGACGGCCGCGCTGCTGGCCGCCGCCCTCTGCCTGTCGCTGACAGCCTGCGGCAACCGGGGCGGGGGGAAAAAGATCGTCTACGACCTGGAGCAAAACCCCGAAAACCTCGACCCCCAGCTGGCCAGCGACAGCGCCTCCCTCACGGTGGTGGGGAACATCTTCGAGGGGCTGTTGGTCAAGACCTCCAGCGGGGAGATCGTGCCCGGGGTGGCCGAGTCCTACACCACCGAAAACAGCGAAAAGCGCTACCGGTTCACCCTGCGCGCCGACGCCACCTGGTCCGACGGCACCCCGGTGACCGCCTACGACTTCGCCTTTGCCTTCCAGCGCCTCTTCGACAAGGCCACCCGCTCGCCCTACGCGGGGGATTTCTTCTCCATCTCCGGCAGCCGCGCCTACTACGAGGGCACCGGTCCGCTGGAGGGGCTGGGGGTCAAGGCGGTGGACGAGCGCACCCTGGTCATCGACCTCTGGCACAGCGACCCCTTCTTCACCGACCTGCTCACCACCCCGGCGGCCTTCCCCTGCAACCAGGCCTTTTTCGAGGGGACCAAGGGCGGCTACGGCCTCAGCAGCAAAGATCTGCTCTCCAACGGGCCCTTCCTGCTGGACACCTGGATCGACAACGAGGACGCCAACTACCTCTTCCTAAAGGCCAACAGCACCTACAAGTCCGACTCGCCGGTGGTGGCGGGGAGCGTGTTGCTCTCGGTGGAGGGGGGCTACAGCGAGCGCAAGGCCCGCTTTGAGAGCGGCAAGAGCGACTGCTTCCTGTACCGGGAACACCCGGGCGGCAAGCTGGCCGAGCGGGCCCTCACCTACGACAACACCACCTGGTGTCTGGTGCTCAACACCCAGCGGGGGATGCTGCAAAACCAGTCCATCCGCCGCGGGCTGATGCTGGCCACCGACACCAGCGCCATCAAGGACCTGCTGCCCGACTACCTGAAGGTCGCCGGCGGCCTGGTACCCCCCAGCGTCACCATGATGGGCCAGTCCTTCCGGGAGTACGCCGGGGCCACCGTCATCGAGGCCCCCAACGCGGCGACGGCCAAGCAGCTCTTCTCCCAGGGGCTGGCTGCCCTGGGGAAAGACCGCCCCGAGTCCCTCACCGTCCTCTGCCCCGAGGGGAGCGAGGGCTATCTCAGCGAGCTGATGCAGCTCTGGCAGCGGGATTTGAACTTCTTCCCCGTCCAGGCCGCCACCCAGCCCCTGTCGGAGGTGGAGGACCTGGTGGACGCCGGCAACTTCGACATCGCCCTGATGCCGGTGACCTCCACCCAGAACAGCGTCGAGGCCTACCTGGGCGACTTTGCCACCGGCAGCGAGTGGAACCTGCCCCGCCTCTCCGACCCAGCGGTGGACGGCCTGTTGGAGCAGATCAACAACGCCACCTCCACCGCCGAGAAGGAGGCCCTCTGCAAGCAGCTGGAAGAGGTCGTCCTCCACACCGGCTGCATCATCCCCCTCTACTACCAGGCGCAGTTCTTCGTGCAGGGGGAAAAGGCCGAGCACATCGAGTACAACCCCTTCTTCGGCTACGTCAAATTCAAAGAGGCCCGCAAGAGCTGATTTCCCAAGACCGCCCGCACCTGCCGGGCGGTTTTTTTGCGCCGATCGGCCCGCCCCCCTCATAAATCGCCGCCCGACGGCCTATCCTGGAAGGGGGGATGTCTGTCTCTCCCCTCTTTTTTGCAAAACCCCTTGCATTTCCTGGATAAACATAGTATAGTTAATACCAGAAACAGGAATGATTCCTATTATTAAAAATATGGAGGCGCAGGTATGGACTTAAAAGCATTTTACAAACTCACCTATGGGCTCTACATCCTCTCCAGCGAGTTTGAGGGAAAGGCGGCCGGCTGCGTCGTCAACACCCTCACCCAGGTGACGGCCGAGCCTGTCAAGGTGGCGGTGGCGGTGAGCAAGGACAACTTCACCACCCAGATCATCGCCAAGTCGGGGCGGTTTGCCGCCACCTCGCTGTTGCAGGAGGCCAGCATGGATCTCATCGGGCGCTTTGGCTTTCGCTCCAGCGCCGACGAGGACAAGTTTGCCGCCACCCCCCACGCCCGGGACAGGGCGGGCATCCCCTATGTGACCGAGAGCGCCGCCGCCTTTGTCAGCTGCAAGGTCATCGACCAGCTGGACCTGGGCACCCACATCCTCTTCATCGGCGAGGCGGAGGAGGCCGAGACCTTAAGCCAGGACGAGGTGCTCACCTACACCTACTACCAGACCGTCAAAAAGGGTGGCACCCCCAAAAACGCCCCCTCCTACAAGGGAGAGGCGGCCGCCCAGCCCGCCGTCAAGGGCTGGCGCTGCACCGTCTGCGGCTACATCCTCGAGTCGGAGACCCTCCCCCCCGACTTTGTCTGCCCCATCTGCCACCAGGGGGCCGACAAGTTCGTCAAGCTGTGACCCCTTTCGCCCCCTCTCCCCCGCCCTTCCGGGCGGGGGATTTTTTTGTCTGCCACCCCCCCGACCAAAATTTCAGGAAGAAAACGGTTGACAAAGAGAGCACAAAGTTATATAGTTAGTTACACAAGTAATTAACCAAATAACAAGAGGGAGGGATCGCCGTGCACCTGGACTTTGGCAGCGACCTGCCCATCTATCAGCAGATCACCCGCTCCATCGAGGACGACATCGTCCTGGGGGTGTTGCCGGAAGAGGGACAGATCCCCTCCACCACCGAGATTTCGGTGGGCTACAAGGTCAATCCCGCCACCGTGGCCAAGGGGTATAACCTCCTTGTGGAACAGGGAATTTTGTACAAGAGAAGAGGCGTAGGAATGTTTGTCAAAGAGGGGGCCAGGGAGATCCTCCTGGCCAAGAGGAGAGAGGACTTTTACGGCACCTATGTGAGCGCCCTGCTCAAAGAGGCCGAAAAGCTGCAAATCAGCGTGGACGACGTCATCGCCCTGTTGCAGCGCGCCAAAGCCGACCGCGGCTGAAAGAGAGAGGAGAGAGTCTGATTATGGCAACCATTGCAATTCGCGGCCTCTGCAAGAGCTACGGCAAGACCGAGGTGCTCAGAGACATCGACCTGACCTTTGAGGAGGGCCGCATCTACGGCCTGCTGGGGCGCAACGGGGTGGGCAAATCCACCCTGCTCAACCTGATCACCCGGCGCATCTTCCCCGACCGGGGGGAGATCGCGGTGGACGGGGTCCCCGTGGGCGGACCCGGGGACCCCCTGCGCAAAATCTACTGCATGAGCGAGGCCGCCCTCTACCCCGAGAACATGCGGGTGGCCGAACTCTACCGCTGGACGGCCGACTTCTACCCCCACTTCGACCGGGCCCGGGCCGACCGGCTCACCGTCGCCTTCGGCCTCGACCCCAAAAAGCGGATCAAGTCCCTCTCCACCGGCTACGCCTCCATCGTCAAGCTGATCGTCACCCTCTCCTCCGGCGCCGAGGTGCTCATCTTCGACGAGCCGGTGCTGGGGCTGGACGCGGGACACCGCAGCCTGTTTTACAAAGAGGTGCTCTCCCTCTACGGGGAGAAGGGCTGCACGGTGGTCCTCTCCACCCACATCATCGAGGAGATCTCCGACCTGTTGGAGTCGGTGATCATTCTGGAGGACTGCCGGGTGCTGGCAAGCGAGAGCGTGGACGGGCTGCTGGAGCGCTACCACTGCGTTTCCGGCGCCGAGGGCGAGGTGCTGGGCTACCTCTCCGGGCGAGAAGTCGTCCACACCGAGCGGATGGGTCCCTACCTCTCGGCCACGGTGGCCGGCCCGGCCGACCGGGAACAGGCCGACCGGCTGAACCTGACCCTGATGCGGCCCAAACTGCAAGATCTCTTCATCCGCCTGACCCAGGGCAAAGGAGGTACACTGTAATGAAACACACCCTCACCGTCATGCGGTACAATCTGTCCGACTCCCTGCGGCCCACGACCATCTTCTTCTGTATCTACACCGCCTTCGTCCTCCTCAACGCCCTGCTCTCCTACCTGATCCCCGGGGGGAACACTGTCGGCAGCGACATGGCCATCCTCATCTTCCTCTTTGTCTGCGGGGTGGTGGGCTTTCGCTACAACTTCTTCTTCGCCATGGCCAACAACATCTCCCGCCGGGATTTCTTCCTGGGCACCGCCCTCAGCGGGGTGCTGCCGTCCTTCCTCTCGGCGGCGGTGATGATCGTCATCAACCGCCTCATCAGCTTCTTCTACCCCATGCCCACCCTGTACACCCTCTGCTTTGAACGGGAGCGGCTGGTGTTTGGCCCGGATGGCGTCGCCATCGTCGCCCAGAGCGCGGGCAAAGAGGCCCTCACCCTGTTGATGAGTTTCCTCTTCCTGGCGGTGCTGGGCTTCTCCATCTACCTGGTCGGCTTTTTCATCAGCACCCTCTTCTACCGGATGAACAAACTCCTGCGGATGACCCTCTGGATCATCCCCTGGCTACTGGTGGTCCTCATCACCCTTCTGTGGCCGACCCTGCCCCAGTCCTTTACTGGCGGCCTGACCCGCTTCTTTGCCGCCATTCTGGGGATCACCTCCCACAGCGCCTGGCCCCCCATGGGCACCGCCATGGCGGTGGCGCTGCTCCTCACCCTCTGCGGCTGGCTGTTGACCCGGCGGGCCGTCCTCAAGAAATAGCCGCCTGGGCGGCAGAAAGGGGGGGATCGTCATGGGGCACCTGGGCTTTTCCTACATCGGCCTGCTCTGGCTGGCAATGCTCTTTGTCCCCAACCTGTACTGGGTCAAGCGCCAGCCCACCGGCTACACCGCCGCCGGGGAGAGCCGGCTGCTGGCGGCCTTGGAGCGGATAGGGGAAGCCGGCGTCACCTGCTGCGCCCTGGTCTTTTCCGACTTTGACCTGCGCCCTCTCTCCCCCCGCAGCCTCTGGCTGGCCCTCTCCCTCGCCCTGATGATGGCCTACGAGTGCTGGTGGGTGCGCTACTTTCGCAGCGAGCGCACCCTGCGGGACTTCTACCGCCCGCTGCTGGGCGTCCCGGTGGCCGGGGCGACCCTGCCGGTGCTGGCCTTCCTCGCCCTGGGCATCTACGGCCGGGTGATCTGGATGGTGCTGGCCGCCCTGGTCTTGGGGGTGGGGCACATCGGCATCCACCTGCAACACCGCCGGGAGATCGAGGGGTGAATCCCCCTCCCCGACTTTTCAAAAGGCCGCCTCTAAAAAGGGGCGGCTTTTTTCTCCCTCCTTTGGGCGCCCCTTGCCGTTAAAGCGCTGCCGGCAAGGGCGCCCCCCTTGGCAGTCCGGCTGCCGCCCCCTCCACAGGTGACTTCCCGCCAAGGGGCAGCCCAGCCTTCCCCCTGTCAAAAAAAGAGGGCCTCCCCCCTCCCCCCTTTGATTCCCCGCGCAGATGGGGTATACTGAAATGGCTGGACCTCCTCCTAAAAAACCGCGCCGCCATGCGGTTGCAACCAGCGGTTGTCAAAATTGTCTCCCCCAGTTGGTGGAAGGAGAGGGGGTTTTCCCCTATGGTGGAGACAGCCGCGGCGACAGCGCCCGGCAAACCAATGAACAAGGTGGATGAAATCGATGGACATATCTGAAAAGCTGTACGCCCTGCGCAGGGCCCGCCAGCTCTCCCAGGAGGAGCTGGCCGAGATCCTGGGGGTCTCCCGCCAGGCGGTGCAGAAGTGGGAGTCCGGCGCTTCCACTCCCGACGTGGGCAATCTGGTCGCCTTAAGCGACTACTTCGGCGTCAGCCTGGACGAACTGGTCAAGGGGGGAAAACAGCCCCAGCCGTCGCCCCCTCCGGCCGACGATGTGGACCCCTTCCCCCGCCGCTTCCAGTGGGAGTACAAGAGCAAGCGGACCCTCTTCGGGTTGCCCCTGGTGCACATCCACCTGGGGTGGGGGCTCTGTCGGGCCAAGGGGATACTGGCCATCGGCAATCTGGCCACCGGCCTCTTCACCTTAGGTGCCCTCTCGGCGGGTCTCTTCTCCCTCGGCGGGCTCTCTCTGGGGCTGTTGGCCCTCGGTGGGCTCGCTCTGGGCGGGGTGGCCCTGGGCGGCGTCGCGATAGGGCTGCTGGCCATCGGCGGACTGGCGATGGGGGTGGTCTCCCTGGGCGGCCTCTCCATCGGCGTCTACGCGGTGGGAGGCGCAGCCCTGGCCGACCGGGTGGCCATCGGCGGGTTTGCCTCCGGCCACATCGCCCTCGGTGAACGGGCGCGGGGAAGCTTGGCGTACTGCCGCGCGACCTGTACCCCTGATTTGCTGCGCCGAATGATTATAGACGAGTACCCTCACACCTGGAAGCCCCTCGTCGACTTTCTCGCCCTCTTTTTGGAATAGCGTCTATTGAGAAAAGCAGCGCCCCGACGGAAAACGATCCGCCGGGGTGCTGCCCCTTTTTGCACTATTTCCCTCGCGCCCTGAAAAATTGCCAGACCAGCGCACCCGCACCGGCGATGGCCAGGGTGCCGCCGGCCCCCTCCCAAAAGCCCTTGGCAAAACTCCCGGGCGACGCCAGAAGCGACCCGCCGATCAGGCAGCAGAGCCCGGCCGCCACAGCGGCCAGAGCCATTGCTCTTTCTCCTTTTTTCACGCTGTTTCTCTCCCTTCTCTCTGTGTGCAAATCCGCTCGCCGCAGGCGGAAGACCCCCGCTGCTAAACAGAGGAGGGGGGATGACAGGCAAAGGGCATACAGCCTGTGCCCCCATTTCTCGCTGGGCAGATGTGCATTTATCACAGGCCCCTTTTCTCCCGCCGCATAGGAGGGCGACGCGCCCTTAAAAATGGGATTTTGTGCCGGGGAGAAGTGGGCTCGCCTCTTCTCGCACCAACAAGACAGATGAGCGAGCAGCCCCGCAAATAGGCCCCGGCGGTGGCCTCTACCTCGGCTTGGGGACTTTCTCCTCTCTTGGAGCTTTTCATCCTCTGAGGCCCTCTATCTACACTGCAAGAGGAGGACGGCACGCCCTCAAAAGGGGATTTTGCACCAGAAGAAATAGGCCCGCCTCTTCTCGCACCAGCAAGACAGATGGGTGGGCAGTCACACCTGCATCGGGCAGTCCCGCAAAAGCCTTCGGCAGCTGCCTTCGTCCCTGATGGGAGTCTTCCCCCTCTCTGGGATTCTTCCGCTCCCGCCGCATGGGAAGGCAGTGTGCCCACAAAAGGGATATCCTGTGCTGGAAGAAGGAGACCCGCTCCCTCTCACCTCAACAGGGCGGATAGGCGGGCAATCGCACGCGAACCGAGCAGCCTCGCAAAAGGTCCCGGCAGCTGTTGCCCCCACTTAAGGACTTCTCTCTCTGGGACTCCTCTATCTCCATCACAAGAGGAGGACAGCGCGCCCCCAAAGGGGATTTCTCGTCGAGAGAGACAGGCCTCCCCCCTCTCGTCCCGACAGGGCAGATGAGCGGGCGGCCAGCCCCACAAAAGGCCCCGGCGACAGCCCCCCGCCCGACTTAAAGTATTCCCCTGTCTTGAGCCCCTCTACCCCTCACGGAGGAACTCCCCCATCCCCGCCGCACGGCAGGGCGGCATATCCTTAAAGAAAGGCTCCTGCGCCAACAGGGCAGATGGACCGGCGCTCGCACTGGACCGCTCCACAAAAAGGCCCCGGCGACTGTCTTCCCCCGGCTCGGGACTTTCCCCCCAGAGACTCCTCCGCCCCCGCAAAGGGCCCTGACGGCGACCTTTTTTATGCGCCGAGAGCCCTCGCCCCATTTGGGGAAAGGGCTCTCAGCAGCGCTTTAACGGGGGCAATCCCCTACAGAATGCCCAGGGCGATCTCCATCATGTTGGTGAGGGCCAGCTCCCGGTCAGCCGAGGAGATGGACTGTTTCTCCCCCTTTAGGGTATCGGAGATGGTCAGCAGGGTCGCTGCCCTCTTGCCGTTGAGGGCGGCGTTGTGAAAGAGGGCAAAGCTCTCCATATCGATGCAGATGCAGCCGTGCTCTCGGTTGAGTTTTTCAATGTAGGCGGCCTTGTCGACGCCGTGGTAGTAGAAGACGTCGCTGGAGTGAACGACCCCCTCCACCAGCTCCTTCCCCAGGCGCTGGGCGCTCTCTTTGAGCTGGGCGTTGAGCTGGGTGCTGGGATAGGTGAGGTCCTTGTCGTACTCACTCTGCGCCAGGGCATAGGTGGAGGCGCTCCAGGCGGCGGTGGCCATCACCACGTCGAAGAGGTTGAGCCCCTCCACATAGGAGCCGGAAGAGCCCAGGCGGATGATATTGTCCACCCCGTAGTGGTGAAACAGCTCGTAGGAGTAGATGCCGATGGAGGGGATCCCCATTCCGCTGCCCATCACCGAGACCGGCTTGCCCTGGTAGGTGCCGGTAAAGCCCAGCATCCCCCGCACGTGGTTGAACTCGCTCACATTGTCCAGGTAGGTCTCCGCAATGTACTTGGCGCGCAGGGGGTCCCCCGGCATGAGAACAGTGCTGGCGATCTGCCCCTTTTCAGCTGTGTTGTGTGGCGTTGACATGATTCATATCCTCCTCTGTTCTGCCGCCGGCAAAGCGGGCTACCACCCGGCCGGCGTGACCACATTAAAAACAAATGATATTTTATATATAACATTTGTTATTTACAACATAACATGGTAAAATACAATCGTCAACAAAAGGGAAACGGTTTGACAAAGAGTTGTGAAAGCCACACAAAAAGCTGACCCACTTTCTATTTACATAGCGCGGCAGACATGATAAATTGAGAGAAGATCGGAAACAAATGGGGTGTTTTTATGACAAAAAAGGAACAGCGGCAGAGTCTTCTGCTGCAGATGATATCCGCCCAGGGGATGCTGCCCATTCGCACCCTGGCCTCCCGGCTGGCGGTATCGGAGATGACGGTGCGCCGAGATTTGGCCGAGCTGGAGCTGGGCCACCCCTCCGACGGGGAGGAGGGGGGCTACTCCCTGCTGCAGGAACTGGAAAAGGCCAACGCCCAGAAGGAGCAGATCGGCCGGGCCGCCGCCGCCCTCATTGAGCCGCGGGACGTCATCGCCATCGACACCGGCAGCACCACCGCCAAGATCCTGCCCCACATCCCCACCAACTACGACCTGACCGTCCTCTGCTACAACGCCAACGTCCTCTTCGCCCTGCGCAACCGGCCGGGCATCCGCCTGTTGATGTGCGGTGGGGTCTACCACCCCAACACCGAGATGCTGGAGTCCGCCGAAGGGGTGTCCTTCATCCGCCGTATCCGGGTCAACAAGGCCTTTCTCTCAGCTGCCGGGATCCACCAGACCCTGGGGGTCACCTGCGCCAACCCCTATGAGGTGGCGGTGAAGGAGGCGGTCCTCCAGTCCTCCTCCCAAAAAATCCTGGTGGCGGACTCGGGCAAGTTCGGCCAGGTGCGCTCCTCCCACTTCTGTGACCTCTCCCAGCTGGACACTATCGTCACCGACACCCAGCTCTCCCCCCAGTGGCAAGCCGACTTGGTGGAGGCGGGGGTCTCCCTCCGTCTGGCCTGACACCCTCTTTTTGCTCCCACTACAAGAAAATCGCTCCCCGCCGAACTTCCGGCTGGGAGCGATTTTTGGCCTTTTCAGGGCCTCATTTTTCAAACCGCCCCGGGAACCTTGCGGTTGAAGATACAGCGGGCCTGACCGGGCTTACTGCCCTTGCTGCTGCACTGGCCACAGCTGACGCAGGCAGCCCCCTCCCCGGCCTGCAGGCGGGGGATCAGGTCGGCCTGGCGGATAAAGGGGCGGCAGAGGGAGACCATCTCAATGCCCCGGTCAAGTACCGCCGCCATGTCCTCCAGGGTGCGCACGCCCCCCACCAGCATCACCGGCTGATCGGCGGCTTTTCGCAGCCGGGCAGCCCGCTCCAGGTAGTAGTTGTGCTGCCCCTTGCGCTGGTAGAAATCACAGCCGCTGAACTCCACCGCCTCCACCTTCCAGGCGGCAAACCGCTCCATCATGTAGGGCAGGTCGGCGGCGTACTCCTCGTCCCCCTCGGGGGCATTGCTGTTGATCTTGACAAAGACCGGGTAGTCCTCTCCGCAGCGGGCCCGCACGGCAGCCAATACCTCCTCCACGATGCGAAAGCGGTTCTCCGGGCTGCCGCCGTACTCGTCACTGCGGTGGTTGCAGCAGGGGGTGATGAACTGGCTGAGCAGGTAGAGATGGGCGCAGTGGATCTGCACCCCGTCGCAGCCGGCCGCCTGGGCCCGCCCTGCGGCAGCGGCAAAGGCCGCGACCGCCCGGTCGATCTCCTCTTTGGTCATGGCGCGGGCCGGCGCCCCCGGCTCCAGGGTGAGGGCGGAGGGGGCCAGCGGCACCTCCGGCGTGGCCTTGGCCCCGGCATGGCTGAGCTGGGCCACCACTTTACAGCCGTGGCGCTGCACCCGTTTGACCGCGCTCGCCAGCGCTGGGATGTAGCGGTCGTGGTCCAGGGCGTTCTGGCTGGCCGACGCCTGACCCAGGGCATCCACATAGAGGTGGCCGGTGATGAAGAGGCCCAGGTCGTTTTGGGCCAGCTCCTCCCAGATGTCGGCCTGCAAGTCGTTCACATAGCCGGTCTCGTTGCCGACATAGTCGTGGGTGGCGGAACGGACGATCCGGTTTTTCACCGTCATGGTCCGCAGGGTCACCGGGGTAAAAACGGGGTGCATGGTCACAGCTCCTTTTTCTCGTACTCTCTGACCAGTATAGCACAGTTTCTTCCCCGCAGATGCCCCATTTGGTCAAAAATTCATCCACTCTTTGGGCCATATCCCGCAGTGTGAATAGGGGGAATCGTATTTTTCATTTTTCTGTGTCTGCGAGGGGGCCCGGTTGATCTCGCCGACCAACTCAGAGGTCTGCACCTCTAAATTTCCAATTGTCTTTCCCCAGTAGTCAGGGCAGTCCAGCCCCAACTCTGATGCGCGATGGCGGATATAGGCCAATCTGGCATAGGATAGAACCTTCGTCTGGTCTTTTGCCGAAAGGGACAGTTGGGTGTAGACCCAGTCCCGATCCAGTGTTGCCCGTTCCCAAAATGCTGGTGTATCATCCCCTAGGTTCGATTGCTGAAGGAGGGATCGGACATCTGCCTCTACACTTTCCCAGCCCAATTCTTGAATTTCGTTTTGATAGTATTCGCCCTGTTCCTGATAGCCCTCCTCCACCATCTCCCTGCAGAAACGCTGTCGGTACATCCAGTGGTAGCTTGCAACCGTATAATCTGCATAGGGTTGCTTTTCCAAAATACTGGGCGCTCCGACACACAGCACCTGACGATTCTGTTCCAGCAGACTTTCCGCCTCTTGCTGCGGAGCAAATCGCTGCCACATCTGGTCAAAATAGTAGAAGCAGAGATAGGAATCTGCCGATCCGGCTTCGGCGGAGCTCTCAACAGAATCGTCCTTCTCCATCATAGGAGCAAGTCCCGCGGCGCACCGTTCGGCAAAATAAAGATAGGGCGTCGTTCCCGCGGGGATTTCAGCCTGAAAATGTTTTAGCAGGGAGGCAACCAACGCTTCGCCCTCATAGACTTTGTGCCCCGTTTTATCGGGCTTGAATGTCTGGTAAACCAACACCCCCCCGCCAACTGCCAGTACTGCCATCCCAGCGAAAAAGAACGCTTTGTACTTTCCATATCTCAACTTTTTTACCTGTGGGGCAACTGTTCGATCCAAGGTTTTCCTGTTTTGGTCAAGCTGCGCAACGCCAATGCCCACCGCCAACGACAGGAAAAAAAGCGGCAGATATTTGGTGAGCAGGATTTTGCTGTCCAAAGGTTGATTTCCGAGAAACAAAAGATTTTCTTCTCCCCCAATGGAAGTCAGCAGATGGAAAATGACTGGAACCACCGCCGCCAACAGGACTGAGCGAAAAAACGTCATAGTGGCAAAAAATGCCGTGCAGTAGACAAACATGATCGTCGCATATTGCAGCGAATAGAGCAACAGATCCGTAAAGTGCAGCCATATCTTTAAAAGAAGGGTAAAGGGGAGCAGCAAAAAGACCGCATGCCCCCAGATCAACAGCACGTCAAATGACTTGGCATAGGGTATTCGACGGTAGGCCAGCAACAATTCTGCCGCCCCCGGCTCAAACTGCCCCCTAAAGTAAAATGTCAAATACCAGATGGGGATCAGGGGAATGTAGGCAGAAAATGAGTGCAGCATGTCTTTTGAAATGAGCGGAATAAATTTGTCGCTGAATTGCGCCACCGCCACCGGTTGATAGGCAATATAGGGGAGAAAAAGAAACAGCAGCAAATACGGGGCCCAGTACACCTTTCCCATATTGCGAAACCCCGAATAGAGAATCCGCAGCCGGTCTCTCATTTTCTCTCCCCTCCGATCCCCTTGATACAGCAAAAGTATCCGTCCTCCACATGGGGTTGCGCCGGCTCACTTTCAACCAATTTTTCGTCGGACAACACCCGCATCCACTCCTGTCCGTCTTGCTCGTAAACGTTGATCAGGTGCCAGTGTCCGTCTTCGTTTTTCCCCCTGGCCTCCGCCGGCACCACCCACACCTTTCCACGGGCGATCTCTTCAATCTCTTTTCTGGTGCCTGCGGCCACCAGCCGGCCGCTATTGAGGATGAGGATGTGATCGCAGATTCCCTCCACATCGGATACAATGTGCGTGGAGATCAACACCGTCGCTCGCTTTTTGATCTCCGCAATGCACATTTTAAAGTTCATTCTCTCCTCTGGGTCCAGACCGGCAGTGGGCTCGTCAAAAAAAACAACGGATGGATTGCCCAGAAGGGCCTGGGCAATCCCAATGCGCCGGATCATCCCCCCCGAAAGGGCGCCCATCTTCTTTTTTGCCTCCCCCGTCAGCCTCACGAGCTTTAGACAGCGGGCAATCTCGTCGTCCCGCTCCAATTTGGGGATTTTTTTCAGGGTGGCAAAATAGGCGAGCGTCTCCTGTACCGTAAGCTCTTCAAAGGACATGAATTGCTGCGGCAGGTAACCGAAAGAAAAGCCACTGCCGCGAGCATTTGCCTCGTCCCACTGCACCTGGCCTCCGTCCGGCTTGTAGAGGCCTAAAATCGTCCGCATCAGGGTCGTCTTTCCCGCCCCGTTGGGGCCCAACAGGCCGTATACCCCCTGCTCCAGCGACAGGGTAATGTCTTGTATGGCAACTTTTTTGCCAAAGCGCTTCTCCAGGTGGTCTACCCGAATCATCCCTGCACCTCCAACACCTCTTGCAGAGGCCGCATATCTTCTTCGTCCATTAAATATGGATAGAGCTTTTGCAGGACGGCTGCCTCTCCGTCTTTTAGGATCGACCGGCCAATTTGATAGGCGATCCCGTCGCGCTCTCTTCCCAATGTCTCTACTACCGCCCGCTTTCCGTAGAGCGAGAAGCTTAAAAACGCTTCCAGCACCTCTCTTTTTTCGCGGATCATTGGATCGTCGGCCTTCCCCTGGAGCACCTCCAGCGCCGAATAAGATTCTTGGGGAATGTAATCCGGCAAGCTGCTTTCCAGGGCAAGTTGGTTCAGGCCGCGCATATTTAGGGATGTGTAGATGTGGTCCGGCAATTGGGTAAAGGGGCTGACGGGCAGGGTTCCGCCGCCAACAATGATTTTGGGGCTGTGTAGCTGTTCAGCGGATAGGCCAAGTTTTTGGCAAAGCTGCTCCCTCTCTTCTTCGGAAAGACGAAACGCCTCTTCCACATTCATCCAACTCTGACTTTCGTCCTCGTTCATAAGCGGCATATAGATTTCCGTTTCACCGAGGCGCACAGCTTTCCCCAATCCACCGACCAGAGTAAGCCCCTCCGCACGCCCCTCATAGTGGCCGTTTTCCCCCGGCAGATTGCAAAAGAGAGAGTGGACATCGCTCTCAATGTCAACTTGAAACTCTTTTTCCGTCGTCAGAAAAGAGGTGTCCCCCAATCCGTTCGCCCTTTTTTGAAATTGAGCCATCGGCAGATAACCGGCCATGGGGTAGTAGGGGAAGTTGGCCAACAGCAGGATTCCCTGAGAGTTGCTGTAATACCCCGCACCGTTTCCCTCGTAGAGAAAGGTCAGCGCCGATGGATCGGCGGCGGCAACAGAGACCAAAACGTAGTCTCCATCCCGCTCAAAGGGGACCTCTTTTCCGCGATTGTCCTTGATGGCGTGCAGTCGATAGCCGTGGTAAAGGGTGAAGGGCAGCTCTGTCTCCTGCACGTCCGCCAGCTCCACCGTGACAGCAGCTTTCAGCTCTCGCTTGATGGACAGTTCCATGTCATATCCCACGATCGAAACATTTCCCGGCCGCTTTTTGTCCGACCGCCTTTGAAAGTAGTCCTGATCTGCCAGCCATATATCTTTGCTCGAGTCGTATCCCCAGTAGTGCTGACTTCCACCGAGAAAAAAGCCAGCCAACTGCCCAACCGCAACGACGGTGCACAGGGCCGTAACCGCCCACCCGGTCTTTCTTTTTCCCTTTAACAGCCAGCACAGCACGGCCGTAAAGAAAAACACCCAGAACAAAATCCGGTTCCAGCGAACTGCCTCATTGGGGTAGCCATAAAAATTGTCAATAACAAAACTGCTGCCTGCTCGGTAGGGAAAGAGATCCAGAACAGACCCGTACTGCACAACGCTGTTTTGATAGCCGACCTGAACAAGAAACTGCTGAAACAAGGGGCTGAAGAGCAAAAATGCGCCAATCAGCACTCCATACGACACGATCCCTCTGCCAAAGGCCACGGCAATTGCCCCGCCCAGGGCAATCCCCATCATCGACAAAAGCCACACATCGAGGAGATAGACCTTGAAGAAATGAAAAAATACCGCAATACTGCCATCCCCCTGTCGCGCCATGATGACGCAGGCGTACAAAAACAGGTTGACAAATAAAATGAGGGAGATCGCGCCCAGCACCAACCCCTGCGAAAACAGCTGTTTTCCTCTCCCCCCGTGAATCACCCCCAGGGCCTCCCACAGCCGTTTGTCTTTGGCGCTGCCGATAAAAATCTGGCCGAGAATGCCAAAGCCAATGAACCAGATGAGCTGGCAGCGAAGCAAACAGCTCGTAAACACCAGGACGTGGTCAAACTGCAAAGCGAGGTAGATTCCAATGCCGTTGCACACGACAAACAGGGCAATGGCGGCCACCATGGTAATGGGATTTCTCCAGAAAACTTTCCAACTGCTCTTAAAAAGGTTCACTGTACACCCCGCCTGTCCGATAGAGAAGAAAAGGGAAAGCAAACGCTCTCCCCTTTCTTTTCCCGTATTCTGAAAAAGCCTAGATGGTCACATGCATGGCAGCGGTTACCGGGTGGCCGTAAGCCGATTGGCCTTGTGCCCGCCAATAGCGATTACTGCCATCGCAATTGCTGCCACCCTCACGGACATCGCCACCACCACACTTAAGCGAGATAACAACGCGATAGGTGCCATTCTGATAGGCTCCCTCACCAATAACCGTACCTGTATTGAAATAGGTTTCCAACTTTCCAGATGCATAGGTCGCCGTAGAAGATGTTCTGCTGGAATAACACTTCGCCGTGCCTGTGATATTTGCCGTCACCGTTTGCGCGCCCACTGGTAAAGCTACAGCAAGCAGACAACAAATCGCGGCAATACCTGCCAACACTTTTTTCATCATCATACTTTCCCGTTTATTTTTTGGGAAAGGCCTTTCCTTAGTTGTAAAATAGCATATTTTTTAGTTTTTGTAAATATGTGTATTATTTTTTCTCTATTTCGTTTTATTTCTTTAAATTTTATCATATAAAGTGCAGATTTTTCGACAATGACCTTCTATATTCGATAAAATTTAAATTTGGCGAAAAGGCGTCCATGCTTGTCGAAATGAGCCTCTTTCAATAGCAGAGAGCGCTCCAGTCTCTCCGCTGATTCCATTTGTATCTTATAGTTTGACAGTGTGTCCTTCCCTGTCGTTGATATAGACACAAAAAAAGAGGGACCGGCATCTCTGCCTGTCCCTCTTTTAAAGTCCTGCTCACAGGACTGCGCATCTGTAAAAAGCTCGCTTCTTAGACCAGCTCGATGATGGCCATCTCGGCGGCGTCGCCGCGGCGGGGGCCGATCTTGACGATGCGGGTGTAGCCGCCCTTGGTCTCGGCGTACTTGGGGGCGATCTCGTCGAACACCTTCTTGGCAACGCCCTCTTTGGTCACGTAAGAGTAGACCTGGCGCTTGGCGTGAAGGGTGTTCTCCTTGCCGGTGGTGATGATCTTCTCAGCAGCCGAGCGGACCTCTTTGGCGCGGGTGACGGTGGTCTCGATCTTGCCGTTTTCCAGCAGATAGGTGACCATGGCACGCAGCATCGCCTTTCTGTGGTCGCTTGCCCTGCCCAATTTTCTAGGCATAGAAATTCACTCCTTTTGCGGGATTTGAAAGGAGGAGGGAGGTTTACTCCTCGCTCTCCTTCAGGCTGACTCCCAGCGAGTCCAGCTTGTTGATAACTTCTTCAAAGGACTTGCGGCCCAGGTTGCGGACCTTCAGCAGCTCATCCTCGGTCTTGTTGGTGAGGTCCTCAACGGTGTTGATCCCCGCGCGGCGCAGGCAGTTGGACGAGCGGACAGACAGATCCAGTTCCTCGATGGTCATCTCCAGGACCTTCTCTTTGCCCTTGTCGTCCTTCTCCACCATGATCTCCGCGCTGTAGGCCTCGCCCGACAGGTCGACGAACAGGTTCAGGTGCTCAATGATCACCTTGGCGCCCAGAGAGACGGCCTCCTTGGCGGAGATGGTGCCGTCGGTCCAGACCTCGAGGGTCAGCTTGTCGTAGTCGGTGATCTGGCCTACGCGGGTGTTCTCCACCTTGTAGTTGACCTTCAACACCGGGGTGTAGATGCTGTCCACCGGGATGACGCCGATGGTCACATGCTGGCTCTGCTTGTTCTTGTCAGCCGGCACATAACCGCGGCCCTTCTCTAGCACCAGTTCCATGCTCAGGGTGGCGCCTGCGCCCAGCCATGCAATGTGCATGTCGGGGTCCAGGATCTCCACTTCGCTGTCGGCCTGGATGCTGCCGGCAGTCACCTCGCACTCGCCGCTGGCCTCAATGTAGACCACTTTCGGCTCGTCGCAGTGCAGTTTGGCAGTGAGGCCTTTGATGTTCAGGATGATTTCGGTGACATCTTCCTTCACACCGGGAATGGTTGAGAACTCGTGCTGAATGCCGTCAATCTTGACAGAGGTGACGGCAACTCCGGGCAGCGAGGAGAGCAGGACCCGCCGCAGGCTGTTGCCCAGGGTGATCCCATAGCCGCGCTCGAGGGGTTCTACCACGAATCTTCCATAAGAACCGTCAGAAGCCAGTTCTTCCGTCTCGATTCTCGGCTTTTCGATCTCAATCATTTATGACCCTCCTTCAGACAGATTGTGTCGATGTGCCCATGGGCCATCGCCGTTTCTCGCCGAACCCTCACTTATTTGGAGTAGTACTCGACGATCAGCTGCTCGTCGACTTCAAAGTCGATGTCCTCGCGGGCGGGCAGCTTTGTGACGGTGGCTTTCAGGTTCTCTCTGTCCACATCCAGCCAGATGGGGGTCGGGCGGGAGGCGTTGGCCTCCGCCAGCTCTTTGACCTTGACGCTGTCCTTGCTGGAATCTCTCACAGCGATGACGTCGCCGGCCTTTACCCGGTAAGAGGGGATGTTGACCTTCTTGCCGTTGATGGTGAAGTGGTTGTGCAGCACCAGCTGACGGGCCTCTTTGCGGGAAGAGGCGAAACCGCAGCGGTAGGCCACGTTGTCCAGACGGCTCTCGAGGATCTGCAGCAGGATGCTGCCGGTCACGCCCTCTTTGCGGGCGGCCTCCTCGTAGTAGCCGGCGAACTGCTTCTCCAGAACGCCGTAGTAGCGGCGGGCCTTCTGCTTCTCGCGCATCTGCAGGCCGTACTCGGACACCTTTCTTCTGCTGTTCTGGCCGTGCTCGCCCGGGGCGTAAGCCCGACGGGAGATGGCGCATTTATCGGAATAGCAGCGTTCCCCTTTCAGGAACAGCTTCTGACCTTCACGGCGGCACTGACGGCACACCGCACCAGTATATCTAGCCATTATGACACCTCCTGATGTTTGATTAGACCCGACGGCGTTTGGGCGGGCGGCAGCCGTTGTGGGGGATGGGGGTCACGTCTTTGATCATGTTGACCTCCAGCCCGGCGGACTGCAGGGCCCGGATCGCGGCTTCACGGCCGGAGCCGGGGCCTTTGACGAAGACCTCAACGGCGGTCTTCAGGCCATGCTCCATAGCGGCTTTGGCAGCGGTTTCAGCGGCCATCTGCGCGGCGAAGGGGGTGGACTTACGAGAGCCCTTAAAGCCCAGTCCGCCGGCGGAAGCCCAGGAGATCGCGTTGCCCTGAACGTCGGTGATGGTGATAATGGTGTTGTTGAAGGTGGACTGGATATGTGCAGCGCCGCGCTCGATGTTCTTGCGCTCACGGCGCTTGCGAATGACGGGTTTCTTCTGTGCCATCTGTTACACCCCTCCCTTATTTCTTCTTGTTGGCGATCGTCTTCTTGGGGCCCTTGCAGGTCCGGGCGTTCGTCTTGGTTCTCTGCCCTCTGCAGGGCAGCCCTTTTCTGTGGCGGACGCCGCGGTAGCAGCCGATCTCCACCAGTCTCTTGACGTTGAGCGCCACGTCGCGGCGCAGATCGCCCTCCACGTCAAAGTTCTTGTCGATGTATTCGCGCAGCTTGATCTCGTCGTCCTCGGTCAAGTCCTTGACACGGGTGTCCGGGCTGATGCCCGTGGCGGCGAGAATCTTCTCTGCGGATTTACGGCCGATGCCGTAGATATAGGTCAGACCAATTTCGACTCGCTTCTCTTTCGGCAAGTCAACACCAGCTATACGCGCCATGTGTTCGTTGCACCTCCATTATCTCGGTATGCCAAGCACTTAGCCCTGACGCTGTTTGTGCTTCGGGTTCTTGCAGATTACCATTACGCGGCCCTTGCGTTTAATGACTTTGCATTTCTCGCAAATGGGTTTTACGGAAGGTCTTACTTTCACGATTATTACCTCCTAGTACCCTAGACGTTTCGGTTGCTTATTTCGAGCGCCAGGTAATGCGCCCTTTGGTGAGGTCGTACGGAGACATCTCCACCGTCACCTTGTCCCCAGGCAGAATGCGGATAAAGTTCATCCGCAGCTTTCCGGAGATGTGAGCCAGTATCTTATGCCCGTTTTCCAGTTCCACCTGAAAGGTGGCGTTGGGCAGTGCGTCCACGACAATGCCTTCGACTTCAATGACGTCTTCCTTGGACAAGCGAATACCTCCCTAATCTTCGTGACAGATGGATGTTCCATCGTTGTACCCGGACAGTATGGTCCGGATCTGCCGGTTGGTCGTCTCCGGGCCGAGGGGGATGACCCCCTCTGTCGGCCAGACGTGTCGTATATTCTTCTTCTTTGGGTGTTCGAGCTTTCGCACTTTTCCGTCGGCTATAAAAACGTATCCGTTCGCAGGGGACACGACCACGTAGTACCGCTCTTTGTCGCGGCCGGCAATGCTCTTGACCACACTTCCCTCTCGGATCGTCACCATCTGGTGCACCTCCTAAGGGCGAGTCAGAATCACCGGACCGCTCTCGGTGATCGCAATCGTGTTTTCAAAGTGGGCAGACAGCCCGCCGTCTTTGGTGACGGTGGTCCATCCGTCCCCCAGAACTTCCACCTGATAGCCCTTCTGGTTGACCATGGGCTCGATGGCGATGGTCATGCCGGGAACCAGCCGGGCCCCGTGGCCCGGGCGGCCGTAGTTGGGCACCTCCGGTTCCTCGTGCAGGTCCCGGCCGACGCCGTGACCCACAAATTCCCGCACCACCGAAAAGCCCTGACTCTCGATATACGACTGCACCGCAAAGCCGATGTCGCCGATCCGGTTGCCCGGCACGGCGGCCTCGATGCCCAGTTCCAGCGAACGCCGGGTGGCGTCCATCAGGCGCTGGGCCTCTGGGGAGACCTCCCCCGCGGCAAAGGTGGCGGCGTTGTCGCCGTGAAAGCCCCCAATGAAGGCCCCCACATCCACGCTGACGATGTCGCCCGCCTGGATGACCCGCCCGCCGGGAATGCCGTGAATGACTTGGTCGTTGATCGAGATGCAAGCGCTGCCGGGGAACCCGCCGTACCCCAAAAAGGACGGCTTGGCCCCATGGGAGAGGATGAATTTCTTCACCGCCCGGTCGATTTCACCGGTGCTCACACCGGGTTCGACCATCTCGCCGGCCAGCTTCAGCACCTGCGCCGAGAGGCGGCAGGCCTTCTGCATGGCGGTGAGTTCCCGGGAGTTCTTGAGAATGATCATTCCCTAGACCCCCAGGGCGCGGCGGACCAGCTCGCTGGTATCCTCTACGCGCTCCTGACCGATGACTGTTTTCAAAACACCCTTCTTCTCGTAGTAGGCGATGAGGGGCTCGGTCAAATCGTGATAGACCTGCAGGCGGTCCTTCACGATGCTTTCCTGGTCATCCTTCCGGATCACCAATTTTCCGCCACACTTGTCACAGACGCCGTCGATTTTGGACGGCTTGTAGTCGGTGTGGTAGGACGCGCCGCAGTCGCTGCAGACGCGCCGGCCGGACATCCGCCGGACGATGGCGTCATCCTCGACCTGGATGTTGACCACCCGGTCGATTCTCACGCCCGCCTCGTCCAGGGCCTCGGCCTGCGCCACTGTGCGGGGGACGCCGTCTAGAACGAATCCGTTTTCACAATCGCTCTGTGCGAGCCGCTCCTTCACGATGCCGATGATCACGTCGTCGGGGACCAGGTTGCCCGCGTCCATGTAGGACTTGGCCTTCTGGCCCATCTCGGTGCCGTTCTTCACAGCCTCGCGGAGGATGTTGCCGGTGCTGATGGCGGGGATCTTCAGCAGGTCGCAGACCTTTTCGGCCTGGGTGCCTTTGCCCGCGCCGGGAGCGCCCAAAAAGATGAGATTCATAGCTGCCTCCTCTACTCTTGCCCGTTTACTCTAAAAAGCCCTTGTGATGGCGCATCATCATCTGCGCCTCCAGCGACCGGACCACTTCCAGCGAAACGCCCACCACGATGAGGATCGAGGTGCCGCCCAGGGCGATGTTCATTCCGGTGGCCGCGCTGATGCCGATGGGGCAGACAGCGATGACCGCCAGGAAGAGGGCGCCGATGAGGGTCACCTTGGACAGGATCCGGGTGATGAAATCCACAGTCGGTTTGCCCGCGCGAATGCCGGGGATGGTGCCGTTGTTCTTTCTGAGATTGTTGGCGATCTCGAGGGGATTGTACTGGACCGCCACGTAGAAGTAGTTAAATGCCATGATGAGCAAGAAATAGATGATGGCATACGCCAGGGAGTTGTAGTCGAAGATCGACAGGAACTTGCCCCACCAGGTGGAGGCGTCGGTGTCGAAAAACGCCTTGATGGTGCCAGGGATCGAGATGATCGAGCTGGCGAAGATGATGGGCAGCACGCCGGACATGTTCACCTTGATGGGGATGAACGAGCTCTGCCCGCCGTACATCTTCCGCCCGACCACGCGCTTGGCGTACTGGACGGGGACCCGCCGCTCCGCCTCGGTCATCATGACCACAAAGCCGATGATGACGACGGCCAGCACCAGGATCAAGGGGATGTAGATGTAGAACTTCCACTCGCCCTGTGCCGCCAGCTTGAAGTAGGCGATGATGGCGGAGACCAGCTGCTTGCCGCGGGAGACGATGCCGGCGAAGATGATGAGGGAGATGCCGTTGCCGATGCCCTTTTTGTCGATCTGCTCACCCAGCCAGATGATCAGCATGGCGCCAGCCGTAAAGGCGGTGATGATGACGATGGCCGAGAAGATGCCGGCGAAGCCGCCGGTGTAGAGCAGAGCGCCCTGCCGCTTGAGGAGGAAGTAGTAGGCCACGGAGAGGGCCACCGCCAACCCCAGGGCAGTGTAGCGGGTGATCCTGTTAAGCTTGCGTCTCCCCTCTTCCCCCTCCTTGGACAACCGCTCCAGCGGCGGGATCGCCACGGTGAGCAGGTTGATGATGATGGAGGCGTTGATGTAGGGGGTGATGGAGAGGGCAAAGATGGTGGCGTTGGCAAAGGCGCCGCCGGTCAGGATGTCGATGTAGCCCAGCATGCTGCCGGTCTGGCTGACCATCGACTGCAGGGAGGAGGGGTCCAGGAAGGGCACGGGCAGAGCCACAGAGCCCAGACGGACCACGGCGATGATCATGATGGTGTAAAGGATTTTCTTCCTTAAATCCGCGATCTTCCACGCATTCTTAAAGGTTTCAAACACCTTACATCACCTCAGCCTTCCCGCCTGCCTTTTCAATTTTTTCCTTCGCGGAGGAGGAGAATTTGGCCGCTTTCACGGTCAGTTTCTTGGTGAGTTCGCCGTCGCCCAGGACCTTGATGCCGTCCAGTTCTTTCTTGACCAGGCCGGCAGCCAGAATGGCTTCGGTGTCGACGACCGCGCCGTCTTCAAACTTCTTTTCCAGGTCGGCAACGTTCACGTTGGCGTAAACGGTGGCGAAGTGGTTGTGGAAGCCGCGCTTGGGCAGTCGGCGCTGCAGGGGCATCTGGCCGCCTTCAAACCCGGGGCGGACACCGCCGCCGGAGCGGGCCTTCTGGCCCTTGTGGCCCTTGCCTGCGGTCTTGCCGTTGCCGGAACCGGCGCCTCTGCCCTTGCGCTTGGGCTCTTTGGTGCTGCCGGGAGCCGGAGACAGTTCATGCAGTTTCATTTTGCTTGCACCTCCTTTTTTACGCTTCGGTAACCTCGATCAGATGTGCGATCTTGGCGATTTTTCCCTTGGTGGCCTCATTGTCGGGCTGAATGGTGACGTCGCCGATCTTGCGCAGGCCCAGCGAGTGAGCGGTGGCAATTTGGTCGTCTTTCCGGCCCTGGAAGCCTTTGATCAACTTGATTCTGTAATCAGCCATGGAGCGTGACCCTCCTTAATCCAATACTTCCCGGACGCTCTTGCCGCGGATGGCGGCGACCTGCTTGGCATCCCGCAGGGACTTCAGCCCGTTGATGGTGGCGGTCACCACGTTGCACGGGTTGTTCGAGCGCAGGCATTTGGTGCGGATGTCTTTGATGCCAGCCGCTTCCACGACTGCGCGGACAGCGCCGCCGGCAATAACGCCGGTACCTTTTCCAGCGGGCTTGAGCAGCACTCTGCCGGCGCCGAACTCGCCCACGACCTCGTGGGGGATGGTGGTGCCGTACAGGGAGACCTTGATCATGTTTTTCTTGGCCTCTTCGATGCCCTTGCGGATGGCGTCGGGAACCTCAGAAGCTTTGCCCAGCCCGTAGCCGACGGAACCTTTGCCGTCGCCCACGACGACCAGAGCGGAGAACTTGAAGATCCGGCCGCCCTTTACGGTCTTGGACACGCGGTTGATGGAAACAACTTTCTCCTGCAAATCAAGAGCTGTTGCGTCGATTTTAGCCAAAAGTATACCCCCTCACTAAAATTTCAGGCCGCCCTCGCGGGCACCTTCGGCCAGCGCCTGGACGCGGCCGTGGTAGATGTAACCACCGCGGTCGAACACCACTTCGGTGATGCCCTTTTCGATGGCCTTCTTAGCGATGGCAGCGCCGACCTTCTGTGCGGCTTCTCTGTTGCCACCCTGGCCCTCGAAGTCCTTGTCCATGGAAGAGGCAGCGGCTAACGTCACGCCGTTCTTGTCGTCAATGATCTGCGCGTAAATGTGCTTTGCGGAGCGAAACACATTCAGGCGGGGACGCTCGGGAGTGCCGGCAATCTGGCCGCGCACCCGGCGATGTCTTCTAAGCCGAGCTTTGTTGCTGTCTGGCTTCTTCACCATTATTTGGTCACTCCTTTCCTCTATTTGCCCTTACCGGCCTTGCCCTCTTTGCGGATGATCACTTCGTCCACATACTTGATGCCTTTGCCTTTATAGGGCTCGGGCGGGCGTTTCTCCCGCACTTCGGCGGCGAACTGGCCGACCTTCTGCTTGTCGGGGCCGGAGATCACGATCTTGTTGGGGGCGGGGACGTCGATCTTGATGTCCTCGGTCTCCTCGATGATGACCGGGTGGGAAAAGCCCAGGGTCAGGTTGGCACTGGTGCCCTGTTTGGCGGCGCGGTAACCGACGCCGTTGATTTCCAGCTCTTTCTGGAAGCCCTCGGTGACACCCACGACCATGTTGCTGACCAGCGTGCGGGTCAGGCCGTGGAGGGAGCGGTGCTCCTTGTTGTCAGAGGGGCGGGTCACGGTGATCTCACCGTTCTCCATGGCAATCTTCATGTCGGGGTGGAAGGACTTGGTCAGGGTGCCCTTGGGGCCCTTCACCGTCACGGTGTTGCCCTCGATCTTGACCTCCACGCCGGCGGGGACTGCGATGGGTTTTCTACCAATACGAGACATCTCTACTGCACCCCCTTACCAGACAAATGCCAGGACTTCGCCGCCCACGTTTGCCTTCCGGGCGGCCTTGTCGGTCATGATGCCCTTGGAAGTGGAGACGATGGCAATGCCCAGGCCACCCATGACCTTCGGCATCTCCTCGCAGTTGGCGTAGATGCGCAGGCCGGGTTTCGAGACCCTGCGCAGCCCTGTGATGACTTGCGATTTGTTCTCACCGTACTTCAGGGTGATGCGGATGACCCCCTGCTTGTTGTCATCGATGACGGTGAATTTCTTGATATATCCCTCGTCCACCAAAATCTGGGCCATGGCCTTTTTGATGTTGGAAGCGGGGATGTCGACCGTGTCGTGTTTTGCAGAGTTCGCGTTCCGGATCCGGGTCAGGAAATCTGCAATCGCGTCGGTGATTTGCATACCGTGAACCTCCTTTGGCTGTTTTTTACCAGCTGGCCTTCTTCACACCGGGGATCTCGCCTTTGTAGGCCAGCTCCCGGAAGCAGATGCGGCAGATGCCGAATTTGCGAAGATATGAATGAGGTCTGCCGCAGATCTTGCACCGGTTGTATTCTCTGCTGGAATACTTCTGGGGCCCTTGCTGTTTATTGATCATCGATTTCTTTGCCACAACAGATTCCTCCTTTACTTCGCATAGGGAGCGCCCAGTGCGCTCAACAGCTCGCGGGCCTCCTCATCGGTCTTCGCAGTGGTCACGAACGCAATGTCCATGCCGCGGATCGCGTCGATCTTGTCGTAGTCGATCTCCGGGAAAATCAGCTGCTCGGTGATGCCCAGGGAGTAGTTGCCGTGGCCGTCAAAGGAGTTGGGGTTGATTCCGCGGAAGTCGCGCACGCGGGGCAGCGCCACATTGAAGAGGCGGTCGACGAACTCGTACATCCGGTCGCCCCGCAGGGTCACCTTCACGCCGATGTTCATCCCCTCGCGCAGTTTGAAGTTGGCCACCGATTTCTTGGCCTTGCAGACGATGGGCCGCTGGCCGGTGATCTGCATCAAATCGCTGATGATGGAGTCGATGACCTTCGGGTTGTCGCGCGCTTCCCCGCAGCCCACGTTGATGACGACTTTGTCCAGCTTGGGGATCTGCATGACGCTCTTGTAGGAGAATTTGTTCATCAGAGCCGGCGCGACTTCTTTTTCGTAAAGGTCTTTAATTCTAGCCATGTTGTTTCCTCCTTACTCTAGAAAGTCTCGCCGCAGTGTTTGCACAGCCGCATTTTGCCGTCTTCCAGCACCTTGTGGGCCAGCCGGGTGGGCTTGCCGCACTTGGGGCAGACCAGCATCACCTTGCTGGCGTACAGGGCGCCCTCGGCCTTCACAATGCCGCCGGCCTCGCCCATCTGGCGGGGTTTGACGTGCTTGGTGACCATGTTGCAGCCTTCCACGATGACTTTGCCCTCTTTGGGGCTGACCTGCAGGACTTTGCCCTGCTTGCCCTTGTCCTTGCCGGAGAGGATCACCACGGTATCGCCGGTCTTGACATGCAATTTTTCCATGAGATTTCCTCCTCCTTACAGAACTTCGGGTGCGAGGCTGAGTATTTTCAGGTAGTTCTTCTCGCGCAGCTCTCTGGCCACGGGCCCAAAAATACGGGTGCCTCTGGGGTTCTGGTCTTCCTTTATCAGAACTGCCGCGTTCTCATCGAACCGGATGTAGGTGCCGTCCTCGCGGCGAACACCCTTGGCAGAACGAACGATCACAGCTTTGACAACGTCGCCTTTTTTCACGGCGCTGCCGGGGGCGGCCTTCTTCACAGAAGCGACGATCACATCGCCGATGTTGGCATATCTTCTGCGGGAACCGCCCAGCACGCGGATACACATAATCTCTTTGGCGCCGGTGTTGTCGGCCACCTTGAGGTAAGTTTGCATCTGTACCACAGTGCGTTCCTCCTTTCGGTTTTAACAGGTTCTATTTCGCCTTGTTGATGATTCTGACGAGCCTCCACCGTTTGTCCTTCGAGAGGGGGCGTGTTTCCATAATCTCAACAGTGTCGCCAATGCCGCACTCGTTCTTCTCGTCGTGGGCCTTGAACTTGCTGGTGCGCTTGATGATCTTTTTGTACAGGGGGTGCTGGACATTGTCCTCGATGGCGACGACGATGGTCTTATCCATCTTGTCGCTGACGACCTTGCCGACCCTCGATTTTCTCAGGTTTCTTTCGCTCACAGCTCTTGCCTCCCTTTCTCGTTAGTTCGCGCTGTCTTTCAGTTCCCGCTCGCGCAGCAGGGTGTTGACGCGGGCGATGTCCTTTTTCACAGCCTTGATCCGCATGGGATTCTCAAGCTGGTTCACAGCGTGCTGGAAGCGCAGGTTGAAGAGCTCGGCTTTGAGGTCAATCAACTTCGCGTTCAGTTCGTCGGCGCTCATCTCACGGATCTCAGACGCTTTCATTACTCTTCACCCTCCAATTCTTCTTTTTTGACAAACTTGCACTTGATGGGCAGTTTGTGGCTGGCAAGGCGAAGGGCCTCGCGGGCGATCTCCTCGGAAACACCGGCGATCTCAAACATGACCCGGCCGGGTTTCACGACGGCAGCCCAGTACTCAGGGGACCCTTTACCGGAGCCCATGCGGGTCTCGGCGGGTTTCTCGGTGATGGGCTTGTCGGGGAAAATCTTGATCCAGACCTGACCACCGCGCTTGGTGTAACGGGTCATGGCGATACGAGCGGCCTCGATCTGGTTGGCAGTGATCCAGGCAGGCTCCAGGGCAACCAGGCCATACTCGCCGTAGGTCACCTTGTTTCCGCGGTACGCTTTACCGGTCAGACGACCTCTGTGCACGCGGCGATACTTGACTCTCTTTGGCAAAAGCATTACCGTTTGCCTCCTTCCCTCCGGGTGGTTCTCTTGGCGTCGTGCAGCACTTCGCCTCTGTAAATCCAGGTCTTGACGCCGATCTTGCCGTAGGTGGTGTCCGCCTCGGCAAAGCCGTAGTCGATGTCGGCGCGCAGGGTCTGCAGGGGGATGGTCCCCTCGTGGTACTGCTCGGTGCGGGCGATGTCCGCGCCGCCCAGACGGCCGGAGACCTGGATCTTGATGCCCTTGGCGCCCAGGCGCATGGCCCGGCCGATGGCCATCTTCATGGCCCGGCGGAACGAGGTGCGCTTCTCCAGCTGTTTGGCGACACTCTCGGCCACCAGCTGGGCGTTGACGTCGGGCTGCTTGACCTCAACGATATTGATGTTCACCGGTTTGCCGATGAATTTCTCGATGTTCTTGCGCAGCTTGTCGATCTCGCTGCCGCCCTTGCCGATGACCATGCCCGGCTTGGCGCAGTGGATGTGGATGCGGATCTTGTTGGCAGTTCTCTCGATCTCGATGCGGGGGACGCCGGCGCCGTAAATCTCTTTTTTGATGAATTTACGGAGTTTGTAGTCCTCTACCAGGATATCGCCGAAAGCGTTATCCTTAGCAAACCAGCGGGAGTCCCAGTCTTTGATAATGCCCACCCGAAGACCGTGGGGATTTACTTTCTGGCCCATAGTTTACCTCCTCTTTCAGCTTATTCCTTTTCCTTGAGAACCATCGTCACGTGCGAGGTCCTCTTCAGGACGTGGAATGCTCTGCCCTGTGCTCTCGGGCGAATGCGCTTGAGCGTGGGGCCAGGACAAACGAAGCACTCTGCGACGTAGAGGCTGTTTTTGTCCATGTTGTGGTTGTTCTCAGCGTTAGCCATGGCCGATTTGAGGAGCTTCTGTAAGGGCTCGCTGGCAGACTTCGGGGTGTGCTTCAGAATGGCCATCGCCTTGTCGGCGGGCTGGTTCCGAATCAGGTCCAAAACGATCTGCACTTTTCTCGGCGCAATGCGCAAATGGCGAAGATAAGCTCTTGCTTCCATTTGGAATCCTCCTTTCGACCTTAACCTCTGTTGGATGTTTTGGAACCGGCGTGGCCTTTGTAGGTCCGGGTGGGGGCAAACTCACCGAGTTTGTGCCCAACCATGTCCTCAGTCACATAGACCGGTACGTGCTTGCGGCCGTCGTAGACGGCGAAGGTATGTCCAACGAAATCAGGGAAGATGGTGGAGGATCTGCTCCAGGTCTTCAGGACTTTCTTCTCGCCGGCCTCGTTCATGGCCAAAACCTTCTTCAGCAGGGAAGCCTGTACGAAAGGTCCTTTTTTAACGCTTCTGCCCATTTTCTATTTGCCTCCTTTCGATTACAGACGCCTACTTGGAGTTGGCGCGCTTGACGATGAACTTGTCGGACTGCTTGTGCTTCTTGCGGGTCTTGTGGCCCATGGTGGGTTTGCCCCAAGGAGTCACAGGAGAAGGACGGCCGATGGGGGATTTGCCCTCGCCGCCGCCGTGGGGGTGGTCGCAGGGGTTCATGACCGAGCCGCGGACAGCGGGGCGGATGCCCATGTGGCGCTTGCGGCCGGCCTTGCCCAGGTTCACGTTCTCGTGATCCACGTTGCCGACCTGGCCGATGGTGGCCATGCAGCTGGCGGGCACGTTGCGCAGCTCTCCGGAGGGGAGGCGGATCAGGGCGTATTTGCCCTCTTTGGCCATCAGCTGGGCGGAGTTGCCGGCGGAGCGCACCAGCTGGGCGCCTTTGCCGGGGTAGAGCTCGATGTTGTGGATGACGGTGCCGTCGGGGATGTTCTGCAGGGGCAGAGCATTGCCCGGCTTGATGTCGGCGTCGGGGCCGGCGATCACCTTGTCGCCGACTTTCAGACCGACCGGGGCCAGAATGTAGCGCTTGTCGCCGTCGACAAACTCGACGAGGGCGATGTGGGCGGAGCGGTTGGGGTCGTACTCCAGGGTCTTGACGGTCCCCTCCACGCCGAAGTTGTTGCGCTTAAAGTCGATGATGCGGTACTTTCTTCTCTGCTTCCCGCCGCGGTGGCGGACGGTGATGCGGCCGTAGCTGTTGCGGCCCGAATGGTTTTTCAGGGGGGCCAGCAGGCTCTTCTCCGGCTCTACTTTGGACAGCTCGGAATAATCGGTGACGGTCATCCCGCGGCGGCCCGGCGTAGTCGGTTTGTATTTCTTAATCGCCATTGGGTTTCACTCTCCTATTATCAGGCTTAGCGGAAGGGGTTTGCCCTCCCATACGTTGCCCCCGGCCTCGGCGGGCCGGGCGGGCGGTTACATCATGTTGTCGAAGAACTCGATCCCCTTGGAATCCTCAGCCAGGGTGACGATGGCCTTTTTCCAGGAAGGGGTGTAACCGGAGTTGCGGCCCATTCTCTTTTCGCGGCCGCGCACACTGATGGTGTTGACCTTCGCAACCTTCACGCCGAAGAGCTCTTCCACCGCTCTGGCGATCTCCACCTTCTCGGCGTCTTTGGCAACTTTGAAGGTGTATTTCTTCAGCTGCATATTGGCCATGCTGGCCTCGGTGATGACGGGTTTGATGACGATGTCCTGTGCCAGGCGCATTATGCGTACACCTCCTCGAGTTTGGAGACGGCGTCCTGCGCGATGATGAAGGTATCGCAGTTCAGGATGTCGTAGGTATTCAGGGTGTTGATGAGGGCGGTCTTCACGCCGGGGATGTTGGCGGCGCTCTTGACGAGCTTGTCGCACTTCTCGGGCATGACGATCATGGCCTTCTTGCCGGCGCCCAGGGCGCCCAGCATCTCGCTGACGGCCTTGGTCTTAAAGCCCTCCAGCTCGATCTTGTCAACGACCACGACGCTCTCGCTGGCGGCCTTGGCCGACAGGGCGGACTTGAGGGCCAGTCTCTTGACCTTCTTGTTCAGGGAGTAGCTGTAGTCGCGGGGCTTGGGCCCAAAGACGATGCCGCCATGGGTCCACTGGGGAGCCCGGGTAGAGCCCTGGCGGGCCCGGCCGGTGCCCTTCTGTCTCCAGGGCTTGCGGCCGCCGCCGCTGACCTCGGTGCGAGTCAGGGTGGAGTGGGTGCCCTGGCGCTGGTTGGCCAGGTAGTTGACCACAGCCGCGTGCATGACCGCTTCGTTGGGGGTAATACCAAATACGGCGTCGCTCAGAGTGATCTCGGAGACCTCTTTGCCGGCCATATTCAAAACTTTGACTTTAGGCATGTGCTTCTCCTCCTTCCACTAGGCTTTGACGCTGTCGGTGATGGCGACCAGGCCGCCGCGGGGGCCGGGGATCGCACCTTTGAGCGCAATGAGGTTATTCTCTGTATCGATCTTGACAATCTCCAGGTTCTGCACAGTGACCGTCTCGGCGCCCATGTGCCCGGGCAGCTTTTTGCCCTTGAACACCCGCGAGGGGGTGGAGGTGGAACCGTTGGAACCGGCGTGGCGGACCACAGGGCCGGAGCCGTGGGACTCCTTCAGGCGGTGGTGGCCGTAGCGCTTGATGGTGCCGGCGTACCCTTTGCCCTTGCTTGTCCCCTTTACGTCTACGTGGTCGCCCACCTGGAAGACGTCGGCCTTGATGATGGCGCCGACCTCCAGATCGCTGCCCTCCAGGGCAAACTCTCTCAGGTGCTTTTTGGGAGCCACGTCAGTTTTGTCAAAATGGCCCTTCATCGGCTTGTTCGTGCTCTTGACAGAGGCGTCGCCAAACCCGATCTGCAGGGCGCAGTAGCCGTCGTTTTCGGCGGTCTTCTTCTGCACGACCACACAGGGGCCCGCCTCGACAACAGTCACCGGGATGACCTTTCCCGCTTCGTCGAAAAGCTGTGTCATGCCAACTTTTTTTCCGAGAATCGCTTTGTTCATGTTTTTCCCTCCTTCGGTTATTGGTCGGCTTGCGCCGACATGACCTGCTTGCTGGGCAGGAAATCGCGCTTACAGCTTGATCTCGATGTCCACACCAGCAGGGAGTTGCAGGTTCATCAGGCTGTCGACGGTCTTGTTGGAAGGCCGCAGGATGTCGATGAGCCGCTTGTGGGTCCTCCGCTCAAACTGCTCGCGGCTGTCCTTGTACTTGTGGACGGCCCGCAGGATGGTCACGACCTCTTTTTTGGTGGGCAGGGGGATGGGACCGGAGACCCGAGCGCCGGTGCGCTTTGCGGTCTCAATGATCTTCTCCGCCGATTTGTCGACCAAATTGTGATCGTACCCCTTGAGTCTGATGCGAATTTTCTCCTTGACTGCCACTTTAAATCGCCTCCTATTAGAATACATGTTTTTGGGGCGGTTTCAAAAACTAAACACTGACCCGGGTGTTTCATGTTGGGCCATAAAAAAACGAATACACTTGACGTGTGCAAGCATATCCGGGAATGGGCATGAAACGCCCTTTCAGCGACGGGGAATGGGCATAGCTGTCCCCTTCTCGCTGTGTTCAGTATTTACTGTCGCCCGGTTTAAAATCGGACATACTCCACGGAAAAACCCACACAGATGTGTGGCAACCTCCCGCTTCAACGCATATCTTGTGCAGTCACGCTTTATTATAATACACCAGCGCCGGGCCCATTGCAAGGCTTTTTTCAAAGTTTTTTGGGCAAAAAAGAGATTTTTCACCCTCCCTTTTGCCCCGGTTGGAGAATTTTCTCCAACCTTCGTCCGGCGCGTCCTCTTTGGCGCCCTTCAGCCGCCGTGGCGGCGCTTCCAGCGGATGTCGATGAAGACCACTGCCCAAAACAGGCCAAAGAGGGCCAGGATGTGCCAGGCCTTCATCACCGTGCGCCAAAAGCCCCCCGGCTGCACCCCGCCGGCCAGCACCCGCTGCCGATCCCGCTTGGCCCGGCGGATGAACTCGCCCACATAGCGGTAGCTGGCCCGGGCCCCGCTCAGCTCCGCGGCGATGGCCTGTCCCTGCTCGCCGGCGCCCCGCACCTCGCCCTCGGCCCCGATCCCGCAGAGAAAGTTGCTTCCTATATATAAGAAGGTCGTTTTCTCCCAGCTGGCGGCGGCCTCCATCCCGGCGGACTCCTCCCCCAGCAGGTGGACGTTCCCGGCGCTGTCCACCGCCACCGTGTTCTTCATCCCGGTGGCCACGTAGATGATCTGGCGCAGGGAACCCACCTCGCACTGGCCGAAGGTGTTGTCCCCGGCGCTGACCAGAGTGCCGTCCCTGCGCAGGGCGATGGAGTGGTTGTAGGCCGCCGAGACAGCCACCACCCCTGTCTCCCCGCTGATGCTGCGCTGGCCAAACTCGTTGGCCCCGGCCGCCAGCACCTTGCCGCCGCCGGTGACCGCCAGCAGGTGGCCCCGCCCGGCCGAGAGGGTCTCCACCCCCTGCCACTGCTCCGCCCGCAGGAGCTGGTCCTCGTAGAGCCCCTCGCTCACCTGCAGCAGCTGCACCGTCCCGTCCTTGAGGAGGGCCGCCACAAAGGTACCCCCCACGGCGATCTGCTCCACCCTTCCCCGGGGGGTGAAGGCGGTCTCCCCGCCGAGGGTGAAGAGGGCCACCGAGCCGTCGGCATAGAGGAGGCCCACCCGGTCGCGGAACTGGTCGAACTGGGTGACATTTTTCTGCCGTTTGAGGGCGGCGGCCAGCTCCTCCGGACAGCCGGAGGAGACCGCGAGGGTGTTGTCGCTCCCCAACACCACCAGGTAGTCCCGCCCGCCGTTGACGGGGGAGGTGTAGGGGGTGACCTGCACCTTGTCCGCCGCCCGGGCCGGGGCGGGGAGGCAGAGAGAGAGGGAGAGGGCCATGAGAAGGGAGAGGGTCCGCCGCCAGAGCGGCCCCTTTTTGCCGGTTCGCGCCATTGCCATCTCCCTCGCCCCCTCTCTGCCGGGCCCCGCGGCCCGGCTGCCCTTTTTCGCTGTCCCCATTATAGTGTGCTGCGGCCCTGCCGTCAAATCGGGGGCGGCCCTCTGCCTGAAAAAACAGGGGGGCGCCCGCCGCATCCCGCGGCAGGCGCCCCCCTGTTTCCGGCGAGTCCTTAGATGTGGGACTCGATGTATTTCACGATGTCGCCGACTTCCTTGATGTTCTCCACCTCTTCGTCGGGGATCTCGATGTCAAATTCCTCTTCCAGGCTCATCACCAGGTCGACCACGTCCAGGGAGTCGGCCTCCAGATCCTCCATGATGTTGGCCTCCATGGTGACCTTCTCTTCCTCCACGTCCAGCTGATCGCACAGGATCTCTTTGACTTTCTCGAATACCATATCATTTTCCTCCTATAAGAAAATACCAGTCTGCAAGATTGCAAAACATCGCCGCCAAAGCGGGTGGCGATTGCCTACATACTTGTATACACGTTTTGGCAGCGGCTGTCAATGGGTATTTGGAAAAAGGATGAAAAATCGTTGCTTTTCCCCACCCCGCCGGCCAACTGCTCTCCAGGCCGCCCCCTTTGGCCCAGAATTCAAAAAAATTTCATCTTCCCCTGCCCTCCTCGCCGCTCAATTTGTGGTATAATGGCCGCAACGCGGCCATTGTGTCGAGATGCCGGTCAGGGCGCTGTGCCCCCGCTTCCCGCCCCATCCCGCCGCACACGACTGACATTTGGAGGAACTTATGAAACAGGGCAAGACCTTCGGCCTGATCGGGGAGAAGCTGGGCCACTCCCTCTCCGGCCAGATCCACAGCCGCCTCTTCGCCGCACTGGGCGCGGAGGCCCGCTACGACCTCATCGAGATCCCCCGGGAGGGGTTTGCCGACACCTTTCCCCGGCTGCTGGCCGAGTACGACGGTCTCAACGTCACCATCCCCTACAAGCGGGCGGTCCTCCCCTACCTGGAGGCCCTCTCCCCCGAGGCGGCCGACTACGGCGCGGTCAACACCGTCGACTGCGCCGCCCGCACCGGGCACAACACCGACGTGACCGGCTTCCTCCGCTCCCTGGGAGAGCGGGTCGAGGCCCTCTCCGGCGACGTGCTGCTGCTGGGGGCCGGCGGCGCGGCGCGGATGATGGCCAAAGAGGCCCTGCGGCGCTGCCGCTCCCTGACGGTGGCAGTGCGCGACCCCGGCAGCGAAAATGCCGCCTCCCTGCGCCAGGAGCTGGCGGGGGCGGCGGTGCGGTTTGTCCCCCTGGGACAGATCGAGGGGGCATACGACGCCCTGCTCAACGCCACCCCGGTGGGGATGTGGCCCCAGGTGGAGGGCTGCCCGGTGGACGAGCCGGTCATCGCCCGCTGCGGCTTTGTCTTTGACGCCATCTACAACCCCGCCGAGACCCGGCTGCTGCAGGCCGCCCGCGCCCTGGGCATCCCCGCCCTGGGGGGGATGGGGATGCTGGTGCTCCAGGCCGCCGCCGCCCAGGAGATCTGGCTGGGCCGGCCGGTGGACGGCGATCTGACCGGCGAGCTGATCCGGTCGCTGGAGGGGACGAGCCATGCGGGATAACTACGCCCTGGTGGGCTTTATGGGCTGCGGCAAGACCACCGTGGGGCGGGAACTGGCCAAGCGGCTGCAGTGCCCCTTCTGGGACCTGGACGCCGCCATCGCCCTGGGGGAGCGCCGGACCATCCCCGAGATCTTCGCCCAGCAGGGGGAAGCGGGTTTTCGGGAGCTGGAACACGCCTATCTAAAACGGGCCGCCGGGCGGCGGGGGGTCCTCTCCTGCGGCGGGGGGCTGGCCCTCTTTCCCCGCAACCGGGAGGTGCTCAGCCGCCACTTCACCACCGTCTTTCTGGACTGCGATTTTGAGACCTGCTACCAGCGCATCCGCGCCTCCTCCCGCCCCCTGGTGCAGGACAAGAGCGAGGCCGAGGTGCGGGCTCTCTTTGAGAGCCGCTATCCCATCTACCAGGCCTGCTGCGACCTGCAGGTAAACGCGGCCCACTCCCCCTTTATGGTGGTGCAGGAGATCCTCAAGCAGCGCCGCCGCCACCGCTAGGACAGCCGAGAAAGGAGGCACTTCAAGACGTGATCGACTTTTCCATCTGGCAGGACCCCGAGACGGGGGAACCCCTCTCCTTCAACCGCGCCCGCCGCGGCTTTGAAAACCCCCGCACCGGCCGGCTCTACCCCGCCGACAGCCGGGGCATCCTCCACTTCTGCGGGGCGGAGGATGCCGTCGGCCCCGACGCCGCCAGCACCCGCTTTTACGATCGGTTCGCCCCCTTTTACGAGGGGGGGCAGAAGCTCTATTACAGCCTCTACGGCGGCGAGCGGAAGGCCCGAAACGACTACCTGCAATACCTGCACATCCGCCCCGGCGACCGGGTGCTGGAGGTTTCGGTGGGCACCGGGGCCAACATCCGCTGCCTTCCCCCGGAGGCCGACTACTACGGCATCGACCTGTCGGCCGGGCAGCTCGAACAGTGCTTTCTGCAAAAGCGGAGGCGCCGGCTCCCCCTCCACCTCTGCCAGGCAAACGCCGAGGCCCTCCCCTTTCGGGACGAGAGCTTCGACGCGGTCTTTCACGTGGGGGGCATCAACCTCTTCTCCGACCGGGAGGCCGCCATCCGGGAGATGGTGCGGGTCGCCCGGCCCGGCGCCCCCCTCCTCATCGCCGACGAGACCGAGCGGGTGGCCCGCCGCTACCAGCGCCTGCCCTTCTTCGGCACCCCCTTCCGGGGGCGGGAGGAGATCGTCCCCCCGGTGGACCTCCTTCCCCCCAACGTCACCGATGTGGCCCTGGCCGATGTCCGCCGGGGCAGCCTCTACTGTCTGACCTTCTGCAAAGCCCTCTAAGGGGCCGCAGAGAAGGGAGTGCCGCCGATGAGCAAGCACCTGTCCGCCGCCTTTTTCTCCCCCGTCCGTCTCCTGGCCCTCGTCTTGGCCCTCGCCTCTTCCCTCTCCCTCGCCGGTTGCCAAAAGACCCTCAAAGGGACCGACGCGCTGGTTGAAAAGGCGCGGGCGGAAATCCCCATTGCCGATGCGGAACACACCGAGATCCGGTACGCCGGGCAGTGCGCGCAGGGGGATGACGCCCTCCTCTGGTTCATCTCGGGCAACGAGTACCAGGCGCACAACTACCTGCCCATGGAGTGCACCGTGGTCGGGGAGGAGGAGTATGTCTTTGTGCGGAGCTACCGCCCCCTCCCCCGCGGCGGCAGGGACATCGTCGCCCTGCAGTGGAAGCGGGGGCTCGCCCTTTTGATCAACGACCCGCACTGCACTGCGGTCCGCCTCTCCGACGGGGAGGGGACCCGCCTCTTTTCCATCGGGGAGGGGGAGTACCCCTACATCCTGTACAGCGAGACGCTGCCGTCGCGATACCAGTTTTTCGACGCCGCGGGAAACGAGCTCCTGTAAAGGGGCGAACATCAGGCGCCCCCTCCCAATACAAAAGAGCAGCCCGACCGATCTGCCGCCGGTCGGGCCGCTCTCTTTTTTTGTTCGATCAGTCGGGGGAAGGGCTACTTGGCCAGGGCTTCCAACACGGCCATCACCATCTCAAAGGTCCGCTGGAAGGAGGCCAGGTCCAGGCACTCGTCGGGGGTGTGGGCCCCGTCGGCGGTGGGGCCGAAGGCGATGATGTCCAGCGCGGGCAGTTTGTCCTTCAAAATGCCGCACTCCAGGCCGCCGTGAACGGCCTTCATCTCCATCTCCTTGCCGGTCTGCTCCCTGTAGATCTTCATGCAGAGTTCCCGCAGGGGGGAGTTGGCCTCGTACTTCCAGCCGGCCATGGGCTCGTTGATGTCGGCCTTCACCCGGCACATCTCGGCCAGGGTCGCCATCTCGTCGGCCATGTGGTCGCGGACGGTGGGGTCGCTGGAGCGGATGAACTCGGTCATCTTCACGGTGTTCCCCTCGCTCACCGCCACCCCCAGGTTGCCAGAGGTGACCACCAGGCCGGGGATCTCCATGCTCATGGTGTAGACGGCGTTGGGGAGCAGGTAGACAAAGCGGATCAGCTCGTCGCTGGAGGCGCTGTCCATCATCTGGGCGGCGGGCTCGGCGGCGGCTGCCTGCAGCGCAAAGCCGGGGTCGCTGGCCGCCAGCTCGGAGGAGATCTCCGCCGCCACCCGCTGGGCGATGGCAATGGCCTCGTCGGCCCTGCCGGCGGGCACGGCGATCAGGGCGTCGGACTCCCGGGGGATGGCGTTCATCTTCGAGCCGCCCGAGAGGCTCACCAGGTTCACCGGCATCGCCTTTTTGATGTTGTGCAGCACCCGCCCCATCAGCTTGATGGAGTTGCCCATCTCCTGGTCGATCATCATGGCCGAGTGGCCGCCCAGCAGCCCCCGCACCGCCAGGGAGACGGCCTCTCCGGCAAAGGGAACCAGCTCGGCCGACTTCTCAAAGTCGATGAGCAGCCCGCCGGCGGAGGAGACGATCATCGTCCCCTCGGGGCCGCAGTCCATGTTCAGCAGGTACTTGGCCTCCAAGTCGGAGCAGTCCAGGGCAATGGCCCCCAGCAGGCCGATCTCCTCCATCGAGGTAAAGACGCACTCCAGCGCCGGGTGGCGGTAGTCGTCCCGGGCGAGGGCGGCCATCATGTAGGCCACCGCCACCCCGTTGTCGGCCCCCAAGGTGGTGCCCGAGGCGCGGAGGATGCCGTCTTTCACCTGCAGCTTCAGGGGGTCTTTTTCAAAGTCGTGTTCGGTGGCCTGGTTTTTCTCGCAGACCATGTCCAGGTGGCCCTGCAGCATGACGGTGGGCAGCCCCTCGCAGCCGGGGGAGGCGGGCTTCTTCACCACCACGTTGTAGGCGTCGTCCATCCGGCACCAGAGGCCCAGATCCTTGGCAAATTGCATCACAAACTCGGCGGCAGCTTTTTCGTTGCGGCTGCCCCGAGGAATGGCAGAAAGCTCTTCAAAATAGCGCAGCGCGTCGGCCGGCTCATATCCTTTGGTCACATACTCCATGGGGATTCGCCTCTTTCTCTCTGAAATTGCGCCACCGCGCCGGGGGGAAGACCGCCCGGCCTGTCCGATGGCATTTGCCAACAGTATACTCTTTCCCCCGCCATTTTTCCAGTGGAAAGCGGCAAATCGTCGGGAGAAATTTCGCCCCGCTCCGCCGCCGCATCTGTCTACTTTGCCCCTTTTTCCCCAGCGGTCAATTTCCCCTTGACAGGAAGGGCGGCCTGCCTTACACTCTATTTATACGATTATCGTATAATACGAAAGAAGGTTATAAATATGGCAAACCCCGATCCCCTCCAGGTGGCGCAGCTCTGGCACGAGGTGCTCATGTACAGCTCCACCCCCGAAGAGGTGGCCCGCTACCCCGAACTGATGGGCCGCTCCCCCCTCGAAATGCGCCTGCTGCTGATGGCCGGCGCGGCCCCCCACCTGCTGCTGCGGGACTACCTGGCGGCCCTCCACATCCCCAAGAGCACCCTCACCAGCGCCCTCAACCGGCTCGAGGGGCAGGGCTATCTCCGCCGGGTCATCAGCCCCCGGGACCGGCGCTCCTTTCAACTGGAACTGGGGGAGCGGGGGCAGGCCTTTTTGCGCAGCTACCTGAACTACCAGCGGGGGATGGGGGAGCGGATCCTCGGCGGCCTCGCCCCGGAGGAGCAGCGGCAGTTGGCGGCGCTGCTGCAAAAGGTCGCCTCCTACATGCTCCCCCGCCAGGAGGGGGCGAGGTGATGCGGGGCGGCAAGCAATTTGCCGGCCGGATGGCGGGGAAGCTCGTCCTCCTCACCGGGGGCGGCGGGGGGATCGGCGTCGAGGCCGGCCTGGCCTTTGTCGAGATGGGGGCCACCGTCCTCCTCGCCGAGTGCGACCGGGAGCGGGGCCTTGCCGCCCAGCGGCGGCTGTGCGACCGGCGGCCGGGTAGCGGCGTCTTTCTGCCCGTCGATCTGGCCGACGAGGGGGATGTGGAGGTCCTCTGCGAGGAGGTGGCGGCCCGTTTCGGCTGCCCCGACGTCCTCTTTCACAACGCCACCCTGGCGCAGATGGGGGCGGTGGAGGAACTGCCCCTCGACGCCTGGAACCGGAGTTACGCCGTCAACCTCCTCGCCCCGGTGCAATTGACCCGGGCCTTCCTCCCCGCCATGCGGGAGCGGGACAGCGGGGTGATCGCCTTTGTCTCCTCCTCCGGGGCGGCCCCCCACATGGGGGCCTACGAGGTCTTTAAGACCGCCCAGGCGGAGCTGGGCTCCACCCTCGCAATGGAACTGGAGGAGACCGGCATCCACGCCTACACCATCGGCCCCGGGCTGGTGCGCACCGCCACCGCCGAGGCGGCCATCGAAATCGTGGCTGGGCGGATGGGGATGAGCCTGCCCGCCTTCTACCGCCAAAACGAAAGCCACCTCCTCAGCGCCGAGGCGGCGGGCTGGGGCTTTGCCCTCTCGGCCCTCTTCGCCCAGCGCTACCGGGGGCAGGAGATCGCCTCCATCCAGGTGCTGGGGGACTGCGGCCTCTCCCCCGAGGAGGCGCCGGAGCCGCCCGCCAAAGCCCCGGTGGACGGGCAGGCGGCCGCCCTGGCCTTACAGCGGGTGGCCGACACCTTTTTTGCCCAGTATCGGGGCTGGAAGGGGATGAACGTCTTTGAGCGCCAGTGGGTGCTGCGGGACTTTAAAAAGTCGGTGGGGCTGCCCGCCGACGGAGCGGCCGAAACCCTGCGGGAGCTGCTGCGGGCGGGGCCGGCCGCCCTGGGCGCCCAGCGGGCGTTTCTCCAGCGGCTGCAGGGCTACTGGGAGCGGCAGTACACCCTTTTGCAGGGCTACGAGCGCGACCCTGCCCGCCGGGCGGAAAACAGCCGCATCGTGCAGGGCTGGGTGGAGGAGGTGGCCGCCCTCCTCGCCCTGCTGCCCTAGGAAGGGTGGCGGGCAGACCCTGTCCCCCAAAAAAGCATCTCGGCACAGACAAGAGCGCGCCGGCTATGACAGCCGGCGCGCTCTGATTTTGCCCTCTTATTTGCCCTCGTAAAAGCGGAACATCTCCTCCATCACCCGCTTGAAGCCCTCGCGGGAGACCTCCATCGAGACCCGGCAGCTGCGAAAGCCGCTGGGCCGGGGGGAGAAGTCCACCAGGGTGCGGCCCCGGCTGGGGCCGTCCTCGGTCTCGATGTCCACGTGGCACCGCTTCCAGGTGACGATGGAGGGGTCGGCCACGCAGGCCACCGTCATGCAGTCGCAGAGGAAGGGGGACGGGTCGTCGGACTTGGCGGTGATCAGGTCCTGCATCCCCTCGCCCCGCTCGGTCTTATAGCGCATGATCTCCCCGGTGAGCCGGGCGATGCGGTGGTCGCAGGCCAGCAGGTCGCCCCAGTCGCCGCTGGTGAGCTTGGCGCGGAAGATGGTCTCCAGCTCCACCATGTCCACCGGCACCCCGCTGCGAAAGACGATGTCCGCCGCCGTGGGGTCGGCCCAGAGGTTGTACTCGCCGTAGGCGTTCTGGTTGCCGTAGATGCGCGAGCCCCCCATGATGGTCAGGTTGGCGATCAGCCGGGCGGCGTCGGGGTACTTGGTCAGCAGGATGCCCAGGTTGGTCAGGGGCCCCAGGGCGATGATCTCCAGCCGGCCGCCGGCCTTGACCGCCTCGTCGTAGATCACGTCCCAGGCGTGGCGGGGGTCCTCCTGCTGGGGGGAGGCGGGAAGGGTCACCGTCCCCAGCCCCCGCACCCCGTGGGCAAAGGAGGCGTCCGACGCGGGGTAGAGCATCGGCGCCGCCGCCCCCCGGGCGACGATGGTGGACAGCCCCGCCTCCCGGCAGAGGTCGAGGGCGTTCTGGGTGGTCAGGTCGATGTTCACATTCCCCGCCACCGAGGTGACGGCGCGAATGTCGAACTCCTCCCGGCTGGCGGCCAGAAACAGGGCGACGGCATCGTCGATCCCCGGGTCGCAGTCAATGATAAATGGGCGCTTTTCCATCTCTAGTCCCCTCCTCTAACCCAATTTGGCAATGCAGTCGATGAACAGCCGGGCAAATCCGTCCCGGTCGCCGCCCACCACCACGTCGATGTTGGCCTCTTTGCAGCCCACCCCAAAGGGGCGGATGTAGGTGGCGGTGCAGCCCCGGCTCAAGGACTTGCCGGTGTCCACCTCCACGTAAAACCGGCGGGTGTCGAAGAGTCCCTCTTTGATCAGCCAGGCGCTGGCCACCGCGTCGTGCACCACCAGGTCGCGGCCGTTGCCGCCAAAGGTGTCCTGGCAGTAGTCAAAGAGCTGGGCACAGAGAGCCCCCACCCGCCCGCTGTGGCGGACCTCTTCGATCTCCTCGGGGCGCAGGGCCATCTTCTCGGTCACGTCCAGCCCGCACATGGTGATGGGCAGCCCGCTGCCAAAGACGATGGCCGCCGCCTCCGGGTCGTGCCAGATGTTGAACTCCGCCGCCGGGGTGATGTTCCCGCCCGAGGTGGAGCCCCCCATCAGGCACAGCCGCTTGATCTTCCCCTTCAGCTCGGGGTAGGAGAGGAGCAGGGCGGCGATGTTGGTCAGGGGGCCCAGGGCGGCGATCACCATCTCCCCCTCGGCCTCCCTGATCTTGGCCGCCATGAAGTCAACGGCGTTTTCCCGCAGGGGCCCCCGCTCCGACAGGGGCAGGATCACCCCGTCCAGCGCCGTGGCGCCGTGGTAGGAGAGGGCCGGCCGGCACTCCCCCGCCAGGGGTTTGACACAGCCGGGGACCACCGGGATCTCCTCCCCCAGAAAGGCCACCAGCCGCAGGGCGTTTTCGGTGACATTTGGCAGCAGCCCGTTGCCGGGGACGGTGGTGATCCCCTGCAGGTCAAACACCCCGCTGCCCAGCGCCATGAAGAGGGCGGCCGCGTCGTCGTGCCCGGGGTCGCAGTCCATCAAAAGCGGAATTCGGTTCATCTTTCATCCTCCCTTTGCCTAACCTTTTTTCGTACTGTTTTATTGTATCAGCAAAGGGGCCGCACAGACAATACGGCCCCTTTTTTTCAGCGTTCCCACGGGAATCGCTCTCTTTTTTTGGCTAGTTTGCCCTCACTTCGCCCCGCCGGCAAAGGGCACCCTTTCGGCCCGACAGATGCGGCGCACCGCCTGGCTGCCGCAGATGAGGGCGATGGGCAGCCCGCCGGTGGTCTGGCACCACTGGCTGGCGAGCAGGGCGTTTTTCAGCCCCTTGACCCGGCCGTCGGCCGCCATCTGCCCCGCGCCCGGCGTCAGCACAAAGGACATCCAGGCCCCCTGATAGGCGCTGCACCACCGGTGGTAGGTCACCGGGGTCGCCATGTCCAGGGGCAAAAGCTTCCCCGCCAATTCCGGGAATTGCCCCTCGACGCGGCGGCGCACCCCCTCCAGCAGCCGCGCCTTCTCGGCCCGATAGGCCGTCCGGTCCCGGGCAAGGGACTGCCAGTAGGGGTAGTCCTCGGCCGCCGACTGGTCCAGGTTGCAGACCATCACCGTCTGCCCCGCGGGGGCGAAGGTCGGCTCGTCGCTGTACTGGGTGATGCCCAGGTGCTCTACCCGCTGGGTCCCCACCGAAAGGGGCTCCACCAAAAAGCCCAGGGTGCGGGGCCAGCCCCGCAGGTCCGCCGCCACCCCAAACGCCGCCCGCACCGAGGTGGGGCGGGGGCTCTTCCCCTCGGCGGCAAACCGCCTGTCCCAGGCAGGGGCCGGGTGCCTGCCCCCCAGCAGCCGGTGCAGGGCAAAGTGAGCGTCGCAGGCCGCCACCGTCCAGTCCGCCGCCAGCCGCTCGCCGCCGGCGAGCACCAGCCCCCGGGCCCGGCCGCCCTCCTCCCAGACCTCTTCCACCGGGCAGGAAAGGCGCAGTTCGCCCCCCAGCGCCCGGTAGCGCTCCGCCATCCGCAGGGCCAGGGCCCGCGAGCCCCCGGCGGGCACGTCCCCATTGCCGCCGGTGAAGGTCGCCAGGGAGAAGAGCAGGGCGCTGGTGGCGTATCCGGGCGGCAGAAAGTGCCCCATCATCGCCCGCAGGGCCGGGTTTTGAAACCGCCCGGCAAACGCCGCCACCGACAGCTTGCCGTATTTCTGCATCGGCGCCGCCGACCCCGCCATCGAGGCCATCATCCGGCAGAGTTCCAGGGGGTTCATCATGTCCATGGGCTTGCCGGAGGGGATCTCCATCCCCTCCAGGGTGCGGATGGCCGCGCACATCTCGCGGACGCGGGCTTCGTCCTCGGGGGCGGCGCGGCAGAGCTCTTCCTCGGTCCGCTCCAAATCCCGCCAGAAGGTCAGGTCGCCGTCCGGGTGATAAAACCGCCAGAAGGAATCGGGCTGGTGAACCGCCACCCCGTCCAGGGCCCCCACCTCCTCCCACATCCGCCGCAGAGGGGTGCCCTCCCGGGTGCCGGTCAGCCAGTGGATACAGCCGTCGATGTGGTAGCCCTGCCGATCCCAGCCGGTGCACTCGCCCCCCGGCAGGGGATTTTTCTCGCAGATGATCGTCTGAAACCCGCTCTTTTGGGCGTAGATGCCGGCGGCCATTCCGGCCACCCCCGCCCCGACGATGGCAATCTTTTTCACCGCTTGCGCTCCTCTCTCGGCGGCCATCCGGCCGCCCACAGGCCCGCCAAAGGCAGGACGCCCCTCTCTTCCCCGCTACCGCCGCAGGATGTCCACCAGCCACCCCGGTTCGGGGCAGGGCTCCTCCGGGCAGCGGGCCAGCTCCTCCGCCGCCCCCTGCACCGCCGTCCAGAAGGCCAGCGACAGGGCCAAGGGGTCCCCCTCTTTAAACACCCCCATGGCCTGCCCTGCCGCCACCAGCGGCGCCGAACGGCGGATGTTGTCCACCCCCTGGGCCCGCTCCCGCACAGGGGGGGGAAACTCCTCGCTGTACTGGGCGCGGCCCATCAGCACAAAGACCTTGGCCACCGCCGGGTTTTGGGCGATGGCCCCGAAGATGCCCTCCGCCGCCCGCAGGAAAAACTGCTCCGGGTCGGCCTGGGGCAGCTCCATCATCTGCGCCGGGCCCCGCCGCCCCAGGTCGATGAGCTCCTCGAGCACCGCCTCTTTGGAGGGGAAGTAGTGAAAGAGGAGCCCCGCGCTCATCCCCGCGGCGGCGGCAATGTCCCCCACCTTGGTGGCCGCATATCCCCGGCGGACAAAGAGGTCCAAACTCACCTCCAAAATCTCCCGGCGGCGGCGCGCCCGCTGTTCCTCTCGCTTGTTCATTTTATTGAATCTCCATTCATTGAATATTTATTTAATAAATTCAGTGTACCCCTTCTCCCCCGCCCTGTCAACTCCCTTTTTGCGCCGGGGCAAAGTGGGCGCAAAAAGGCGGCCCGCCCTCCCTGGGGCGGGCCGCTCTCGGCGTTTGGGTCTCTACCGGGCCAGCTTGGTGTACAGGTCGCCGATGATGCGGTCGCGGCGGACGCTGTAGACGTAGAGGATGGGGTGGTTGCAGGGGCAGATGCTGTAATACCCGTCGTAGGAGGGGATGGGGGCGGGTTCCAGCCGGGTCTCGGTGCAGTCCATCTCCAGCAGCCAGGCCACCGGGGCCACGTCCCAGATGGTGCGGCTCCAGAAGGGGCCCTGGCGATTTCGCTCCGCCTCCTCCCTGGTGATGTCGCAGAGATAGTCGCAGAGCTGGTTTTTCCCCCGCAGCCAGTGCTCGATTTCGGGGCCGGTGGTGGTCAGGGCCGAGACCACCCCGTTGCAGGGAAAGAGCACCACCGGCACCCCGCACCCCAGAAGGACGCGGGCGGCGGCCACGTCCTGCAGCATGTTGAACTCCTTGGTGTTGAACCACTCCAGCGCGTGGCCCCCCAGCCAGAGCACCACCACCTTGCGGGCGATGGCCGGCTCCATCAGCAGGGCCGAGGCCACGTTGGTGATGGCGCCGATGGCGATGACGTAGAGGGGGTCGCCGTCGGGGCGGGCCATGGCCCGGGCCACCAGGTCGCGGGCGGCCGGCGAGTCCACCGGGGTCTCCTCGTCGGCCAAAAAGCGGTCGGAGCCGCGGTAGACCGTCTGCCCACAATCCCCCTCCCGCCCCATCAGCGCCAGGATGCGGTGGGTCTCCTGATAGCTGCGCTCCATCCCCTCGGCGGCGCTGGCCACCTTCTCGTTGTGAAAGGGGGCCGCGTAGATGGCCTGCAGGTCGATCCGCTCGGGAGAGCGGAGGATGTAGGCCAGGGCGAACTGGTCGTCCACCTCGTTGAAGGGGTCGGTGTCCAGCACCGCGCTCACCCGCCCGGCGGGCTTTTTGAGCCGGCTCACGATGAATTCCGGCGGGATGTCGTGGGCCGGGGCCGGGTGGTCGTAGTGGATGTCCATAAACTCTTCCAGCAAACTGTGATAGCGCATGAAAAGCCTTCCTTTCTCCGGCAGGGCTCGCCTGCCCCAGTGGGATCCCTCACTGCCCTCACTCTACCACATCCGCCGCCGGCTGTCTGCACCCGGCAGAAAAAATTTCCTTTCGGGCCAAAAAGGCGATCCGCCCCCGCAGGGGGCAGACCGCCTTTTCTCTCTCTTTTTTACCCCACCAGGTCGATGGGCAGGCTGGCCACCGCGTTCCAGCCCAGCCCGGCCAGGTTGCCGGCGCAGTACTCATAGTACCCCTGGGAGGCGATCATCGCCCCGTTGTCCCCGCAGAGGGAGAGAGGCGGCAGGTAGAGGGCCAACCCCTCCTCCCGACAGCGCTCGCTCAACTTCCCCCGCAGCCCCGAGTTGGCGCTGACCCCCCCGGCCACCGCCAGGGTCTTGTAGCCCAGGTCCCGGGCCGCCGCCAGCAGGTTGTGGCAGAGGATGTCGGCCACCTTTTCCTGAAAGCTGGCGCAGATGTCGTCCACCGGCAGCGCCGCGCCCCGCTGGGCGGCGTTGTGGGCGGTGTTGATGACCGCTGTCTTGAGGCCGGAAAAGCTGAAGTCGTACTTCCCCGCCACCTTGGGGGTGGGGAAGGAGAAGGTCCCCTTGTCCCCCCGCTGGGCGGCCCTGTCCAGGGCGATCCCCCCCGGGTAGGGGAAGCCCAGGGTGCGGGCGGCCTTGTCAAAGGCCTCGCCTGCGGCGTCGTCCAGGGTGCGGCCCACCACCCGAAACGCGGTGTAGGAGAGCACCTCGATGATGTGGCTGTGTCCCCCCGACACCACCAGGCAGAGAAAGGGCGGCTGCAAGTCGGGGTGGGCGATGTAGTTGGCGGCGATGTGCCCCCGCAGGTGGTGCACCGGCACCAGGGGTTTCCCCGCCGAATAGGCCAGCCCCTTGGCGAAGTTGAGCCCCACCAGCAGACAGCCGATCAGCCCCGGGGCATAGGTCACCGCCACCGCGCCGATCTCCTCCAGGGGGACCCCCGCCTCTTCCAGGGCCTGGCGGTAAATCTGCGAGATGGCCTCGGCGTGCCGGCGGGAGGCGATTTCCGGCACCACCCCGCCGTAGAGGCGGTGCTCCTCGATCTGCGAGGCCACCACGTTGGAGAGCACCTCTCTCCCGTCTCTCACCACCGCGCAGGCGGTCTCGTCGCAGGACGACTCAATTCCCAGTACCAGCATCCTCTGCCGCGCTCCTTCCGTCACTCTCTAGTCGCAGGTTCAAAATCAGGGCGTCCTCGTCCGGCGCCCGGTAAAACCGGGGCCGCCGCCCCGCCGCCGCAAACCCCAGCTTGCGGTAGAGGGCCACCGCCCCCCGGTTGGAGGCCCGCACCTCCAGCGAGCAGAGGGCGGCCCCCGCCGCCCGGCCCCGCTCCAGCAGGGCGAGCGCCAGGGTCTCGGCCACCCCGCGGCGGCGGCAGTCGGGCCGCACCGCCAGGGTGTTGATGTGCAGGTCGTCGGCCACCAAGGTGGCAAAGAGGTAGCCCGCCACCCGCCGCCCCCGGTCCAGGGCGCAGAGGCAGAGGGCCCCCGGCGCCCCCGGCGCGGCCAGCACGTCGCCCCGGCCCCAGGCGCTGGGGCCGAAGGTCGCCGCCTCGATGGCCGCCACCTCTTCCAGCAGCGCCCCCTGGGCGGGGAGCACCGTCCAGCTAGCGGCCATCGGCGCCCAGCTCCTGCAAGATGCCGTTGACCGCCGCCGAGATCTGCGACAGGCAGGCCCGGTAGGCCTCGATCCCCTGGCCGTAGGGGTCGGAGACGCCGCCCCCCAGCAGGTGCACCTTCTTCATGCTGCCGCTGTCGAGCACCGCCTCCAAGATCTCCCGGTGCTGCTCGGTCATCACGTAGATCTCGTCGGCGTCCTCCACCGCCCGCATGGTCAGGGTGCTCGAGCGAAAGGCCCCGCTGTCGATCCCGATCTCCGCCAGGGCGGCGGCCGCCTCGGGGGTGATGGTGTCCCCCGGAAAGGCGGAGAACCCGCAGCTTGCGCAGGTGATGCTCTCATCCCTGCACCGGGCGCGAAACACCAGCTCCGCCATGGGGCTGCGGCAGGTGTTGCCGGTACAGGCGAACAGGATTTTCATTTCGCACTTCCCTCCGTCACTCTCGTTGTCTCTGTCATCCCTTGGCCAGGTACCAGTTGACGCCGGTGTGGGCGTCCACCACCAGGGGCACCGCCAGCGCGGCCGCGCCCTGCATCTCCTCGGTCACCAGGTCGGCCACCCGCTGGGCGTCTTCCTCCCGCGCCTCCACGATCAGCTCGTCGTGCACCTGCAAAATCAGTTTGGCGTCCAGCCCCTCGTCGCGCAGCCGCTCCCAGACCCGGCACATGGCGATCTTGATGATGTCCGCCGCCGTCCCCTGGATGGGGGAGTTCATGGCCATCCGCTTGCCCAGCGCCTGCAATACCTTGTTCTTGCTGGCCAGCTCCCGGATGTACCGGCGGCGGCCGTAGAGGGTGGTGACGTACCCGGAGTCCCGGGCGTCCTCCACCGTTCTCTCCATAAAGGCGCGCACCCCCTGGTAGGTCTCCAGGTAGCCCTTGATGTAAGCGTCCGCCTCGGCCACCGATACCTCGATGTCCTGCGCCAGGGAGTAGGCGCCGATGCCGTAGACGATGCCAAAGTTGACCGCCTTGGCCCGGCGGCGCATCTGGGGGGTCACGAAGTCCAGCGGCATCCCGAACACCTGGGAGGCGGTGATGGTGTGGATGTCCTGCCCGCTGCGAAAGGCCTCGATCATCCGCTCGTCATCTGCCATGTGGGCCAGCACCCGCAGCTCGATCTGGGAGTAGTCGGCGTCCACCAGGGTGTATCCCGGCCGGGCCACGAAGAACTTGCGCAGCTCGCTGCCCAGGGGGGTGCGCACCGGGATGTTTTGCATGTTGGGCTCGGTGGAGGAGATTCGCCCGGTGCGGGTCTCGGTCTGGTTGAAGCGGGAGTGGATCCGCCCGTCCTCCCGCACCACCTTCAACAGCCCCTCCACATAGGTGGATTTGAGCTTGGTGTAGCTGCGGTAGTCCAGGATGTCCTGAATCACCGGGTCCTTGCCCAGCAGGCCGTTCAGGACGTCGGCGTTGGTGGACCAGCCGGTCTTGGTCTTCTTGCCGTGGGGCAGCCCCAGATCCTCAAACAGGGCGACGCCCAACTGCTGGGGGCTGTTGATGTTGAACGACCGCCCCACCCGGTCGAAGATGCGCTGCTGCACCTGGGCGATGTCCAGGTCGAGCATCTCCCCGTACTGGCGGATGCCCTCGCAGTCCACCGCGACGCCGGTCTCCTCCATATCGCAGAGGACCTGGGCCAGGGGCAGTTCGATGCGCGCCAACAGCTCGGTCTCCCCCGCTGCCGCCAACTTCTCTTGCAGGGTGGCGAGCAGGGACATCAGGGTGGCGAGCTCCCCCTTCTGGGGCAGCTCCTCCTCCAATGAAAAGGCCGGGGCGGCCCCGTACTCGCCGATGAGCGCCTCCAGCTGGTAGGCGCTGGCGGTGGGGTTGAGCAGGTAGGCCGCCAACATCCCGTCAAAGGCGATCCCCGCCGCCTCGGGCAGCAGGTGGTAGAGGGCCTTGCTGTCAAAAACCCACTTGGCGACCGTTTCATCTGCCAGCAGGGGGGCGATTTCGGCGAGGCCGGGGTAGAGGGCCACGTCCGCCCCCCGCACCGCCGCCCAGCGGCCGTCCTCCAGCGCCAGCACCCCCACCGGCCCCTCGCCGGCGGGCAGGGCGTCGGCCACCCGGGCAGGGGGCAGGGGGGCGGCCTCTTTCTCGCCCTCGGGGGCGGGGGCCGCGCCGTCGGGGTGCAGCCCCAGGCGGCCGATGAGCGACTGCATCTCCAGCTGGGAGAGGGTCTGGTAGAGCCAGCCCTCGTCCGCCGGGGCGGTCTTGTAGTGGCTCAGGTCCCCGTCGATGGGGACGTCGGTGCGGATCTCCGCCAGCTGGCGGGAGAGGTAGGCCGTCTCCCGCCCCTTTTCCAGCTTGGCCCGCACCCCCGGTTTGATGGCCGGGTCGTCCAGGTGCTCGTACACCCCGTCCAGGGTGCCGAACTGGGCGATCAGGCTCAGGGCGGTCTTCTCCCCGATCCCCGCCACCCCGGGGATGTTGTCGGAGCTGTCCCCCATCAGGGCCTTGACCTCGATCATCTGGATGGGGTCGACCCCGTAGCGCTCCCGGATCGACTCGGGGGTCAGCACCTCGGACTTCTGGGTGGTGGAGAGGCGCACCGACACCCGCTCGCCGATGAGCTGGTAGCTGTCCCGGTCCCCGGTGCAGAGGACGCACTCCTCCCCCCCCTCCCGACAGAGGCGGGCGAAGGTGCCCAGGATGTCGTCGGCCTCAAACCCCTCCACCGCCAGCAGGGGGTAGCCCATCTTCTGCAAAATCTCCTTGAGCAGGGGCAGCTGCTGGGCCAGCTCGTCGGGCATCCCCTTGCGGCCGGCCTTGTACTGGTCGTACTGCAGGTGGCGGAAGGTGGGGGCCCGCAGGTCAAAGGCGATGGCGATGCCGTCCGGCTCCACCTCCTGCCGGATGCCCAGAAGGATGTTGAGAAAGCCGTAGATGGCGTTGGTGTAGCTGCCGTCCTTGGTGGTCAGCAGCTTGATGCCGTAAAAGGCCCGGTTGACGATGCTGTTGCCGTCGATGCAAACGAATTTCATCCCAGTCTCCCCTCCCCCGGCGGCCGTCTGGCCCGGGGCGATATGCGCGCAAAAACAGATGGTATTAGTATACCACAAAAACCGCCCGATTGGTTGTATCCCGCCGGCTTTTTTGGTAAAATACAGCGTGTGCCCCGGGGCCGGCCGGCCCCGGGCCAAATTTCGAGCACCTGAAAAGAGGAGGGATCGCCGTGTTGACAGTCGGCGGCAGGGAAATCGCCTGCCCAGTGAGCCTGGCCCCCATGGCCGGGGTGGCCGACAGCGCCTTTCGCCAGCTCTGCAAGGAGTTTGGCTGCGGCCTCCTCACCAGTGAGATGGTCAGCGCCAAGGCCCTCACCATGAGCGACCGCAAGACGAAAGACCTGTTGCGCCGCGCCCCCATCGAGGCCCCCTTCGCCATTCAGCTCTTCGGCGACGACCCGGAGATCATGGCCCGGGCCGCCGAACTGGTGATGGCCTGGAAACCCGATTTCATCGACATCAACATGGGCTGCCCCGCCCCCAAGATCGCCGGAAACGGCAGCGGCAGCAGCCTGATGAAAAACCCACCCCTGGCGGCAGCCATCGTGCGGGCGGTGGTGGCCGCGGTGGAGGTGCCGGTGACCGTCAAGATCCGCAAGGGGTGGGATGAGCACTCGGTCAACGCCGTGGAGGTGGCCCTTCTCTGCCAGGAGGCGGGGGCCGCTGCCGTCGCCGTGCACGGCAAGACCCGGGAGCAGATGTACGCCCCCCCGGTAGACCGCGCCGTCATCCGCCAGGTGAAGGAGGCCCTCTCGGTGCCGGTCATCGGCAACGGCGAGATCGACTCCCCCGAGGCCGCGGCGCAGATGTTTGCCGAGACCGGCTGCGACGGCATCATGGTGGGGCGGGGCGCCCTGGGCCGCCCCTGGCTCTTCGCCCAGATAAACGAGTATCTGCAGACCGGCGAGGTGCGCACCCGTCCTACCCCCCGCCAGAAGATGGCCTGCCTGCTGCGCCAGGCCGAACTGGCCATTGCCCACAAGGGCGAAAAGCGGGCCATGGCCGAGATGCGCAAACACGCCGCCTGGTATTTTAAGGGGGGGCGGGGCGCCTCCAAACTGCGGGCCAAGGCCGGCACCCTCACCACCTATCAAGCCCTGGAGGAGATGACCAAGGAGGCCCTGGACTTGGGCTGCCTGGAAAACGGATAAAGCCTGCACCCACAGAAGAAGGGCCTCTTTTTAAAGGGGGCCTTCTTCTCTCCCCGGCCGCGCCTCTTTCAGCGCCCACTCGCAGCACTGCAAAATCAACGAGTTGAGCGAGGTCCCCACCTCTTCCTTGGTTTGCAGCCGTTTTCCGCATATTGCCCCAGTGGGGCGAACCCGTTATGGCGGCCAGCTCTTTGGCAGCTGATTGGCGAAAAATCGGCGGCGTCCCGCACCCTTTCCCCGCCGGTTATTCTACAACGGCCATAGACCATTGCATTATTCAATGCAATGGTCTATTATTTATCATATTTTATACTTGTTTTTATTCAAACATACAGGACAATCATTTGGGGGGAGCGTCATGTTAAAATTGTGCGTGCTTGAAAAATTAAATCAGATGGGGAAAACAAAATATTGGCTCTACAAACAGATGGGGATGAGCTATCAAAACTTTAGTAGGATGGTGAACGGCGAAACCCGATCCATCAAGTTCAGCAATCTGGAACTTTTGTGCAATGTCCTGGACTGCGAGCCCGGGGATCTATTTGTATACGAAAAGTAGCTCATCTTCTCTGGGCAAAATGCGCTTGCTTTTTTAAGCGTCCGTTTTCTGCGCTGCACTCAAAAAGACGTTCTATTGAAGAAGGGTTTGGGCACAGTATAAATTCATCTTGAGATTTTTTAAAAGAACAACTTTGGTAAGCAAAAAGGAACTGCGCCGAATCGGTGCAGTTCCTTTTATTTTGACAGATAAAATGACCATATCGGCGGCTTCCCCCGCCAATTCCCACAGGTATCGAGCCACCCCCTGCGGCGGGCGGTGGGTGCCAAGCCCTCGGGCCGTCCCTCTCTTTGCCGGGCAGCGAGCCCGGGGCGAAGGTGCGTGCCGCCCATCTTTGGGCCGGGGCTACCCCCTCTTGCAGACCAGCAGGGCGTGGTTGCTCATTCCGGTGCAGGACTCGCTGTCCGCCATGCTGTCCAGCAGCGGTCTCATCCGCTCGAACTTTTCATCGTCCATGGCCTCGACGGCGCTCATGGTCACAAAGAAATCGGTGCCGAGGTTTTTCACCTTCTCGAAGCCGTATCTCCGGGCGACCGCCTCGATCTCCTCGGGCATGGTGTAGAAAAACAGGTCGGGGTTCAGGTCGTCCCTGCTCTGCTCCAGCAAAAACGCGTTTGCCCGCTCGTTGGGGTAGCGCTCCCTGAGCTGGTCGTGCACGCAGCCGCCCGCATAGACGCCGACCCGGCTGATATAGGCAAAGGCGGCCACCCCACCCCGCCTGCAGATCCGCCTGCACTCGGAAAACACCAGTTCCCGCTCGTCCGGGGGCAGGTGGTACAGGGGGCCGAGGCAGAGGACGACGTCGAAGGCGCCGTCTGAAATCTCCCGCAGACAGGTGGCGTCCCCCAGCTGCGCCCGCACGTTTGCAAGCCCCCTCTTGGCCGCCTTTTCCCGGAGCGCCGCGACGTGCTCCGGGACCAGGTCCACCCCCAGGTACTCCCGGCACCGGTCGGCGAAGTGCAGGGCGTAGTAGCCGGTGCCGCAGCCCAGTTCAACCACCGACGCGCCCCTGCCGACATACCCGTCCAGGTGGCGCTTGGTGTAGTAAAATTCCAGCCCGGCGTACCGGGACTGGGTGGCACGGCCCTCCTCCTCGCCGCCCCGGTACTTCTCCCGGATCCGGCCCTCGTTCCTCGCCATCTTTTCTCTTCCCTCCCCTGTGCGGGGCGCTCTACTCGAACGCCTTCTGTGCGGCGGCCTCCTCCACAAATTTCAGCGGGTGCTGGATGAGGGCCGCCACCTCCTGTGCGCTGTGGCCCGCGGCCAGGTAGCGCCGGGCGATCACCCCCATGTCCTCCCCCACCTCGACCAGGTGGCCGTCCGGGTCGTAGAGGCGCACCACCCGCTGTTTCCACTCCTGTTCCTTTGGCGGGCCGGCCAGCTCGACCCCGCCGTACCCCTCCACCCGGGCGAGGAAGGCGTCGAAATCGTCCACCTCGAAGTAGAGCTCCATGTTGTGGCTGCGCGAAACCACCGACGCCGGTTCCAGCCCGGTCAGCCAGGCAAAGTCCTCCTGCACGGCAAAGCCGCCGTCAAAGGTGATGTTTTTGCCCAGGTCCAGGCTCACCTTCTGCCCGAAGAGGGCCCCATAAAAACTCTTTGAGCGCTCCACGTCCTGCACCGCCAACAGCGGCAGCCGGTATTTGATCTCCATCCGTCTCATCCCTCCATCTCGTCCAGGCTGCGGTAGTAGCCCGGCATCAGCTTTTCCAAAAAGTAGTCCACCTCGGGCAGGCGCATCTGCCGCAGGTCCCTCTCCTGGGCGGCCTTGGCCGCCCCGAACTCGGTGTTGCCGCTCTTTTCCTCTTCGATGCACTTGGCCAGGGCCGACAGCTTGTCCGCCGCCTTCACCAACTGCTCCACCTCCGGGTCGGCAAAGGGCTCAAAGTAGCGGGCAAAGTCGGGGCGCAGCTCTTCGGGCAGCATCCCCAGCAGCCGCTCGTCGGCAATGCGCTCCACCTGTTTGTAGGCCCCCCGGATCTCATCGCTGTAGTATTTGACCGGGGTGGGCAGGTCGCCGGTGATGATTTCGCTGGCGTCGTGGTAGATGGCGCAGAGGGCCAACTGCCCCAGGTCCACCCGGCCGCCGTAGAGGCGGTTGCGCACCGCTCCCAGCCCGTGGGCGATCATCGCCACCTCCAGGGCGTGTTCCGACAGGTTTTCGGTGCGGTTGTTGCGCATCAGCCCCCAGCGGGCAATGTATTTCATCCGGGAGACCATCCCGTAAAAGTGGTACTCTGCCATCTCAAACCATCCTCCCCAAAATCGGCCGCCGGTTTTTCACAGGTTGCACAAAGCGGCCCAAAAGGCCCAAATCCGACGGAAAAATGTGCTATAATGGCCGCAAGCGGTTGTCGCCCATCCCGGGCGGCCGCCCTTTGGCAGTGGCATCTGGCCACAGGGCAGGGAGCAGACGGCGTTTGCACCTGCCCGGCCCTCCCCCGCACAACAGCCGTTTTGCGGCTATTATACCATGAAAGAGAGAAAGCAGGAAGTGAGCATGCAGCCAACCTCCCCCCTCGCCGGCAATGCCGCCGGCCAGAAAGAGCGCACCGCGGCGGTCTTTTTTCTCTGCTGCCTGATGGCGGCCCTTTTTTTGCTGCCCTTTGTGGTGGCCGACGGAGGGGTCTTCCTCTACTTTGGCGACTACAACGTGCAGGAGATCCCCTTTTACCAGCACGTCCACCAGCTGGTGCGCAGCGGCCGCTGGTTCTGGGACCTGGGCACCGACTTGGGGGTCAATTTCATCGGCTCATACAGTTTTTACATGCTGGGCAGCCTCTTTTTCTGGCTGATGCTCCCCTTCCCCACCAGCTGGGTGCCCTACCTGATGGCCCCCATGTTCTGCCTCAAATTCGGGGTCTGCGGCCTCACCGCCTACGTCTACCTGCGCCGGTTTGTGCAAAACCGCGACTACGCCATGCTGGGGGCCGTCCTCTACGCCTTCTCCGGCTTCACCGTCTACAACATCTTCTTCAACCACTTTGTGGACGTGGTGGCCCTCTTCCCCCTCCTCCTCATCGGGCTGGAGCGGTATGTGGTCGACGGCAAAAAGGGCGGCTTCGCCATCGCCGTGGCCCTGAACATGATGCTCAACTACTTCTTCTTTGTGGGGCAGGCGGTCTTTTTGCTCCTCTACTTCCTCTGCCGCCTGCCCTGCCGGGAATTCCGCGTCACCCCCCGGGTCTTCTTCGGCCTCGCCTTTGAGACCGTTCTCGGCTGCATGGGGGGGCTGGTCCTCTTTTTGCCGGGCATCCTCGCCGTCCTCGGCAACCCGCGGGTGGACAACTTCCTCTTCGGCCAAAACCTGCTGTTTTACGGTGAGACCCAGCGCTACGGCGGGCTGCTCTCCTCCCTCTTCTTCATGCCGGAAGTCCCCTCCCGCCCCAACTTCTTCCCCCAGGAGTGGGCCAAGTGGTCCTCCATGTCGGCCTGGCTGCCCCTTTTTTCCCTCACCGCCCTCATCGCCTACTTTCGCACCGTCAAAAAGAGCTTTGTCAAGCGGGCCCTCGTCGTCTGCGCCGTGATGGCGGCCGTCCCCATCCTCAACAGCGCCTTTTACGCCTTCAACAACTCCTACTACGCCCGCTGGTTTTACATGCCCATCCTCCTGATGTGCCTGGGCTCGGTCAAGGCGCTGGAACTGCCGGGGGTCTCCTTTCGCAAGCCCGCCGTCGCCACCGGGGTGGCCATCGGCTGCTTTGCCCTCATCGGCCTGGTGCCGGCCAAGAAGTCGGGCAAGATCGTCCTCGGGGCCGAGGCGGACACCCTGCGCTTCTGGGTCTGGATCGCCTTTTCGGCGGCCTGCCTGGCCCTTTTCTGCCTGCTCCTGCGCCGCCGGCGGGAGCACGCCCTCTTCTTCCGCGCCACCCTGGCCTGCCTCTGCGCGGTGAGCGTGGCCTACTCCCTGGTCTATCTCAGTTGGGGGCGCAAGTACTCCTACGGCAGCGACTACATGCGAAACACCGCCCTCGCCGGCGGGGCGGGCATCGTTCAGCAGGACGACAGCGACTTTTACCGCAGCGACTACTACAGCGCCATGGACAATTTGGGGATGTTCTGGCAGACCAACACCATCCAGTGCTTTCACACGGTGGTGCCGGTCTCCCTCATCGAGTTTTACGAGTACCTGGGCGTCACCCGGGACGTCCACTCCAACCCGCCCATCGAGCAGTACGCCCTGCGAAACCTCCTCTCGGTCAAATACCTCTACGACGACCAGAGCTTTGCCCAGTCCGCCCCCATCGGGCAGCTGCCGGGCTACCTCTCGCTGGGGCGGCGGGGCGACTTTGAGGTGTACCAAAACCAAAACTACCTGCCCATGGGCTTTGCCTACTCCCAGTACATGACCCAGTCCCAGTGCGACGCCCTGGCCCAGTCCATCCGCTCCCGGGCCATGCTCCAGGCCGTCCTGCTGGACGAGGAGGGGATCAACGAGAACCAGGACCTGCTCTCCCCCGCGCCGGACATGCTGGACGCCGAGCTGGAGAGCTACAACCTGAAAGCCGACTGCGACGCCCTGCGCGCCCAGTCCGCCTACGCCTTTGAGGAGACCCGGACCGGCTTTCTCTCCCGCACCGACCTGGCGCGGGAATCCCTGGTCTTTTACAGCGTTCCCTACGACGAGGGGTTCACCGCCACCGCCAACGGCAAACCGGTAAAAATCTACCGGGCCAACGCCGGTTTCATGGCGGTGCGGGTCCCGGCGGGAGAGTGCGAGATCATCTTTTCCTATGACCCGCCCGGCCTCACGGTGGGGAAATGGGCCTTTGTGGGCTTTGCGGGCATCTACCTGCTCTACCTCCCCCTCTGCCTGCGCTCGGCCCGCCGCCCCGGCCCCCCCGCCCGCCGCATCCGGCGGGCACACTGAAGGGCGCTTCAAAAAATGGCCCCTTTTTTTGGCGGAAAGGGCAATTGAAAAGGCCGGGCAAACCGGCTATGATGAAAGGTACAAAATGGGAGGGGATCTATCCCCCCCGCCAATGGACACAGACAAATTCGCGATGCGATATGAGGAGGCCTGACAGATGGGCGATTACAGAGCACTGCAAAATGGAAGCGACATCCGCGGCGTTGCATTGGAGGGGGTCGCCGGCGAGCCGGTGAACCTCACCGAGCGGGCCGCCCGGGAGCTGGCGGCCGCCTTCGCCCTCTGGCTGTCCCAGAAGACCGGCAAGCCCCTGCCCCAACTCACCGTCTCGGTGGGGCGGGACTCCCGCCTCTCCGGCCCGGCCCTGCTGGCGGCCGCCGCCGAGGGGCTGCAGGGCGCCGGGGTGTCGGTGGTCGACTGCCAGATGGCCTCGACCCCGGCCATGTTCATGTCCACCGTCCTGCCCGGCCACGGGTACGACGGGGCCATCATGATCACCGCCAGCCACCTGCCCTACAACCGCAACGGGCTCAAGTTTTTCACCAGAGAGGGCGGACTGGAGCACGAGGACATCGAGGCCCTGACCGAACTGGCCCTGGGCGAGCTGCCCAGCGGGCAGAGCGCCCCTGTGCGCCAGGCCGACCTGATCTCCGACTACGCCCTGCACCTGGTGAAGAAGATCCGCGAGGGGATCGACGACCCCGACCACTATAACCAGCCCCTGCAGGGCTTTAAGATCGCGGTGGACGCGGGCAACGGCGCGGGCGGTTTCTTCGCCCAGAAGGTGCTCTGCCCCCTGGGGGCCGACGTCTCCGCCTCCCGCTACCTCGACCCGGACGGCCGTTTCCCCAACCACGTGCCCAACCCCGAGGACCCGGCCGCCATGCAGTCCATCATCGAGGCGGTGAAGGAGGGGGGCTGCGACCTGGGCCTCATCTTCGACACCGACGTGGACCGGGCCGGCGCGGTGGACCGAAACGGCAAGGAGATCAACCGCAACCGGCTCATCGCCCTGCTCTCCTGCATCGTGCTGGAGGACTGCCCCGGCGGCACCATCGTCACCGACTCGGTCACCTCCAGCCACCTGGGCGCCTTTATCGAGGAGCTGGGCGGGGTGCACCACCGCTTCAAGCGGGGCTACAAAAACGTCATCAACGAGTCCATCCGCCTGGCGAAGGAGGGGGTCCCCTCCCCCCTGGCCATCGAGACTTCGGGCCACGGCGCCCTCAAGGAGAACTACTACCTGGACGACGGCGCCTACCTCTGCGCCAAGATCCTCATCAAGGCCGCCACCCTGCGGCAGGTGGGCAAGACCATCGACACCCTGCTGGCCGACCTGCAGGAACCGGCCGAGGCGGTCGAGCTCCGCTTCAAAATCAAGGTGCCCGACTTTGCCGCCTACGGCAAGCAGGTGCTGGCCGACCTGGAAAGTTATGTCGACGCCCAGCCCGGCTGGGAGAAGGCCCCCCAGAACCACGAGGGCATCCGGGTCAGCTTCTCCGACGAGGGGGAGCGGGGCTGGTTCTTGCTGCGGATGTCCCTGCACGACCCCATCCTCCCCCTGAACATCGAGAGCGACGACTGCGGCGGGGCCAAAAAAATTGCCGAGAAGGTCTACGGCTTCATCCAGCGCTACGACCAGCTGGACATTCAGCCCCTGAAAACCTATCTGGGCCTCTGACGCGCAAAAAAAGAGAGCGGCCGCCAACTGGGCGGTGGCTCTCTTTTTTCCTTTGCCCTACTGGGGCCAGCTCTCCAGGCAGAGGCGGCAGGCCTCCCGGTCCACCGAGGGGGGCAGGGGCTGGATGCCCGGCCGGGCCCGACCGGCCAAAATCTCCTCCAGGCTCAACAGCTGCAGGGCGTATCCCAGGTCCATCACCTCCAGGGGGTTGCCGGCCCCCGCCGCCAGGTTGATGGGGTTGGCGCTCTGCAGCAGGTAGGCGCTCCTGTCGGCAAAGCGAAATTCCTCGATCTCGCCGGGCAGCCGCCGGACCTCCCGGGCGGCGGTCCGCAATCCCTCCACGTCGATTTCCATGTTGTAGTGGCCGGCGTTGCAGAGGACCGCCCCGTCCCGCAGCAGGGGCAGGTGGCGGGGCCCCAGCACGTCAAAGCGGCCGGTGACGGTGACCACCAGTTCCGCCCGGGGCAGCAGCTCCTCCAGCGCGCCGGTGCGGTGACCCTCCACCCGGGCCTTGAGCAGCCGCACCGGGTCGGTGTCCCAGACCATGGTCTGCGCCCCCAGGGCCCGCAGCCGCTGGGTGATCCCCGCGCCGCAGTAGCCGTAGCCCACCACCAGCACCGGCTTGCCCCCCAGCAGCATCGAGGTGGCCCGCAAGATCCCGTCCACCACCGACTGGCCGACCCCGGCCTCGTTTTCGATGAGCCGCTTCACCGGCGAGTCGTCGATCACCAGCAGGGGGAAGTCGGGGGCGATCCCCTCCCGCTCCAGAATCAGCCGCCCCGAGCGGGTCTCCTCGATTCCCCCCAGGGGCCGCCAAGCGGGCGCCTCCCCCGCAAACTGCTGCAGGATGCCCGCGCCGTTGTCCATCAGCAGGTCATAGGGCCCCTCGGCCAGGGCGGCGCGGAGATTTTGCCGCAGGTCCTCCAGCCGGTCGCCCCGGCCGGCGAGCACCGTCACCCCCGGCAGGCCGGCCAGGTAGGCGGCCGTCCCTGGTTTGGTGGAGCCCAGGTTCCCCACAAAGACGATCCGCTCGGCCCCGCCCCGCAGCAGCACCTCGGTGCGCACCGCGGCCTTGGGCTCACAGTGCATGCAGATGAGGAGGGAGCGCCCCGCAAAGGGCTTCTCCCGCCCGTAGCGCTCGCCGAACTGGCGGAGCACCGGCATCTTGGCCCGCCGCCAGGCGACCTCCGCCTCCCCCTGGGGCGCCAGGGCCCGGTCGTCGATTTTGGATCGCAGCATCTCTTCGTCCTCCTTTTCCTTTCTCTCTCTATCATACCCCCTCCCCCGCCGGGCCGTTAGGACAAAGGTCACACTTTCTCTTTTTCCCCCTTGGGGGTATAATGGGGTCACAGAAAGGGGCGATCTGCCGTGACCCTGCGAGAAGCTGCCGCCGGCGATTTGGATTCGCTGTTGCACCTCTACCTCCACCTGCACGAGACCTCTCTCCCCCCGGAGGGGGAAGGGCTGCGCGCCGCCTGGCGGCAGTTGTTGGACGACCCCGGCTGCCACCTGATCGTAGCCGAGGAGGAGGGGCGTATCCTCGCCTCCTGCACCTGCTACCTCCTCCCCAACCTGACCCGGGGCGCCCGGCCCTTTGCCCTGGTGGAAAACGTGGTCACCCACCCCGACCACCGCCGGCGAGGCTGCGCCACAGCCTGCCTGCGCCGGGCGGAGGAGATCGCCCGCCGGGCGGGCTGCTACAAAATCATGTTGATGAGCGGCGCCAAGGACGAGGGCACCCTCTCCTTCTACCGCGAGGCGGGCTTTGACAGCGGGGAGAAGACCGCTTTTATTCGGCGGCTCTAGCCCTGCCGCAAACCGATTTTTCAGAAAGGGGACCTGCCCGTGTCCACCGCCGCCCAGCTCTACGACGAGTGCGGACTGCAGCGCTATTTTTCCGCCGACCTGCGCCCCCTCTTCACCCTCCGCCCCTTTTCCAAGGGGGCCCATCTCTGCCAGAAGGGGGCGCCGTTTTCCACCTTCTACTACTTTGTGAAGGGCCGCGCCCAGGTCTACACCCCGCTGGAGAGCGGCTCCCTCCTCCTGCAGGGGTACTACACCCGGCCCCGGTGGATCGGGGACGCCGAGATCCTGCTCTGCGACACCTACTTCTCCAGCGTGCAGGCCCTCGCCCCCTCCCTCTGTCTGGGCGCTCCGCGGGAGGCGGTCCTCCGCGCGGTCGAGGGGGACGCCCGCTTCTACCGCGCCATCGGCCAAGACCTGGCGCGGATGGTCCGCCGCAACGGGGGGAACACCGCCATCAACCTCTCCTACCCCCTCAAGGCCCGGGTCTGCGCCTATCTGGGGTATGAGGCCCGCCAGCAGGGCAGCCTGTCGGTGCAGGTCAACCTCTCGGCGGCCACCGCCCTGCTGGGGGCCAGCTACCGCCACCTGCAGCGCTGCCTGCGCCAGCTGGAAGAGGCGGGCGCCCTCCGCCGGGAGCGGGGGCGCATCCTCCTGCTGGACACCGCCCTCTTTGCCCCCATCGAGGGGGGCGGCTACGAGTACGCCTGACCCCCCATCCCACCCGCCAAAAAGAGCGCCGGACAGAAACCTGTCCGGCGCTCTCTTCACAAAAAACAAGGTCAGTTCGCCCCGCCAAACACCTGGGGGTACTGGGCGGTGACGGCGGGGATCAGCTGCAAAAACAGGGCTGAACTGCACCGCTCAAAGGGGGCCATCTGCAAAAAGGTCACCCGCCCCTCCTGCACGCAGGCCATCTCGGCAAAGCCCGGCAGCTGCTGCAGCTCCTCCAGCGTCAGGGCGTCGGTGCAAAAGAGCACCTCCGGCTCGGCCATCCCCTCCAGGGCGGCATACCCTTCCGCGGCCGCGGCGGTGTTCTCCCCCAGCAACCGCCCAAAGAGGTCGGCTTCCAGCGTCCCCGCCCCCGCCAGGTAGCCCCGCGGGTCGCAGAGCACCGCAAAGCTGGGGCGGTGCGCAGCGCCGATTTTTTCATCCAGGGCGGCCACCCAGCTCTCCACGTCCGCGGCGAAGAGGCGGCCCTCCTCCGCCCGTTCACCGGCAAAACAGGCGGCGATGTCCCGGTAAAAGCCGGCCAACCCCTCCAGGGTGGTGGGGGTGGCAAGGACCACCACCGGGCAGTCCACGGCCCCCTCGGGCAGGGGCTGGCTGCTCAGCACCAGGTCGGCCTTCAGCTCGGCAATGGCCGCCCCGTCGGGGAGGAGGGCGGTCCCCACCGGCTGGGCGCCCTCCAGCCCGGGCAGCCGGCTGCCGTCGCAGACCCCGGCGATCTGCCCGCCGTAGCCCATCCCCACGGCCGCCTCCGCCAGGTGCTCCGAGAGCACCGCCACCCGCTTCGGTGCGCCGGAGATCGTCACCCCCCGCACCGTCGCCGGGAACCCCTTTTGGCCGCAGCCGGCCAGCAGCAGGGCGGCCGCCAGCAGCAGGGCCAGCCCTCGCCGCCTAGCCATCCGCCTCCACCAGCAGGGTGCCCAGCAGCCGCTGGGCGGACTGGGGGGTAAAGGCCGTCTGCTTGAGCTCCCACTCCAGCGCCCGGCGCTTGAGTTCGTCCCGGGGCATCTCCAGCCCCCGCAGGGGGGCCAGCTTGTAGAGCAGCTCCAAATACTCCAACTGGGTCAATTTCTGCAGCGGGAGCACCCGTTCAAAGACGATGCCCGCATCGGCCAGCCCCTCGGCGCTCACCGCCGTGGCCGCCAGCGAGACGTTCCCCGGCAGCGACCCCACCTGAGTGAAGTAGTGGGCGATGGCGCGCAGCTGGGCGTCGGTGATGTCGTCGCAGAGCACCAAAAACCGGGCGGGCATCTCCCCCAGCGCCGCAAAGAGGGACTCCACGTCCTCCCCCCGGCACCAGACCAGCCGGGTGCCCTGGGCGCACTCAAACCAGCAGGTCTTGGCCAGGGTGGTCTTGCCCGCGCCCTCCTCCCCGGTGATGAGCAGCCGGGGCATCGCCCCCTGGGGCGCCAGGGAGAAGAGGGCCTGCCCCTTTTCATAGCACCCGTCCAACCCGGCCAGGGTCTCCCGGCGGCTGGGGCCCGACTGGGGCTGGGGCACCAGCTCCCCCTCCTCGGTGTAGCAAAACACCGGGCACTGGGCCGCAAAGCCGCAGCCGTTTTCCCGGTAGTGCTCGGCCAGGCGGACCAGCTCGTCCCCCCAGTCGCCCTCGGCCCGGTATTTCTTGTGCCCCTCGGTCCACTCGGGCAGCACGTCGATGACCCGCTCCCTGTCGCCGTAGGCCGAGAAGAGGAGCACCTTCAGCTCCTTAGCGGAGGCTTTAGAGAGGGCGCAGAGCATGCTCAAATCGTTCTTGGCCGCCTGCCGCAGGTGGGACGGGGTGGCCAAAAAGCCCTCTCTGGCGCAGAGGGCGGAGAAGGGGTTTTCGTCCCGCAGCGCCCGGCCAAAGAGGTAGTCGGGCAGCGAGCCCTGGCCGTCCCCCTCGCAGAGGGCGCGGTAGAAGCCGCACCAGGCCCGGCAGACCTGGTCAAAGTCCCCCCCGAAGAGGGAGCAGAGGCGCTCCAGCTCCCGAAGGGCCGGGCTCTCGGCGGTCTCCCGGTAGAGGGAGATGGACTGGATGTAGAGGTGGAGGGATTCAAAGCGGTTGAGTTTGCTCATGTCGGCGGCTTCCTTTTCGTCTTTATTTTCTTTTATTCTACCGGGTTTGCCCCCCACCGTCAACCAAAGGGCCCATTCCAACCGCCCGCGCGGTGAGAGAGGGCCGTTCGTCGCGGGAGCGGGGAGGAGATGGCGTTCCCCGCCCCGAGGAGAGCGCTTCCACCCCTTGCCGCACCCCTCCGGACAGGGCCGACCAAGCGGGGGTCTGCCATCCTTCCGTGCCCTCCCTGCCCTTTCGCACGGCCGCTTGCGATGGCGAGCTCTTGCGGCAAGGCGCGACAGGTGCTCCCTGTCCCCCTCCCCTGTCCCGTCAGGGGCGGCGCAGCGCCTGTTCTCGCCCACAACCGATGACTTTGCCAGCCGACCCCGCGCGACAAAAGCGCGCTGCCTCCTGTTGGGGGCAGCGCGCTGCACATTATATGGGCAATGCCTCTTCCATTTACAGCTTACAGCAGTTCCCGGTAGTCCGCGATCGTCCGGTCGGCAGCGCAGGCCGTCCCCTCACCGCCGGTCACCGCCACCGTGCGGCAGCCCGCAGCCCTGGCGGCAGCCAGGGCGTGGGGGGCGTCCTCAAAGACCCAGGTCTCCCCCACCGCCGCGCCCAGCCGGGCGGCAGCCACGGCGTAAAACTCTGGCCTCTCTTTGTTGCAGCCGGCCTCGGTGCAGCTGTGCACAAAGGCAAAGTAGCCGCGCAGGCCCAGCTCGTCCAGCACCGCCTCGGCGGTGGCCCGCTCCACTGCGGTGGCCAGGCAGCAGGGCACCCCTGCCGCAGCCAGGGACTGCAGGTATGCCTCCGCCCCCGGCAGGATCACCGCGCGGCCCCGCTCGCGCACCGCCGCCCAGTAGCGGCGGGCGACGATCCCGTCGATCTGGCGCAAAATCTCCTCCGGGGGATAGGGCACCCCCAGCTCCCGGGAAAACCAGGCGGCCGACTGCTCCAGGCTCATGGCCGTCAGCCGCTCGTCCAGATCCACCGGCACCGGGACCCCCTGCTCCACCAGGTAGCGCTCCCCCACCCCCGACCACACGTCCATGGTCCAGAGCAGGGTGCCGTCCAGGTCAAAGGCCGCAGCCTTGGGCGTCACTTCCACAGCCGGCGGGTCAGCTCGTCGAGCTCTCTGGTGGCGGCCAGCACGTCGTCCTGGGCGAAGATGGCCGAGACCACCGCCGCGCCGTCCACCCCGCTGGCCTCCAGCTCCAGCAGATTTTCCGGGTGGATGCCGCCGATGGCCACCACCGGGATGGAGACGCTCTCGCAGAGGGCTTTCATCTCGGCCATGGACATGGTGCCGTCGATCTGTTTGGTGGTGGTGAAGAAGGCCGCGCCGGTGCCCAGGTAGTCGGCCCCCTGCGCCTCGGCCTCGCGGGCCTGGGCGATGGTCTTGGTCGAGACCCCGATGATCTTGTCCGGGCCCAGGATCTTGCGCGCCAGGTCACAGGGCAGGTCGGTCTGGCCAATGTGCACCCCGTCGGCGTCCACCGCCTGGGCGATGGTCAGGTTGTCGTCGATCACCAGCGGCACCCCGTAGCGGTCGGTCACGGCCTTGACCTCTCTTGCCACCTGCAAAAACTCCCGGTCGCCGGCCTCCTTCTCCCGCAGCTGCACAAAGGTGGCGCCGCCCTTAAGGCAGTCCTCCACCATCTGCCCCAGGGTGCGCCCCCGCAGCCAGGCCCGGTCGGTCACGGCGTACAGCCGCATAGCGCTTCTAATCTGCTCTCTCGAAAATTTCAATGTCCTCTCCTCCATCCAGTTCCCCGCCGGTCAGGCAGGCCAATTCGTCCATGAGCAGCACCCGGTAGCTGCCGGTGCCCTCCCGTCCTGTCTCCTCCAGCAGCCGCCGGCGCGCCCGGGCGCCGCACAGCCCCATGGCACAGACGGCGGCCGCCGCAGCCTCCAGCGGCTGCTGGGGCGAAGCCGCCAAAAAGGCGCCGGTGACGGCGGTGAGCATGCAGCCGGTGCCGGTGACCCGGGCCATCAGGGGGTGGCCGCCGCGGATGGCAAAGGTCCTCGCCCCGTCGCTCACAAAGTCCACCTCGCCGGTGACCGCCACCACCGTCTGCGCGCGGCGGGCGAGGGCCCCGATTTGGGCCGCCCGCTCCCGCAGGGAGGCGGTGGCGCCCAGGTCCTCTGGCGCCGCGTCCACCCCCCGGGCCCCACCGCCCTCGCCCAGCAGGGCCCGCAGTTCTGACAGGTTGCAGCGAATGGCCGCCAGCGGCAGCTCCTTCCAGAGGCCGCGGGCCGTCTCGGTGCGCAGGCGGGACGCCCCCGCCCCCACCGGGTCCAAAACCACCGGGATGCCCCGGCGGGCCGCCTCCCGCCCCGCCCCGTAAAAGGCGTTTAAGTTCTGCCGGCGCAGGGTACCGATGTTGAGCACCACCCCCCCGGCCAGGGCGGCGATCTCCGCCACCTCGTCGGGATCGTCGGCCATGATGGGACTGCCCCCCACCGCCAACAGGGCGTTGGCGCAGTCGTTCATGGTGACGGTGTTGGTGATGCAGTGGATGAGCGGCCCCTGCTCCCGCAGGGCGTTTAAGTACTGTCCCAGCAAAAAGATCGCTCCCTCTCCGCACAATTTTGGGTACAAAAAAAGAGGATGCACCCGACTGAATGCACCCCCGCGCCCCCTGTTGAGGCGGCGCTCTTTTCCCTACGTTGGCATGATCCAAATCAGGTTGAAACCGGTCGACACGATGGCGACGAATAGTCGCCATCGTGTCCCCATTTGTTTTTGAAAACTAAAGTTTTCAATTTTGCCCGTTGGGCAAAACCTACAAATGGTACGGTAACAACTAGTCTCTGCTTCTCACCTTGGCTTCTGCTTCCGTGAGACGAGTAGTCGCCAGCACATATCCATCCGGCTTTCAAAAAAGTTTTTTGAAAGCCGGGCAGCACAGCAGCGACTGCTCTCTTTTCGCCAGTGTCCTCTCAGCCCGTTTGCGGACTCCCGGACTATTCTCTTTTTCTCTTCAAAGTCTATCACAGCCCCGGGGCGATTGCAACCCCGCCCCAGCGCGCAAAAGGGCCCCCGGCTTTTACCAGCCAGGGGCCCTTTTTGATGATATGAACTCTCTCGCTTAGTTGTTGTGCTCTTCCACGGCAACCGCGCAGGCGACGGTGGCGCCGACCATGGGGTTGTTGCCCATGCCGATCAGACCCATCATCTCCACGTGCGCCGGCACAGAGGAGGAACCGGCGAACTGGGCGTCGCCGTGCATCCGGCCCAGGGAGTCGGTCAGGCCGTAAGAGGCCGGGCCGGCAGCCACGTTGTCCGGGTGCAGGGTGCGGCCGGTGCCGCCGCCGGAGGCGACGGAGAAGTACTTCTTGCCGTTCTCGATGGCCCACTTTTTGTAGGTGCCGGCCACCAGGTGCTGGAAGCGGGCGGGGTTGGTGGAGTTGCCGGTGATGGAGACGTCGACCTTCTCCGACTTCATGATGGCAACGCCCTCGAGCACGTCGTTGGCGCCGTAGACGCGAACGGCAGCCCGCTCGCCCTCGGAATAGGGGATTTCCCGCACGACCTTCAGATCGCCGGTCTTGAAGTCGTACTCGGTCTCCACATAGGTGAAGCCGTTGATGCGGGAGATGATGTAGGCGGCGTCTTTGCCCAGCCCGTTGAGGATGACCCGCAGGGGTTTCTTGCGGGCCTTGTTGGCGGTGCGGGCAATGCCGATGGCGCCCTCGGCCGCGGCGAAGGACTCGTGCCCAGCCAGGAAGCAGAAGCAGTCGGTCTCCTCTCTCAGCAGCATGGCGCCCAGGTTGCCGTGGCCCTGGCCCACATCCCGCTGCTCGGCGACCGAGCCGGGGATGCAGAACGCCTGCAGGCCGATGCCGATGGCCTCGGCGGCCTCGGCGGCTTTTTTGATGCCCTTCTTGATGGCGATGGCGGTGCCCAGGGTGTAGGCCCACACGGCGTTGTCAAAGGCGATGGGCTGTACGCCCTTCACGATCTCGCCCACGTCGATGCCCTTGCTCTTGCAGAGCTCGTCGGCCTCCTCCAGGGTCTTGAAGCCGTACTCGGCCAGGCAGGCGTCGATCTTCGCCATTCTTCTCTCTTTACCTTCAAATTGTGCCATATTCGCAAACCTCCTTCTGTCCGTATTCCCTTACTCTTCGCGGGGATCGATGTACTTGGCCGCGCCGTCGTAGCGCCCGTAGGTGCCGACGTTCTTCTCGAAGGCCTCTTTGGGGTCTGCTCCACGGCGAATATCTTCCATCATCTTGCCCAGGCGGCAGAACTTGTAGCCGATGACCTCGTCGTTTTCGTCCAGGGCGGTGGAGAGGACGTAGCCCTCGGCCATCTCCAGGTAGCGAACGCCCTTGGCGGCGGTGGAGTACATGGTGCCCACCTGGCTGCGCAGGCCCTTGCCCAGGTCTTCCAGCCCGGCGCCCACCGGCAGCCCGTCCTCCGAGAAGGCGGTCTGGGTGCGGCCGTAGACGATCTGCAGGAACAGCTCTCTCATGGCCACGTTGATGGCGTCGCACACCAGGTCGGTGTTGAGCGCCTCGAGGATGGTCTTGCCGGGCAGGATCTCAGCGGCCATGGCGGCGGAGTGGGTCATGCCCGAGCAGCCGATGGTCTCCACCAGAGCCTCCTGGATGACCCCCTCTTTCACGTTGAGGGTCAGCTTGCAGGTGCCCTGCTGGGGGGCGCACCAGCCCACGCCGTGGGTCAGGCCGGAGATGTCGGGGATCTGGTAGGCCTTTACCCATTTGCCCTCCTCGGGGATGGGAGCGGGACCGTGGTGCGGGCCCTTGGCCACGACGCACATTTTCTCGACTTCATGAGAATAGTTCATATCAAAACTCCTTTCGGTTTTTTGGGGACAGGAACCGCAGATAGAGCTGCGCCCTGCGCGCAGTCCAATCTACAATACATTATAGTATGCCTGTCCCGGTTTCGCAAGGGCGTGTCAAAAAATTCACAACGGATGGCCCCATCCCGCCGCCGCATTCCCGGCGCGGCGTTGTCCCACAAGTAGACCCCACAAAAAAGCTGGTCGCCGCGCCCGGCCAACTGCTGGACCGACCGGGCGCCATCCGCTCTTCCACGCGGCGCGGCAGGGGGGTTCCATGCGGCAGGCACCCGCCATATCGCCTGCTGCGGCCCGCCTCGCTATCTCCACTGCTGCCAACGGCGATGCCCGGCTGGGGGATGGCGACGCCCCCTATCCGCGCATTCCCCCAGCGACGCCCGGCGCGGTCCACGCCGTGCAAACCAAAAGGGTCTGTCCTCCCGCGGTTCATCGGGCCGGGCGGTCGCGCTCGGCGGGCAAAAAAGTGTATCGGCCTGCGCGTTGGGGGTGCGAAGCGGGTTGCCGCCAGTAAAGCCGCATTGCCGCCGAAAAAGAGGCGGGCCCTATTCCCCTCGCAGTTGTCCTTCAAGGAGCAATGGCTATGGCAATCGGCAAAAAAGAGGGGGCAATGCAGAGACCTGTCCCTGCCCCCCCGGCGGCCTATGCAAAACTCGCTCCCTTTTCCCGCCCCGCTGCCAAATCTGCGCGGTCGGCATCCCACACCAAGCCGTTTGTCCATGCCTCCGCCCCTGTCCTGGGTCGCCGGGCCGTCAACCCCACATCGCCGCAGCGCCCCTTCTCCAACGCCCTCTCCCGTCCGGCCACGGCAAACTCCTCTGCCCCCAATGGAGCGCCCCATTTCCCCGCGCGGTCCGGCTGCCCGCAACAGAAATCGCGGGCAAACCCGGTAGGGGCAGAACTTCCCCCCTCCCGGACAGGGGAAGTTCTGCCTGCCGCGTTGACTTTGCCGGCGTGGCCCCTTATAATATAGGTTGGTTTATTGTCTAACGTCGAATTGCAAAACGGCCCGTCACACCAGGGCTGTATCTTTTGAGGTGATGAAATGGGATTAAAGGATTTGCTGTTTGGCTCTTACAGCAAAAAGGAGCTCAAGCGCATTGACCCCATCGCGCAGCAGGTCTACGCGCTGGAGGACGAGTACAGGAAAAAGACCGACGAAGAACTGCGCCAGACCACCGTCTCCCTGCGGGAGAAGCTGGCGGGCGGCGCCACTCTGGACGACATCCTCCCCGACGCCTTCGCCGCCTGCCGCGAGGCGGGCGACCGGGTGCTGGGGATGCGCCACTTCCCGGTGCAGGTGGTGGGCGGCATCGTCCTCCACCAGGGCCGCATCGCCGAGATGAAGACCGGTGAGGGAAAGACCCTGGTGGCCACCCTCCCCGCCTATCTCAACGCCCTCTCGGGCAAGGGGGTGCACATCGTCACTGTCAACGACTACCTGGCCAAGCGCGACAGCGAGTGGATGGGCAAGATCTACCGCTTCCTCGGGCTCTCGGTGGGGCTGATCGTCAACGGGATGGACAACGAGGCCCGGCGCCGCGCCTACAACTGCGACATCACCTACGGCACCAACAACGAGCTGGGGTTTGACTACCTGCGCGACAACATGGTCATCTACAAGGAGAACAAGGTGCAGCGGGGCTTCAACTTCGCCATTGTCGACGAGGTGGACTCCATCCTCATCGACGAGGCCCGCACCCCCCTCATCATCTCCGGCCAGGGCGACAAGTCCACCGACCTCTACCAGACTGCCGACAAGTTCGCCCGCACCCTCAAGGTCACCAAGGTGACCGAGCTCAACGCCAAAGAGGACAACGACGAGCTGGAGGGCGACTACATCGTCGACGAGAAGGCCAAGACCGCCACCCTCACCAAGGCCGGCATCAAAAAGGCCGAGGCCTATTTTGGCCTCGAAAACCTCAACGACGCCGACAACATGACCATCGCCCACCACATCAACCAGGCCATCCGCGCCCACGGCATCATGGTGCGGGACGTGGACTACGTGGTCAAGGACGGCGAGGTCATCATCGTCGACGAGTTCACCGGCCGACTGATGATCGGCCGCCGCTTCAACGAGGGGCTGCACCAGGCCATCGAGGCCAAAGAGGGCGTCAAGGTGATGCGGGAGTCCAAGACCCTGGCCACCATCACCTTCCAGAACTTCTTCCGCCTCTACCAAAAGCTCTCGGGCATGACCGGTACCGCCATGACCGAGCAAAACGAGTTCAACGAGATCTATAAGCTGGACGTCATCGAGATCCCCACCAACAAGCCCAACGTCCGCAAGGACCACGACGACCAGGTCTACAAGACCGAGCAGGCCAAATTCAACGCCGTCATCGACCAGGTGGTGGAGAGCCACGCCAAGGGCCAGCCGGTGCTGGTGGGCACCATCTCCATCGAAAAGTCGGAGCTGCTCAGCAAGATGCTCAAACACCGGGGGGTCCCCCACCAGGTCCTCAACGCCAAATACCACGAAAAAGAGGCCCAAATCGTGGCCCAGGCCGGCAAGAAGGGCGCCGTCACCATCGCCACCAACATGGCCGGCCGCGGCACCGACATCATCCTCGGCGGCAACGCCGAGATGATGGCCAAGGACGAGATGCGCAAAAAGGGCTACTACGAGGAGCTGCTGGTGGAGGCCACTGGCTATTCCGACACCGACGACGAAGAGATCATCGAGTGCCGCAAGACCTTTGCCGAGCTGGAGCAGAAGTACAAAGAGCAGATCGCCGCCGAGGCCGAAGAGGTCAAGGCCGCGGGCGGGCTCTTCATCATCGGCACCGAGCGCCACGAGTCCCGCCGCATCGACAACCAGCTGCGGGGCCGCGCCGGCCGCCAGGGCGACCCGGGCGAGACCATCTTCTACATGTCGCTGGAAGACGACCTGATGCGCCTCTTCGGCGGCGAGCGGGTCCAGGCGCTGATGAACTCCCTCGGCCTCGAGGAGGATCAGCCCATCGAGACCAAAATGTTGACCAACGCCATCGAGAGCGCCCAGCGCAAGGTGGAGGGGCGCAACTTCGGCATCCGCAAAAACGTCCTCCAGTACGACGACGTGATGAACAAGCAGCGCGAGATCATCTACGCCCAGCGGGACAAGGTCCTCAACGGCGAGGACCTGAAGCAGTACGTCCTCACCATGCTCGAGGAGGGGATCAAGGACGTGGTCTCCACCTACCTGGCCGCCGACAGCGACCCGGCCGACTGGAACCTCAAGGGCCTCAAAGACCACTACCTGGGCTGGATCACCGGGGAGGACGACCTGGACTACACCCCCGAGGAGCTGGCGGGCCTGACCCCCGAGGACGTCGCCGCTCAACTCATCGAGAAGGCCAAGAACATCTACTTCGAGAAGGAAGAGAAGTACGGCTCCCCCATCATGCGGGAACTGGAGCGGGTGGTCCTGCTGCGGGTGGTGGACACCAAGTGGATGGACCACATCGACGCCATGGACGAGCTGAAAAAGGGCATCTACCTGCGCTCCTACGCCCAGAAAGACCCGGTGGTGGAGTACAAGATCGAGGGCTTTGACATGTTCGACGCCATGGTCGAATCCATCAAGGAGGACACCGTCAAGATGCTCCTCACCGTGCAGATCAAGACCCAGGAGGAGCCCAAGCGCGAGGCGGTGATGAAGCCCGCCACCAACCAGTCCGGCGACGGCTCGGCCGCCAAGGAGCCGGTGCGCAAAAAGAAGATCGGCCGCAACGACCCCTGCCCCTGCGGCAGCGGCAAAAAGTACAAAAAGTGCTGTGGCCGGTTTGAAAACTAGCCCTATACGCTGACAAAGCGGGTCCGCCCCTTCGGGCGGGCCCGCTTTTTGCGCCTTTTTCCCCGCCCGGCCCCATTCCCCGCATAGCGGGGCCCCAAACGGCCGAACCTCTTAGAGAAAAAGTGCAGAACAAAACTACACCAAATCGGTTGACATTTGCCCGGTGAAGGTGTATGCTGGGCTTGGAAATTGACACCCCCCCGGGGGTGGGGTACCATAGAAAGGAAGACTGCCATGAAACAGAAATTCGATGTCACCGGCATGACCTGCTCGGCCTGCTCGGCCCACGTGGAGAAGAGCGTCGCCAAGGTGGAGGGGGTCTCCGCGGTGGCAGTCAACCTGCTGGCCAACAGCATGGTGGTGGAGTACGACGAAAAACAGATCGGCCCCGACACCATCTCCAAGGCGGTGGCCGACGCCGGCTATGGCGCCTTCCCCGCCGCGAGCAACGGCCGCTCGGCCAAGGCCGCCGCCGGCAAGTCGGCGGTGGACCGGGCGCAGGAGGAGATGCGCGCCATGAAGCGCCGGCTCATCGTCTCCTTTGCCTTTATGATCCCCCTCTTCTACCTCTCCATGGGCCACATGATGGGCTGGCCCCTGCCGGGCATCTTTCTGGGCAACGAAAACGCCATCACCTTTGCCTTTACCCAACTGCTGCTCTCCCTGCCCATCGTCTGGGTCAACCAGCACTACTTCACAAACGGCTTCAAGACCCTCTTTCGCCGCTCCCCCAACATGGACTCCCTGATCGCCATCGGCTCGACGGCGGCCATCGTCTACGGCATCTTCGCCATCTACAAGATCGGCTGGGGGCTGGGCCACGGCGACATGCACCTGGTGCACCAGTACTCCATGGACCTCTACTTTGAGACCTCGGGGATGATCCTGGCCCTCATCACCCTGGGCAAGTTCCTGGAGGCCCGCTCCAAGGGGAAGACCAGCCAGGCCATCACCAAGCTGATGGACCTGGCCCCCAAGACCGCCCTGGTCATCCGCGACGGGGAGGAGCGGGAGATCCCGGTGGAGGAGGTGCAGATCGGCGACCTGATCGCCGTCAAGCCCGGCGCCTCCATCCCGGTGGACGGGGTAGTGGAATCCGGCGCCACCGCCGTGGACGAGAGCGCCCTCACCGGCGAGTCGATCCCGGTGGAGAAGGGCCCCGGCGACAAGGTGACCGGCGCCTCGGTCAACAAGACCGGCGCCTTTACCTTCCGCGCCATCAAGGTGGGCGACGACACCGCCCTGGCCCAGATCATCCACCTGGTGGAGGAGGCCAGCGCCTCCAAGGCCCCCATCTCCAAGCTGGCCGACAAGGTCAGCGGAGTCTTTGTGCCGGTGGTCATCGGCATCGCCCTGCTGGCCACCGCCGTCTGGCTGCTCACCGGCCACACCTTTGAGTACGCCATGTCCATTGGCATCGCCGTGCTGGTCATCTCCTGCCCCTGTGCCCTGGGGCTGGCCACCCCTACCGCCATCATGGTGGGCACCGGCAAGGGGGCGGAAAACGGCATTCTCATCAAGTCGGCCGAGGCGCTGGAGACGGCCCACTCCATCGACACGGTGGTGCTCGACAAGACCGGCACCGTCACCGAGGGCAAGCCCCAGGTGACCGACATCCTCCCCGCCGCCGGCATCTCCGAGAGGGAGCTGTTGCAGTTGGCCGCCTCGATGGAAAAGCCCTCGGAGCACCCGCTGGCCGACGCCATCGTGCAGCGGGCCGCCGAGGAGGAGTTGGAGCTCACCCCCGCCGAGCGGTTTGAAGCGGTCTCCGGCCGGGGGCTGCGGGCCACCCTGGGGGGGGAGAGCTGCCTGGCGGGCAACCGGGCGATGATGGCCGAAGCCGGGGTGGACGACAGCGCCCTGGCCGAGGCCGGCGAGGCCCTGGCCGAAGACGGCAAGACCCCCCTCTACTTTGCCAAAGCAGGGAAGCTGCTGGGGGCCATCGCCGTGGCCGACGTCATCAAACCCACCAGCGCCGCCGCCGTCTCGGAACTGCGGCAGATGGGGGTGGACGTGGTGATGCTCACCGGGGACAACCGCAAGACCGCCGCCGCCATGGGGCGGCAGGTGGGGGTCTCCCAGGTGATCGCCGAGGTGCTGCCCCAGGACAAGGAGGCCCAGGTGCGCGCCCTGCAGGAGCAGGGGCGGAAGGTCGCCATGGTGGGCGACGGCATCAACGACGCCCCCGCCCTGGCCCGGGCCGACGTGGGGGTCGCCATCGGCGCCGGCACCGACGTGGCCATTGAATCGGCCGACATCGTGCTGATGCGCAGCGACCTGCTGGACGTGGTGGGGGCCATTCAGCTCTCCAAGGCCACCCTGAAAAACATCAAGGAGAACCTCTTCTGGGCGCTGATCTACAACTCCATCGGCATCCCCCTGGCGGCGGGGCTCTTCATCCCCCTGCTGGGGTGGAAACTCAACCCCATGTTCGGCGCCTTCGCCATGAGCCTCTCCTCGGTCTGCGTGGTGACCAACGCCCTGCGGCTGCGGTTCTTTAAGCCCAAATACCACGGCGATGTGCACGATGCGCAGCCCGCCGCCCCCGCTGCGAAAGCTCTGCCGGCCCAGCCGGCGGCTGACGATAAAGCCCCTGAAACGACCACAAACACGAGACAGACAGGAGGAAACACCGTGAAAAAAGAGATGCTGGTAGAGGGAATGAGCTGCGGACACTGCTCCGCCCGGGTGGAAAAGGCCCTGAACGCCATCGACGGGGTCACCGCCACCGTTGACCTGGACAAAAAGACCGCCTTCATCGAGCTGGCCAAAGAGGTGCCCGACAGCGCCCTGAAGGCCGCCGTGGAGGACGCCGGCTACGAAGTCGTCGAAATCCGCTAGGGCGATGAAGGCCGACAAAGCGCCCGTCACCCGGCTGCTGAAAACCGCCCGCGGACAGTTGGACGGGATCCTCAAGATGGTGGAGGAGGACCGGTACTGCCTGGACATCTCCAACCAGATCCTGGCCACCGAATCCATCCTCAAAAAGGTCAACCGGGAAATCGTCCACGCCCACATGCAGAGCTGCGTCAAGGGCGCGGTGGGCGGCCCCGACGCCGGGGAAAAGGTGGAGGAGCTGATGACCCTCTTTGACAAGCTGGCGAAGTGATTGCCCACAGAGAAAGGGCCCAGGGAGAACGCGTTCTCCCTGGGCCCTTTTTTCTTCTTTTGGCCGGTTAGATCCCCGCCCGGACGGAGATGTCCACCATCCGCTTCTTTGCCTCGGCGAGGATCTTCTCCTCGTCCAGGGTGAGGACCTGGCGGTCCTTCATCACCAGTTTGCCGTCGATGATGGAGTCGTTGACATCGCCGGCGGTGACCGCCTCCACCAGGGTGCTGACCAGGTTGTGGGTGGGGAGGATGTGGGGCTGCTCGATGTCGATGAGGATGACGTCGGCCTTCTTGCCCGCCTCCAGGCTGCCCAGGTCGTCCCCCTGCAACAGGGCGTTGGCCCCGCCCTGGGTGGCCATCTTCACCAGCTCCTCGACCCGGATGACCACCGGGTCGAAGATGGGCAGGCCCCAGTAGGCGATGATGCCGTTGCGCATCACCTTCATCTCGTCAAAGAGGCTCAGGCTGGAGGAGCAGGCGCCGTCGCTGCCCATCCCCACCGAGCCGCCGCACTCGAGGATGCGGGGGGTTTTGGGGAAGCCGTGGTTGGAGAGGTTGGCCCGGGGGCAGTGGACGATCTTGACCCCCTTCTCCACCAGCAGGGTGATGTCCCCCTCGGAGAGGACCACGTTGTGGGCGGTGAGGAAGTTCTCCCCCACCATCCCCATCTCGTCCAGGAAGGCGGCGGGGCGCTTCTGGTAGTTTTTCAGGCAGAAGCTGACTTCGTCCTTGTGCTCGCAGAGGTGGGCGTGCACCCCGGTGCCCAGCTCCTTGGCCCGGGCCGCGGTCTGGCGGATGAGTTCGGGCGAGCAGGACATGACCTGCCGCATAGCAAACCAGATGCGCACCCGGTCGTCCCCGGCACCGTTGTAGCCGGCAAAGAGCTTCTCGCCCTTCTCCATGGCACTCTGGGTGGTGTCCTTCATGCTGTCGGGGATGACCCCCTCCTGGTCCATGGTGGAGCGGGCGATGGCCGCCCGCATCCCCGATTCCAGGACCGCCTGGACCACCCGGTCCATGTGCACTCCGCCCGAATCGGCAAAGGAGGTAGTGCCCGACTTGATCATCTCCAAACAGGCCAGCTGGGCCGACCAGTAGACGTCGTCCGGGGTGAGGTTTGACTCAAAGGGGACCAAGAATCGGGTCCAGATCATGGGGTACTCGTCGGTGGCGCGGGCCCGCAACAGCTGTTGGCAGGTGTGGGTGTGGGCGTCCACCAGGCCGGGCATGGCCAGCTTGCCCTTGCCGGACACCAGCTGCGCGGGCTGGTATTTGGCCGCCATCTCGGCGGTGGGGCCAATCTCGGCGATCCGCTGGCCGACAATGGCGATGGCGCGGTCGTGCTCCACCCGGTAGTCGGGGGTCAGCAGTTCAGCTCCGGTGATCAGGATGTCGCAGTGCATGAAATTCCTCCTTCTTATCCCCGGGCGGTCTCCCGCCCGGACAGACGGCCTCCCCCCGCTTGGGGCGGGCCGCACTTCCCACAAATGGCTCTTCCTCTCCCCGCTAGATGGCCTCGAAATCGGCCTGGGCGGCAGCTTTCACCGCATCGGCCGCCGGCTGACCATACCGGCCGGCGAAGGCCGCCAGGGCCCCCTGGCAGATGGCTTCGCTCTCGCCCGGCAGCAGCTGGGCAAAGGTCTCCCCCATGGCGTGCAGCAGGTGGGCGGTGTGGTAGAGGAAGTCCCGCTGGTTCTTCTCCCCCATGGCCGCCTTTTTGGCCGCAAAGGCAGCGGCGCTCTCCCCGTCGAAGGAGGCGCCGTTCCAGACAAAGTGGCAGCGCTCCGCCCCGGCGGAGAGGGTGCTGTGGATGTCCAGCACCAGGTCGGGGTTGAAGCCCTCCACCAGGCTCTTGTCCACGTCGAGGCAGTAGAGCTTGCCGTATTCCAGCAGCCCCAGCTCCTGCCAGCAGGCGCACCAGCCACAGGTGAGGCAGGCGGTGGCGTAGGGGGCAAGGCCCAGCAGCTCCTGCCGGTTTTTGCCCTCTCTGTCGGCCCACTCGCCGTAGAGCAGGTAGCTGGTCATGTTCAGGGGCTCCCCGTCCCGCTGGGCGCGGCGGGCCATCCGCCGGCCGCGCTGGCGGCCGTACCGGCGAACCCCTTCCCGCACCGCCTCTTCCCCCGCGGCGCCGCAGCGCTGCAGGGCCTCGCGGGCCAGGTAGGCAAACAGGGCGGCGTGATGTTCGATTTGAAATTCCACGGCAAACTCCCCTTTTCATCTGTTCTCACAAACCCAGTGTAGCGGATTGCCGCCGGTTTCGCAAGGCCGTCCCCCGCCCTTTGGGCGACAAAAAAAGAGCGGTTTCCCGCCCTTTTTTCAGCACTATTTGGCAAACAAGAGGAAATAGGCCAGCACCACTGCGCCCAGAGCGATGCGGTACCACCCAAAGACCTTGAAGTCGTGTTTCTTGACGTAGTTCATCAAAAAGCCCACCGAGAGCATGGAGACCACAAAGGCCACCAGAGAGCCCACCACCAGAATGGCCACCTCCATCCCGGTGAAGGAGAAGCCGAACTTCACCAGCTTGAGGAGGCTGGCCCCCGCCATGGCGGGGATGGCCATGAAGAAGGAGAACTCGGCGGCCACCGGGCGGGCACAGCCCACCACCAGCACCGCCCCCAGGATGGTGGCGCCGGAGCGGGAGGTGCCGGGGATCAGCGCCAGCACCTGAAAGCAGCCCATGATGAAGGCGTGCTTGTAGGTGAGCTGCCCGAGGTTCCTCACCCGGGGCTGGTAGCGGCGGTTGCGGTTTTCCATCCAGATGAAGAGGACGCCGTAGAGGATGAGGGTGATGGAGACGGTGATATAGTTGTAAAAGAGGGCGTCGATCTGGTCGTTGAAGGGCAGGCCCACGATCAGGGCGGGGATGCTGGCCACCAGCACCTTGAACCAGAGCTGGAAGGTGTCCTTCTTGACGTGGGGCTGGCCCTTTTTGAAGGAGAAGGGCCAGAGCTTATTCCAGAACAGCACCACGATGGAGAGGATGGCCCCCAGCTGGATGACCACCAGGAACATCTCCTTGAACGCCGGCGTGATGTCCATATGGATGAACTCATCCGCCAGTATCATGTGGCCGGTGCTGGAGACCGGCAGCCACTCGGTCAGTCCCTCGATGATCCCCAAGATGATTGCTTTTAAAATGTCCCACATGGCAGGTGATCCCTCTCTTCGGTCGGTATTTTTGCCGGCTGGCCGCCGGCGCAATGCAAGTCTTAGTATACACCCTTTTGCCCCGCTGCGGGTGACAATTTTGCAAGAATCAGAAAAACTTCAGATTTTCCCCTCCCCCATCCCTATGGCGGCAGGGCGGGCAGTTATGCCGATGCAAAGGGCGCGCCCCCGGAAAATCCGGGGGCGCGCCGGGAACGATGATCGCTAAAAGACCACGTAGAACAAAACCGCCATGAAGTGGAAAAAGGTGCCCAGCAGCACAAAGATGTGAAAGAGCTCGTGATGGCCGAATTGGGGGCTGGGGTTGGGCCGCTTGAGGGCGTACATCACCGCCCCCACCGTGTAGCAGACCCCGCCGATGGCCAGCAGGGCGATCATCCCCCCGCCCATCCGAGAAAAGATGGAGAGGTCGAAGAGGATGGACCAGCCCATGACCAAATAGACCAGGGCGGACACCCAGTTGGGGGCGGTGATCCAGACCAGCTTGACGGCGATCCCCGCCAAGGCCACCCCCCAGAGGATGCCGATAAAGAGGGCCGCCCGCTCAAAGGGCTGAAAGCGGAAAAAGATGGGGGTGTAGGTGCCGGCAATGAGGACGTAGATCATCGAGTGGTCGAGCTTGCGCAGCCGTCGCACCCGCACCGGGTCGCCGTTGGAGTAGTGATAGACGGTGGAGGCGGTGTAGAGGGCCAGCATGGAGAGACAGAACACCAGCGCCGGCAGGGCGTAGCGCAGGGGGGTGCGGTTGACCAGCGCCCCCACGGCGATGAGGATCGACCCCAGTCCGGCCAGGGCAATGCCGATAAAGTGGGTGTAGCTGTCCACCGGGTCCCGCGCTCTGCTGAAAAAAGATGGCATTGTATGGTTTCCTTTTTATAATATAGTTTTAAATACTACTTTATATGTATTTAATATACCATGTATCCTATGCCGATACAAGTCGAGATATTGCTTTTTGCCCCCTGCTGTTGTAAACTAATTGTGACAAAATGAGTCTGTGAGGTGATATTGGTGCCCGCTGTCGAAGAGCTGTACCGCAAGCTGACAAACACCGGGGAACTGACCCTGGAGGAACTCCCCGACCTGGACCTCTACATGGACCAGGTGCTGACCCTCTTCTCCCGCCAGGGGGAGGAGCCCCTGCTGACCAAGACCATGATCAACAACTACCGCAAGGAAAACATCATCCGCCCCCTGGACGGGAAACGCTACACCAAAAACCACATCGTGCAGATGCTGCTCATCTACCACCTGAAGGGGATCCTCTCCATCGGGGAGATCGCCCAGGTGATGGAGGAGTGCTATGTCTCCCCCGGCTACGACAACGCCCTCACCCGGGTCTACCGCGAGTTTTTGGAGCAAAAGCCCCTGCTGGACGAAGCGGTGAAGGACTGCTTTGACCAGTTCCTGCCGGAGAGCGCCCTCTCCGACAGCACCGACCTGCTGGCGGCCCTGCTGGGGCTCTCCCGGGTGGCGCAGTACGCCGACAAAATGGCCAAGGCGCTGGTCGAGGCCCATTTCGGGCCGGAAAAGGGGGTGGAGAGATGAGCGGCGAAGCGATTTCTCCCCGCCAGATCCTGGACTACCTCTCCCTGGGGGAGAAGCTCAAGTGCGCCACCCGCCACTGCTTCACCACCAGCGGCCGGCAGGAGAGCGTGGCCGAGCACAGCTTTCAGCTGGGGCTCCTCTGCATGCTGCTCTGGGACAGTTGCCCCGGGGTGGAGATGGAGCGGGTGCTGCAGATGTGCATCCTCCACGACATGGGGGAGGCCTTTACCGGCGACATCCCCACCTTCCTCAAGACCGACGGCCAGCGGGCGGTGGAGGACGGCGCCGTGGACGCCATGGTGGACGCCCTGCCCCCCGCCCTGGGGGCGCGCTGGCGGGAACTCTACCGGGAGATGGAGCAGCAGTGCACCCCCGAGAGCCGCCTCTACAAAGGATTGGACAAAATCGAGGCCCTCATTCAGCACAACTTCTCGGACATCTCCACTTGGATCCCCCTGGAATACCAGCTCAACCTGCACTACGCCGATAAGGAGTGCGCCCCCTTCCCCGCCCTCACGGCCCTGCGGGAACTGGTGCGGGAGGAGACGGTGGCGAAGATCGAGGCCGAAAAGGCCCTGGACCCCGGCATCGTCCGCCCGGTGTACGAGCGCTGATTTCGGACGCCCCGACAAAAAAAGAGCGGGCGCACCCTTTGTGGGTGCGCCCGCTCTTTTTCAAAGGCCAATCAGTGGTTCCAGTCGGCGTTCTTGCTGGCCAGGTGGGCCTGGTAGATCTCGTTGGCGATCTTCTGCCCGTTGGCGAGGATCTCCTTCTCCTCGGCGGTCTTGAGGAGGTGATCCCGCACCGTCCAGCGGCCGGCGATCATCACGTCGCAGACGTCGTGCCGGTTGGCGTTGTAGACCAGGGTGGCCACCGGGTCGTCGAACATGGGGGTCAGGTTGGGGCTCTGCAGGTCGATGAGGATGATGTCGGCCTGTTTGCCCGCCTCCAGCGAGCCGATCTTGTCGTCGAGGCCCAGGGCCTCCGCCGGCTCGATGGTGGACTTGCGCAGCGCCTTTTTGGCGTTCATGTCGTGCACCGTGCAGCCGGCCATCCGGTCCATGGAGATGGCGGCGCGCATGTTGGTCCAGCAGTCCTGGGTGACCCAGTCGGTGCCCAGGATCAGGCGGACGCCCTCGTCAAACATCCGCTTGACCGGGGGCACGTGGCCCCGCTTGCCCAGCATCTCGGCGCAGTGGAGCATGGGGGTGCGGCTCTCGGCCAGCATCTTCACGTCGTCGTCGCTGATGTAGATGCAGTGGGCGCCCATCAGGTGCTCACCCAGCAGGCCGCTCTCCTTGAGGTAGCCCAGGCAGCTGAAGCCGTAGGTCTCCTGCACGTACTTCGCCTCGCGGGGGGACTGGGAGATGTGGGTGTGAAAGCCCACCCCGTACTTCTCGCCCAGCTCGACGATCTGTTTGGCCAGCTCCAGCGAGACGGTGTCGGTGGCGTGGGGGCCGAAGCGGCAGGTGATGCGGCCGTCGTCCTTGCCGTTCCAGTCCTCGATCAGGCGGATGTTCTGCTCGACAAAGTCCTGCCCCATCTTGGGGTAGCGGGTGTAGTCGTCGTAGCGCAGGGCGGCAATGTCCACGTCGACGATGTTCTGGCTGACCACCGCCCGCATGCCGATGTCGTAAAAGGCCTGGGTGACCCGGTCCATGTAGTGGTAGATGTCGTTGGTGCAGGTGATGCCCGCCTTCATCTGCTCCACCGCGCCCAGAAGGGAGAGGTGGTAGGTGGTCTCGGGCGTCAGCTGGCCCTCCATGGGGAGGGAGAGGCCGTAAAAGCCGTTTTCCGGGTCCTCGGTGAGGGCCTTGAAGAGGCTGCCCGCCACGTGGGAGTGGGCGTCCACAATGCCGGGGAGAACGGCCTTGCCGGCTGCGTCGACCACGCAGTCGGCCTCGCCCTGGTAGTCCCCCGCGCCGATCTCGGTGATCTTGTTGCCCTCGATGACCAGGTAGCCCTTGTCTAGCACCCGGTCATCCCTGTCCACGGTGATGATCATGCCGTTTTGGATGACGGTTTTGCCCATTGAATAAAATCCCCCTTCTTGTCGTTTGCTGTCTCGATCCTGTACCAGTATCGCACAAAACGCGCCCCCTTTCAAGAGAGGGGGGCGCGTTTATACATCTGCCACAAAAGGGCGGATTTGTTTATGGACAGAGCGCTGAAAGGGCGGGGCGGCCCCCTCCGCCCGCTCCGGAGAAAGCCCTCTCTCGAGTGAGCGCAAAACCCGTCTGTCCGGCAATGTCGGTACCGGCCGCAGCGGCGCACCAGTTGCAAAGCCCCTTTGCGGCCGGGCACTCCACCCGTTTGCCCGGGAACTATGGCCGGGACAGACGCAAACTTCTCTCCCCCCCTCACAGCGGGCCGAGATGTAAGACGGCCCGGGCAGCCAACCGCCACAAACCAGCTGCACCCTTACAAGGAGCAGCTGCCCCTCCACCGGCCATATGATTTTGCAGAGCGGAGGTGACGGCGAGGCATCTCCCACAAACCGGCTGTGCCCCCCACGGGAGGCAGCCGCCCCTCGCCCGGTGTCCCAACAGATTCACAGAAGTAGACTGGAGGACAGAAAGGCATCCCCCCACCCAGCCCTTGTTCAAGCCCTTCTCCCCTTTTCAGTACACCCTTCCCTCCTCCCAGCGCATCTCTTTTCCCACTCAGTGCACTCCCCTCCTACAGGGGAAGTGGAGGGGCGGCAAAGGCCCCAGGGCCGAATCGGCAGAAAAAAGGCCGGACAGGCATCCCCGCCTGTCCGGCCTTTGCGGCATTCATTTGACTGGGTCAGTACTGCAGCGCCCGCTGGTAGTGGCTGTTGAGCTTGGCGGCGTAGCCGGAGTCGGCCGCCCAGGTGCCGGCCAGGTTCTCCCACAGCGGGGCCTTGCCCTTGGGGGAAATGTACTTGTACCGCGGGTCGACGCAGGCCTGGTTGAGGGGGGCGGCGGAGCCGTATCCCTTCAGGTGCTGAATGTTGGCCCGCGCCCCGATGCGGGGGCTGTCAAAGGAGAGGCCGGGCGCGCCGCCCCCGGTGGCCCCCAGGCCGCCGTAGTTGTTCTGGGTCCACTGCACGTCGCCGGTGAAGCGGAAGAACCCCGTCTCGTGGATGGCCTGGCAGAAGGCAATGTCCCCCCGCACCCCCTCGGCCCGCCCCTCGCTCAAAAAGTAGCTGGCCAGCTCTTTGACCGAGCAGTTGAGCTGGGGGGAGGGGTTGTTTGCCAGCACGTAGGCGGCCAGCTGGTCGGCGGTGAGGGAGCTCTCGCCCATGATGCTCAGGCCGTAGATGCTCTGGGGGATCTGCTCTTCCGGCTCCGCCTCGGGCTGGGAAGTGCTGGAAGACGAAGAGCTGCCGCCCCCGGAGGAGGCGCTGGAGGAACTGCCGTCCACCGGGACGGTGGGCTCGGAGGAGGTGCTCCCCTGTCCGCCGGAATGGGCGGGGGAACTGGAGCTGCCGCCGGGGGTGGGTTTGCTCACCTGGGTCTGGGTCAGGTGGGAGAGGTCGGTGTTCAAATCCACCGAGGCCAGGTCCCCGTTTTTGTAGAGTTTGGGCTGCACCGGGCTGGGGTTTTTCTGGGCCTGCTCCACGTCCACCGTGGCCTCCTCCCCCTCTCTGACCTTGCGGCCCACCAGCACCAGCCGCTGGCCGTCGTAGTCGTAGAGGCAGGTGGAGAGGGTGACCAGGGTATCGCCGTACTGGGCGTCCACCGGGGTCTCGATCAGGGAGCGGCTGGTGATCTCCCCCACAAACTCGTCAAAGCCCTCCTCGGTGAGGAAGCTCAGGGAGTTGTAGTAGTCAAACACCTCGCCCTGGCTGGGTTCGGTGTTGGCGGTGAAGATGGCCAGCACCTTGTACTGGGACTTCTCGTAGACGGTGTCCATCTCAAAGACCGGGTTGGCCTTGTAGAACTCCAGATCCCGGAACTTGGTCAGGTCGCCGAACATCTGGCTGTCCTTCATGTTGTGGCCGTAGATGACCAGGTTTTCGGCGGGGTTTTGCAGGTCGTTGCGGTAGTCGAAAAAGAGGGTGCCGTACTTGGAGTACTCCTTGAAGAAGTCGTTTTTCAGGTAGAAGCTGTTGTCGGTGGTCTGGACGATGGGGTAGTCGATCTGGGTGTTGGGGATTTTGATCCAGCCCGCCACCTCCCTGTTTTTCAGGTAGAGGGCCTTGTAGTCGTCGAGATACCCCTCGGGCAGCTCCACATCCACGTCTGCGCCGGAGGTGTAGAGGTCGGTGAGCTCGCTGTTTTTGTTCTTGTTCTGCCACCCCTCGTAGAGGTACTGCCCCACCAGGGTCAGCGAGCCGATAAAGACGCAGAGGGCCAGGTAAAAGGCCAGCACCCGCACCCCATCCAGGGCCCGCACCGCCCGGTCGCCCCGGGTGTAGCTGGCGATTTTGTAGGAGGTGTAGGCCGACAGGTCCAGCCCCAGGGCCAGGCGGCGCACCAGATCGAGGGCGTGCATGCAGGCCAGGTGGCGGATCTTCTCGCGGGAGGTGTTGCCGTTTTTCAATTCCAGCTTGCGCACGTAGAGCTGTTTGCCAAAGGCGGCGGCTATGTAGACGGTGCCCACCGGGTTGCCCCGGTCGTCGCTGTCGGGGCCGGCCACCCCGGTGATCCCCACCCCGATGTCGCTGTGCCCCCGCCGGCGGGCCCCCAGGGCCATCCGGCAGGCCACCTGTTCGCTGACCGCCCCGTACTTTTTGAAGTAGCTGCGGCGGATGCCCAGGGTGTTTTGCTTGGCAAAGTCGGCATAGGTGGCGGCGCCAAAGCCAAAGACCGCCGAGGCGCCGGGGATTTCAGTGATCCGCTGGCTCATGAGGCCGCCGGTGCAGGACTCGGCGGTGGCCAGGGTGAGCTTTTTCTCCTTGAGGGCGGCCACCACCGCCTCCTGCATGCTCTCCACGTCCTGGCCGTAGACCGCGTCGCCCAGGCGGGTCTTCATCTCCTCCACCACCCCGGCGCAGAGGGACTTCGCCTCCGCTTCGCTGGCGGCCTTGGCGGTGATGCGCACCTCCACCTCGCCCTCCTTGGCGTAGACGGCGGCGGTGGGGTTTTGCCCCTGCAACAGGTCGTCGATCTTGGTCTCCAAGAGGGACTCGCCGATGCCGAACTCCCGCAGGGTGGTGGACCAGATGGTGCAGCCGGTGACCGACTGCAGGTAGGGGACCACCCACTCCTCCACCATCGGCTCAAACTCCGAGGGGGGGCCGGGCAGCATCACGATGTACTGGTTGCCCTTGTGGATGGCGCAGCCCGGGGCCGAGCCGTGGTGGTTTTCAAAGATCTCCGCCCCCTTGGGGACCAGGGCCTGTTTGACGTTGTTCTCGGTCATATGGGCGCAGAGGTGGGCGTAGTACTCCTTGATCTTGTCCAGGGAGGGCTGGTGGATCTCCATCTCCAGCCCCAGGGCGCTGCAGATGGTCTCCTTGGTGAGGTCGTCTTTGGTGGGGCCCAGTCCGCCGATGAAGAGGATCAACTCGCTGCGGGAGAGGGCCTGTTTGAGCGCCTCCAGCAGCCGGGCGCCGTTGTCCCCCACCACGCTCTGGTAGTACATGTCGATGCCCAGCTTGGCCAGCTGGCGGGAGAGGTAGCGGGCATTGGTGTTGACGATGTCGCCCAGCAGCAGCTCGGTGCCGACGCAGATGATTTCCGCTTTCACGTGTGGTTTCCCCCTTTTTCTCTCTCGGTGTCCCTACCGCAGGATGGCCACCAGTTTTTCGGTGCCGGAGATGGCCTCCTCGATGAGGGGCTCCAAGTCCAGCTTCTCCTCTTCCCGGACGATCTGTTCCAGCACCGGCCGGGTCTTGGGGTGCCGGGGGGTAAAGACGGTGCAGCAGTCCTCATAAGGGAGGATGGAGGTCTCGAAGGTGTCGATCTTGCGGGCGATGTCCACGATCTCCAACTTGTCCATCCCGATGAGGGGGCGCAGGACCGGCAGTTCGCTGGCCGCGTCGGTGCAGCCGATGGCCTGCATGGTCTGGCTGGCCACCTGGGCCAGGCTCTCCCCGGTGATGATGGCCCCGCAGCCCCGGGCCTTTGCCACCCGGTTGGCCACCATCATCATCACCCGCCGCATGATGACGGTGAAGTACTCCTCCTTGCAGCCGCGCTTGATCTCCTCCTGAATGCGGGTGAAGGGGACCACGTGCACCTCGAAGGTGTTGCAGTACTCGGTCATCTTGTCGGCCAGGGTCAGCACCTTCAGCTTGGCCCGCTCGCTGGTGTAGGGGGGGCTCTCGAAGTGGATGCAGCACAGCTGCACCCCCCGCTTGGCCATCATGTAGCCGGCCACCGGGGAGTCGATGCCGCCCGAGAGCATCAGCATCCCCATCCCCGAGGAGCCCACCGGCATCCCCCCGGCAGCCTTGTGGGCCACCCCGTGAACATAGGCGCCGAAGTCGCGCACCTCCACCACCACCCGGTACTCGGGGTCGTGCAGGTCCACCGACAGGTTGTCAAAGCGCTCCAGCAGCAGGCCGCCGATCTCCTCGCAGATCTGGGGGGTCTTGAGGGGGAAGGTCTTGTCCGAGCGCTTGGCCTCCACCTTGAAGGTGGAGACCAGGGGCAGGCTGTCGGCCAGGTATTCCAGCGCCACCCGGGCGATGTCCCCCATCTCCTTTTGGGCGACGGCGGCCCGGGTGATGGTGGAGATGCCGAAGACATGGCTCAGCCGCTCCTCCACCAGGTCCAGGTCGCACTCCTCCAGCGGCTCCACCACGATGGTGGACTGGGCGGCCCGGGTCTCAAAGCGCCCCAGCAGCCGCAGCCGGTGGCGGACGTTTTTCAGGAGGACCGATTCAAAGCTCTGCTTGTTGAGGCCCTTGAGGGCGATCTCCCCGTACTTTAACAAAATGATCTCTTTCAAACCCTATCTTCTCCCAACCAGGCTCTGCCGGGCCGCTTCGAGCCCGGCGCAGAGCGCGTCGATGTCTTCTTCTGTGTTCCCCGCATCCATGCTCACCCGCAGGGCGCTGTCCCCCCGGGGACCCGAGAGGCCGATGCTCGCCAGCACATGGCTGGGGCCGCCCTTGGCGCAGGCCGACCCGCTGGACACATAGACCCCCCGCTCGGCCAGGAAGTGCAGCAGGGTCTCGCTGCGAAAGCCCGGCACCGAGAGGTTGACGATGTAGGGTAGGGCGTCCTGCGGGGAGTTGATCTGCACCCCGCCGTCCGCCGCGGCCCAGGCCAGCAGCCGGTCCCGCAGGGCGGTGACCCGCTCCATATTCCGGGGGCGGTCCTTCGCACAGCGCTTTGCCGCCAGGGCCAGGGCGGCGGCAAAGGCCACGTTCTCGGTCCCCGGGCGCAGCCCCCGCTGCTGTTTGCCGCCCCGCACCAGGGGGGGCAGGTGCACCCCCTTTTTGACGTAGAGGGCGCCCACCCCTTTGGGGGCGTGGATCTTGTGGCCGGTGAAGGTGAAGAGGTCCACCCCCCAGGCCTTTAGGTTGATGGGCAGCTTGCCGAAGGCCTGCACCCCGTCGCAGTGGACCAGGGCCTTGGGGGCCTTCTTTTTGATGGCGGCGGTCAGGGCCTGGATGGGCAGGACGGTGCCGATCTCGTTGTTGACCGCCATCAGGCTGACCAGGGCTGTGTTCTCGTCCACCCGCTCCAGCACGTCGGCCAGGCGGATGTGCCCCTCGCCGTCGGGGGCGACAAAGACCGCCTGGGCCCCCTGGCGCTCGGCCAGGTACTGCACCGGCTCCAGCACCGAAGAGTGCTCAAAGGCGGTGGTGATGACCCCGGTCGCCCGCCGGCGGCGGCTCTCGTACCCCGAGAGGATGGCCCAGTTGTTGGCCTCGGTGCCGCCGGAGGTGAAGTAGAGCTCCTCCGGCGCACAGTTCAGGATGTGGGCCAGATCGGCGGCGGCCGACTTCATGAGCAGCTCCGCCTCCAGCCCCTTGGAGTGGAGGGAGGAGGGGTTCCCATACCGCTCCACCAACACCTCCCGCACCAGGTCGGCCACCTCGGGCCAGACCTGGGTGGTGGCGCTGTTGTCCAAATAGTGTTCTCTCGGCACAGCCGCATCGCCCTCCTCACCAATTCCCTTTGCCGCCGCTCGCTGCCGGCAGCCGTCAGATGGTTTTAGTATACTCTATTTTCGCCGGTTTCGCAAACCCCGGCGGGCGGTCTCTCCCCTCTGCCGGCGGCTGCCAAAAAACGCCGCCCGGTCCGCCAAACCGCCTTGCGGGAAACGCTTTTGTGTGGTAGCATGAAAATAAAGCATTTGTGCGACCCCGGCACAAAGGGACGCCCGCAATCAGCAGCAAGGAGAAAAGAAATTCTATGAAAAAATATAAAATCGCATCGCTCCTCATGCTGATCCACGGGCTTTTTATGGAAATCGGGGGATGCCTCTCCCTGATCCCCATTCTTGTTCTGGGAAATGGCCAATGGGATATTAGCCAACCGTTCTCGTTTGTTGTCCCGTATTTCAAAGACAATATGCATTTGATGCTTGTCGCGGGGGCGCTTTACGGGGCGGTGAGGGTTATCGGCGCCGTCGGTTTGTGGAAAAACCGACTGTGGGGACTGGTTTTGTCAGTCATAAACTGCGTTGTCACAATGGCTCTGATGATGTTCATGTTGCCGGCGGGGATACTGGACGGGATTCTCGCTTGCAGCGCTTTGATTTTAATGTTGACACAGTATTTCGGGAACAAAAAAATCGTTGAAGAATAGGCTTCTCCCCGGCCGGGCCAACAGCGCTCGCCTTTCTCCGGACAACGACCCCTCCGGATGTGAGGGCGCAGGCCCCACCGGCGGATGATGACAGAGGGCCCGGCGCAGAGAGATCTCTCTGCGCCGGGCCCTCCTTTTTCGCACAGGCGGCCGCTACTCCCCCGCCCCTTCGCGCTGGTAGGGCGCAAAGAGGTAGAAGATCTCCTGCGGGCAGCTGCCCACCAGGTGGATGCCGTCGGCCAGGTACTCGCTCTGGCGAAGCTGCCCCTTTTCCCGCAGGGTGTTTTCCAACACCGCCTGGGAGAAGGGCAGCAGACAGTCCACCGGCAGGTAGTCGGCCAGCAGCAGCTCGGCGATCTTTTGCAGCAGGCCGTCCAGGTTGTAGCCGGTCCTGGCGCTGACAAAGACCGCCCCCTCCCGGCTGATGCCGGCCGGGAGAGATTCTATACATTTTGTGTTGTCGCACTTATTAAATACAGTTAGTATTGGCGTCTCGCCGATTTCCAGGCTCTCCAGCGTCTCGCGGGTGGTGGCCAACTGCAGTTCCAGGTTGTCCGCCTGCAGGTCGCAGACCTGCAAAATCAAGTCGGCGTAGGCGCTCTCCTTTAAGGTGGAGCGGAAGGCCTGCACCAGGTGGTGGGGCAGCCGGGAGACAAAGCCCACCGTGTCCACCAGCAGGGCGGTGGTCCCATCGGGGAGGGGCAGCTTGCGGGCGGTGGGATCCAGGGTGGCAAAGAGCTTGTTCTCCACCAGCACCTCGGCGCCGGTGAGGGCATTGAGAAGGGTGGACTTGCCCACGTTGGTATAGCCCACCAGGGCCACCGTCTTGATCCCGCTCTTCTGGCGGGTGCGGTGGGTGGTCTGGCGCTGGGCCTCGATTTGGCGCAGGTCCTGCTGCAGGTACTTGATCCGCCGCATGATGTGGCGGCGGTCGGTCTCCAGCTTGCTCTCACCGGGGCCGCGGGTGCCGATGCCGGCACCCAGCCGGCTCATGGCGACGCCGGCCCCCGCCAGCCGGGGCAGCCGGTAGCGCTGCTGGGCCAGCTCGACCTGCACCGCCCCCTCCCGGGTGCGGGCGTTGCGGGCGAAGATGTCCAAAATCAGCATGGTGCGGTCCACCGGGGCCAGCCCCGCCACCTGCTCGATGTTGCGAATTTGCATGGGGGACAGCTCGTCGTCAAAGAGGAGGACGTCGATCTCCTCGTCCTGGCAGAGCTGGGCGATCTCCCGCAGCTTGCCGGGGCCCACAAAGGTGGCGTTGTCGGGGGTGTCCTTCTTCTGCACCGCGGTGCAGATCACCTCGATGCCGGCGGTGTCGGCCAGCTGGGCCAGTTCGTGGAGGGACGCCTCCGCGTCGTAGGCGCCGGTGTCCAGGGCCACGGCCAGGGCGCGGGGGCGGGTTTCTTCGGTCTCGTACATGTGCTCTCCTTACTGTGGCAGTCGCCGCCGCCTAGCCCCGCAGAAAGTCGAGGGCGTAGCGGCTGGTGGCCTCGACCCCCATGAGCAGGCAGTCGGGGTCCACCTCAAAGCGGGGGTGGTGGTGGTCGGCGGTGTAGCCGGCCTCTTCGTTTTTGCAGCCCAAAAAGGCAAAGACCCCAGGGCAGTGGCGGGTGTAGATGGCAAAGGTCTCCGAGGCGTACCAGGGGTCGGTGTCCTGCAGGGCCTCGGCCCCCAACTGGTCGCTCAGGGCCCTGGTGGCCAGGGCCGAGCAGGCGGGGTCGGTCTCGGCGATGTTCTCGCCGAAGATGTAGCCAAAGCGCTCGACCTCGCAGCCAAAGACCTTGGCGGTGTCCTCGGTGACCTGCTTGATGATCTCCTGGCAGCGGCGGCCGGTCTCCACCTCAAAGTAGCGGATGCTGCCCCAGAACTCGCAGGTCTCGGGGATGATGTTGGGCTTGGTGCCCGACTGGATGATGCCGATGGACAGGGGCACCACCTTGGTCACGTCCCGCATGTTGACCCAGGCGCTCTGCAGGTTTTGCAGGATGGCGGAGGTGACGAAGATGGGGTTTTTGCAGAGGTCGGGGCGGGAGCTGTGTCCCCCCTTGCCGTGCACCTTGAAGGCAAACTGGCCAAAGCCCGCCATCCGCTGGCCGGGGGTGACGCTGATTTTGCCGGTCTCCAGCTTGGCGTAGACGTGGATGGCCCAGGCCCCGTCTAAGTGGATGTCGGAGAAGTAGGCCTCCATCTCGTCGCAGACGCCGCCGTTCTCCTCCGCCTCTTCAAAGACAATATAGAGTTTGCCCGACAGCTCCTCCTCCATTCCCTTGAGGACCCGGCAGGCCCCCAGCAGCATGGCGGTGTGGGCGTCGTGGCCGCAGGCGTGGCAGACGCCGGGATTTTCCGACACCGCCGCCTTGGGCCGGCGGTCGTTCTGGGGCTCCTCGTCCAGGGGCAGGGCGTCCATGTCGGCCCGCAGCAGCAGGGTCTTGCCCGGGCGGCCGGTGTCCCAAAAGGCGACGATGGAGTGCGTCCCCACCCGCTCCCAGGCAAAGCCCAGCCGCTCCAGCTCGGCCTGGACAAAGCGCGCGGTGCGCTCGGTCTTCATGCTCAACTCCGGGTGGCGGTGCAGGTCCAAAAAGGTCTCTTTGACAAAGGGAAGGTTCTCCTCGGCCAGGGTCTTGACAGCGGTTTTCAGCTCCATGAGCGGCCTCCTTTTATACGTTCCGTTGTATTTTAACTCGATTATACTTTTTTAGCAGATGTAGTCCAACACGTCGACCACCTGGCCCCCCCGCAGGTAGATGCGCTGGACCCGGCGGCCCAGGATGCAGGTCAGCTCGTAGGGGATGGTGCCGCAGGTCTCGGCCAATTGGGCGGCGGTGAGGCCGTCCTCCTCGGCGCCAAACAAAATGGCCTCGTCCCCCCGGCAGACGCCGGGGATGTGGGAGACGTCGACCATCATCTGGTCCATGCAGACCCGGCCCAACACCGGCGCGACCTGGCCGTGAAGGACCACCGACCCCTTGGAGGAGAGGGCCCGCTGGTAGCCGTCGGCGTACCCCACCGCCAGGGTGGCGATGCGGGTGGGCCGCTGGGTCTCATAGGTGTTGCCGTAGCTGACAAACTCCCCCGGGGCCACCGTCTTCACCAGGGTCACCACCGTTTTCAGGCGCATGGCCGGGCGCAGGGGGATGCGCTCGTTTTTGCAGGGGGCGATGCCGTAGAGGATGATGCCGGGGCGCACCATGTCCAGGTGGAACGCCGGCCAGTTGAGGGTGCCCGCCGAGTTGCAGCAATGGCGCAGGGGGAAGGTGATCCCCCGCCCTTCCAGGGCTTCGACCACCTCCATAAAGCGGCGGTACTGCAGCCGGGTGTGCTCCTCCGGGGCCGCCCCCTCCTCGTCCGCCACCGAAAAGTGGGTGAAGATCCCCTCCGCCCGCAGGTGGGGCAGGGTGGTGACCTGGGCGATCTCCTCCACCGCCTGGGGGCCAAAAAAGCCCAGGCGGCTCATCCCCGAATCCACCTTTACGTGGATGTCCAGCTGCTCCTCCCCGCCGGCCAGGGCCTGCTCCAACTCCCTGGCGTAGTCCAGGGAGAAGACCGTCTGGGCGATGCGGTGGCGCACCAGGTCGCCCACGCACTCCACCGGGGTGAAGCCCAAAATCAGGATGGGGCGGTGGATCCCCCCCTCCCGCAGGGAGATGGCCTCGGTCAGGGTGGAGACGGCGAACCAGTCGGCCCCCTGGGATTGCAGGGCGACGGCCGTCTCCGCGTCGCCGTGACCGTAGGCGTCGGCCTTGACCACCGCCATCAGCTTGGTCTGGGGCCCCAGTAGGGACCGGATGGCGCGGTAATTTTCTTCGATGGCATCCAGGTCGATTTCGGCCCAGGTGCGCTTGATCTGTCTCTTCACAGCATCTTCTCCCATCACACAGCCGTCTAGCAGGCAAAACGCTTGCAAGCCGTTTTTATTATAGCCCCTTTGCCCCGGTTCGTAAAGGCGAAAAAGCGCGGCAAAAGGGCCGTCCGCCCCCACAGCGGCGGGGGGCGGACGGCCCGTTCAAGACCTGGTGCTACCCCTCCAGCGCGCCAGAGAGGGTGCGGGGGTAGATGTCGGGCGAGCTGTCGTAGTAGTGCAGCCCCTCCAGTTCCAGCGGCAACTGCCGCCGGAAGGCATGGGCGTTTTGCCCCAGCCCCAGCCGTTCGGCCGCCGCGTCCCGGGCGTCGCGCTGGGCCCGGGTGGAGGACTTTTTGCTGGGGTAGCCGTAGTCCACCTCTGCCTGCAGCTCGTAAAAGAGCTGCAATCTGCCGTCCCTGTTCCAAAAATCCACCGTCATCTCCCCCGTCTGCTCAAACCGAAGCTGACCCGACAGCCGGTAGCTGGGCTTTTCGTCGGTCACGACAAAGTGTTCGCCCGATCGGCAGGAGTGGACCAGCACCGGGATCTCCATCTCCACCGCCAGGTAGGTGGGGTCGGCCACGTCCCGGGCGGCGATCACCTTCCAGAGAAAGACCCCCTCCTCCTTGCAGGTGGACTGGTGGCGGAAAATGGCCTCGGGCGGCAGGGCCAGCTCCTGTCTCGGCTCCTCCACCCGCAGGTAGGGAGGCGCAGAGGAGACCGGGGTCACCCCCTCCTCTCCCCCTGTGTCCCCGCTGCAGCCGGTCAGGGCGGCCGCCATCCCCACTGCCAACAAAAAGATGGGCCAACGCATCCGTTTCACCGCTGTCTTCCTCCCCTCTGGACAGGGCGGCCATACACTGCCGCACACTATACATCTTTATACATAGTATAGTGCATTGTGCAGTGCATGCCTAGTGTCAAAATGGGCAAAGAGGGGCGCAAAAAACAGGCAGCTTGCACAGGGCGGGCAGGCCCTCTCAGTCGTAGCTGTTTTGGTAGATGTCCCAAAAGCTGGTGAGCAACCGCCCCTGAGCGGCGACCCGCTCCTCCCCGGTGTCGATCTGCCAGCCATAGGTGCCGTAGCTCTGCAGGGTGAAGCGGGAGAGGGGGAGCAGGCGGTACTCCTTGCGGAGGTAGGCCGCCGCGTCGCTGCAGTCGGAGGAGACCTTTTTCAGGGCGGCGGAAGGGTTTTGAAAGACCGGCCGCCCCCGCCCGTCAAGTCCCATGGCATAGGCCGAGTGGGCGGGAAAGCGCTTCTCCCACTGGCTGGTGTCCCCCGCACTCCAACTTGCCGGCGGGGAGAAGTAGTGGAGCGCCTGGGGGTAGGGGGCCACACAGGTGCGGTAGAACAAAACGGCCAGGCAGAGGGCGGCGAGCAAGAGCAGGCCGCTGGCCAGCAGCAGCGCCTGGCGCTGGCGGCGGCGGCGGGCCAGCTCCCGCCGGGAGAGGGCGAGGGCGCTCTCCACCGCCTCCTCCACCTCGGGGGCGGGGCACTCCCGCCGCGCCCCCTGCAGCAGTTCGGCCACCGACACCCCCAGCTGCTCCGCCAGGGGTTCCAGCAGGGCCACGTCGGGCAGGCTCAGCCCCCGCTCCCACTTGGAGACCGCCTTGTCGGTGACCCCCACCCGCTCGCCCAGCTGCCGCTGGGTGAGGTCTGCCTCTCGGCGGCACTGCGCCACAAACTGACCAAAGCGCACACTGTCCATCTTCTCCGCTCCTCTCTTTTCCCCCACCATAGCACAGGCAGGGGCAAACTGGCAATCGACTGACAGTCGAGGGGGTCGGGCAGCCCCCCTGCCGCCCAAAAAGGGCAAAAAAAGAGGCGCCGCCCAGCGGGCAGCGCCTCTTTTGGCAGTCAAAAATCAGTCGGCCAGGATGCGGGTGATGGCCCCGGTGGGGCACTCGCCGATGCACTTGCCGCAGTCGATGCAGACGGCGGGGTCCACCACCGCCAGGTTCTCCTCCATGTGGATGGCCTCCACCGGGCAGATGCGGGCGCACTTCTGGCAGCCGATGCAGCCCACGTCACAGCCCTTGCGGGTGACGCCGCCCTTCTGGTGGTTGCGGCAGAGGACGTAGGCCGAGGCCTTGGAGTCGTCCACCAGCTGGAGCAGGTGGTTGGGGCAGCGCTTGACGCAGGCCCCGCAGCCGGTGCAGAGCTCCCGGTCCACCACCGCGACCCCGTCCTGCACCGAGATGGCGCCGAACATGCAGGCGGAGACACAGTCCCCGTGGCCCAGGCAGCCGTCGGGGCAGACCCAGTCACCGGCAAAAAAGCGGTTGGCCGCGTGGCAGGTGGAGATGCCCTGATAGGCCATCTTGGTGCGGGTGTGCTGGGAATTGCCCCGGCAGGCGACAACCGCCACCCGCTTGGCCACCGCGCCGGAGGAGCGGCCGGTGATCCCGGCGATCTCCTCGGCGGTCTTGGCCCCGCCGGGCACGCAGAGGTTGCCCTCGGCCTGGCCGGCGGCCACCGCCTTGGCGTACTCGTCGCAGCCGGCATAGCCGCAGGCGCCGCAGTTGGCCCCCGGCAGGGCCTCGCGGACGCGCTCCACCGTCTCGTCGGTCTTGACCTCCATGATTTTGGAGAAGGCCACCAGGATGATGGCGGCGGCCAGCCCCAGGCCGGTGACCACCATGACCCCGTTGAGCAGGATATTCATTCTCTCAGCCCCCCTTACTTAAACATGTTCTCCGCCAGACCGGCGAAGCCCATGAAGGACAGGGAGACCAGCGAGGCGGCCACCAGGGTGATGGGAAGGCCCCGGAAGGCCTTGGGGACGTCGCAGCTCTCCAGTTTGCGGCGGACCCCGGCGAAGAGCACCAGGGCCAGCATAAAGCCGACACCCGCGCCGATGCCGTTGACCACCGACTCCCAAAAGCCGTACTTGTTGTCCACGTTGAGCATGGTCACCCCCAGCACCGCGCAGTTGGTGGTGATGAGGGGCAGGTAGATGCCCAGGGCCTTGTGCAGGCTGGGGATATAGCGCTTGAGGATGATTTCCACCAGCTGCACCAGGGCGGCGATGACCAGGATGAACACCAGGGTGTTCATGTACTCCAGGTTCATCTCCTCCAGCAGGTAGTGCTGGATGGGCCAGGTGGCCGCCGAGGCCAGGCCCATGACGAAGATGACGGCGCCGCTCATCCCCAGGGCGGAATCCATCTTTTTGGAGACCCCCAGGAAGGGGCAGCAGCCCAGGAATTTGGAGAGGACGAAGTTGTCCACCAGGATGGCGCTGACCAAAATGACAAAGATCTGTTTCATCAGTTCTCGCCCTCCTCTCTCTTCTCGATCTCACCGCAAATCTCCTTGTTGGCGCAGCCCGCACAGCCGGCGCAGCCGTCCATCTTGCCCACGGCGGGCTTGCCGGTCTTCTTCTCGGTGATCTTGTTGGCCAGGGCCATCAGGCAGCCGAAGAGGAAGAAGCCGCCCGGGGCCAGCTTCATGATCCCCATGGGGGTGATGAGGTCGGCGGTGAGGGCGATGCCAAACCAGGTGCCGCTGCCGATGATCTCGCGGATGGAGCCCATGATCACCAGCACCACCGTAAAGCCGACGCCCATTCCCAGGCCGTCGAGGACCGAGTCCAGCGGCCCGTGTTTCGAGGCGAACATCTCGGCCCGGCCGAGGATGATGCAGTTGACCACGATCAGCGGCAGGAAGATGCCCAGCGCCTTGTCCAGATCGGGGGCGAAGGCCTTGACGATCAGCTGCACCATGGTCACGAAACCGGCGATCACGGTGATGTAGGCGGGGATGCGCACCTGTTTGGGGATGAAGTTGCGCAGCAGGGAGATGACCAGGTTGGAGCCGATGAGGACCACGGTGGCGGCAATGCCCATCCCCAGGCCGTTGACGGCCAGGGTGGTGACGGCCATGGTCGGACAGGTGCCCAGCACCAGCCGCAACACCGGGTTTTCCTTTAAGAGGCCGTTGGTGAGGTTTTTCAGGTGGCCTCCCTTTTTCTGTTCTGCCATCAGTTTGCCCCTCCTTTCACCATCTCATAGACGCTCAGGGCGTTTTGCACGCTGTCGCGCACCGCGGTGGAGGAGAAGGTGGCCCCGGTGAGGGTGGCCACATCGGCCACGCTCCCCTGTTTGCCGGAGAACTTGCCCCAGAAGCTCTCCTCCTCGACCCGCTTGCCAAGGCCCGGGGTCTCTTCGTTGTCCATCACCTTGATGCGGGTGATGGCGCCGTCCGCGCCGATGCCCACCATCACCGGCACCTGGCCGGCGTAGCCCTTCTGGGAGGCGGAGATCACAAAGCCCGCGTCGCCGGCGCTGTACACCTCGGTGACGCCCAGGGCCTCCATCTCGGGGGTGAGTTCGATCTTCTCAAAGTCGGCCGCGTCGGGCAGCACTTCCCGGCGGCCGGCGTTGGCCACCGCGTCCAGGTTGTCCTGGATCTTCTTTTCCGTCAGCATGTTGACCCCGCCCAGGGCCAGGGAGACCACCAGGCAGATGATGGTCAGGGAGAGGATCGGCCAGACGATCTCTCGAAAGGTGTTTTTCTTCTCCATTCCTACTTGCCACCTCCAAACACTCTGTGCCGGGTCAGCCGGTCGATCTGGGGGGAGAGGATGTTCATCAAGATGATGGAGTAGCTGACCCCCTCGGCGCTGGAGCCGAACAGGCGGATGAGCACGGTGATCAGCCCGCAGCCGATGCCGAAGATCAGCTTGCCCCCGTTGGTCATGGGGCTGGTGGAGTAGTCGGTGGCCATGAAGATGGCCCCCAGCATCACCCCGCCGGAGAGGATCTGCTGCAGGGGGTTGGCCCCGGCCACAGCGGTGAGGGCAAAGACGGTGCCGATGAAGCTCAGGGGGATGATGGGGTTGATGACCCGGCGGACCACCAGGTAGATCCCGCCGACGATCAGCGCCAGGGCGCAGGTCTCCCCCAGCACGCCGGGCTGGTTGCCCAAAAAGAGGTTCCAGTTGCTGGGCAGCTTCTCCCAGGTGCCGTTTGCAAACATGTTCTTGATGGCCACCAGGGGGGTGGCGCTGGCCATGGTCTGCACCCCGGCCTTAAAGTAGAAGGCGTTGGGGTAGGCGGTCATGGCCGAGGTGAAGGAGAGGGCCAGCACGATCCGCCCGCCGATGGCCGGGTTGACAAAGTTCTGCCCCAGGCCGCCGAAGAGCTGCTTGACCACGACGATGGCCACAAAGCAGCCGATGACCGCCATCCAGATGGGGAGGGTGGCCGGCAGGTTGAAGGCCAGCAGGATGCCGGTGATGACGGCGGTGAAGTCCCCCACCGTCTGCTGTTTTTTCATCAGCAGGTTCCAGAGATACTCAAAGCCCACGCAGGAGACGATGCAGACCGCGATCAGGATCAGCGCCTTGGTGCCAAAGAGGATGCCGGAGGCGACGATTGCCGGGATCAGGGCGATGACCACGTCCCGCATCACCGAGGAGGTGGTGCGCTTGTCCCGCAGGTGGGGCGATGAGGAAACGATGAGTTTGTTTTCGATTGTTTGGGTGTTCAAGTTGTCTCCTCCCCCTCTCTATTTCTTCTTTTTGTCGACTTTTTTGTCGGCGCGGTAGTCGCGCAGGTTGGCCTTGGCCTCCCGCATGGCCTGGGTCACCGGGCGCTTGGAGGGGCAGACAAAGGAGCAACAGCCGCACTCTATGCAGGCGTCCACCTGCAGCCGGGCCACCTCTTCCATGTCGTTTACCTTGTTGGCCTCGTGGATCTGCGGGGGCATCAATCTCATGGGACAGGCGTCGGCGCAGCGGCCGCACTTCATGCAGGCCAACACCGCCTGGCTCTTGACGTACTTGTCCCCAAAAAAGAGGAGGCCGTTGGTGTTTTTGGCCACGTTGTAGGCGTCGGTGTAGACGCACATCCCCATCATCGGGCCGCCCAGCAAGATCTTTTTGGGCTCCTCGACATAGCCGCCGCAGAAGGCCGCCACGTCGGCGATGGAGGCGCCCACCGGCGCCAGCACGTTTTTGGGGGTCTTGATGCAGTCGCCGTCCACGGTGATCCGCTTCTCTACCAGGGGCATGCCGGTCTTTAAATAGCGGGCGATAAAGGCCACGGTGGAGATGTTGAGCACCACCACCCCCACGTCGGCCGGCAGCTTGCCCTTGGGGATGACCCGGCCGGTGAGCTCGTTGACGATCACCTTCTCCGCCCCCTGGGGGTAGCGGGTGACCAGGGTGCGCACCTGGATGCGCTCGTCCCCCTCGGCCTTCTGGGTCAGGGCGGCGATGGCCTCGGGCTTGTTGCTCTCGATGCCAATGAGGGCGGTGCGGATGCCCAGGTACTTCTGCACCAGCCGCACCCCCTCCAGCACGTCGTCGCCATTTTCCAGGCACTCGCGGTAGTCGGCGGTGAGGAAGGGCTCGCACTCGGCCCCGTTGACGATCAGGGTGTCGATGGTCTCGGGGTTCGGGGGAGCGAGCTTGACATAGGTGGGGAAACCCGCGCCCCCCAGGCCGATGAGGCCCGACTCCCGCACGGCGGCCAAAAAGCTCTCCCGGTCATGCACCTCCGGGGGGGCGATGGCGGGGTCCGGGGTCTGGGCCCCGTCGGCCTGGATCACCACCGCCTTGGCGCGGATGGAGTTGGGCAGGATGAACTCCTCAACGGCGCTCACCTTGCCCGAGACGCTGGCGTGGACGACCGAGGCCAGTCCCCCCTCTGTCCGCCCGATGACGGTGCCCACAAACACCTCCTGCCCCGGCTTGACCGTGGGCTCACAGGGCTTGCCCACGTGCTGCGCCAGGTGGATGCGGACGGTTTTGGGGACCGGCATTGCCTCGGTGGCGCACCCGCTGGTGTTCTTGAAGTGCCCCGGCAAAACGCCGCCCCTGGTTTTTTTGAACGCGTTCTTACCAAACGAAAACACAGATTGTACCCTCCCGTACTGACCGCGTCGGCGCGCGCAGACCCGGCGCAAAGAGCGCCGGCGGACTGCGCGCAAAAAGGGGGCAAAGCCCCATTCCCCGCCGGTTTCACGGTTTATTTACAATTGAGTATTATAGCATCTCCCCGCGCCGCTGTACACCAATTTGCTGTCGAATTGGGAAAACCACGAAAAGTGCAAAGGCTTTCTGTGCAATTTGTAACAGGTGCACAGAACTCTTGTTAAAAGTTTGTCGGAGTGCATAATTTTTCCCTATCCATAAAAGAGGGATGGGTGGTCGCCCTCCCCCAACCCGGGCAGCGTCCCCCCAGAGAGAAGCGCCCCCGCCGGCCGGCGGGGGCGCAAAACTCCGTTCTGTGGGACAGGCGGTTTAGAGGCCGGCCTCCTTGGCCCGCTGGGCCACCCCTTCGGGGATGGGGGGCAGCACGTCGTCGGGGGCGGGGCAGTTGTAGACGCCGCCGGTCTCGGCCACCAGCTCTTCTCTGGCCTTGGCCGCCATCTCGGGGCAGTCGATGACCTTGGCCGCCGCCAGGGCCAGCACCTCGCCGGCCTTTAGGTACCCCTTCTCGCCGATGGAGGAGCCGGTCTGCCCGGTGACCTGCCAGGTGTGGGGGGTGGTGCCGATGCAGAAGCCCGCGATCATGGCCTGGGCGGTGGGGGTCACGTAGCTCACGTCCCCCACGTCGGTGGAACCGGCGACAGGGACGATGTTAAAGTCCAAGGGGTCGATGGCTTTGTTGAGGGGGGCGGCCACGATCTCCTTGGCCCGCTCCTCGCCGTAGCGCTTGACCAGGCCGTTGACCACCTGCTGGCGAAGCTCGTCGTCAAGGGACTGGAAGAACTTGGCCGCCAGCTCCCCGTCCGCCTCGTCAAATTCAGGGGCGCCCATCTCCACCAGGGATTCGTAGAGGAGCTTGGTCATGGTGGGGTTGGGAATGTAGTCGCTCATCCCCGACTGGATCTCGCAGACGCACTCGGTGCCGCAGATGAGGGCGGCGCCCTTGGCGATATCCTTCACCCGCGCCAGGATCTCCTGGACCTGGGCGCTCTTGGGGGCGCGCAGGAAGTAGTGGACGCAGGCGTGGTCCTGCACCACGTTGGGGGAGGTGCCGCCCACGTCCAGGTAGGCGTAGTGCATTCGCGCCTCGGGGATGACGTGCTCGCGCAGGTAGTTGACCCCCACGTTCATGATCTCGCAGCTGTCCAGGGCGCTTCTCCCCGCCTGGGGGGCGGCCGCCGCGTGGGCGGTGCGACCGAAGAACTTGAACTTTACGCTGACGTTGGCCAGGGAGCTGAAGGTCCAGGCGGCGTTGTTGTCAAAGGGGTGCCAGGTAAAAGCGCAGTCCAGGTCGTCGTACAGGCCGGCGCGGGCCATAAAGGTCTTGCCCCAGCCGTTCTCCTCGGCCGGGCAGCCGTAGAGGCGGACGGTGCCGCTCTTCCCGGTCGCGTCCAGATAGTCCTTGATCGCCACGGCCGCCGCCGCGGAACCGGTGCCCAGGGCGCTGTGGCCGCAGCCGTGGCCGCCCTCCTGTCCGGGGATGGGGTCTTTGGTGGGGCAGGCGGGCTGCTGGCTGAGCTGGGAGAGGGCGTCGTACTCGGCCAGGATGCCGATGATCGGCTTCCCGCTGCCGTAGCTGGCCACAAAGGCGGTGGGGATGCCGGCGACCCCGGTCTCCACCGCAAAGCCCTCGGCCGCCATAAAGTCCCGCAGGGCCAGGGCGGACTGGACCTCTTCGTAGCCCAGCTCGGCGCTCTCCCAAATCTTGTGGTGCAGTTCCCGCAGGGCAGGCGCCCGCTTGGCCACTGCCTCTTTAACGATATTCTTCGCTTCCATCTTCGCAACCTCCTCACGCATTCGGCCCCGGTCGGCGGGACGGGTGGATCTCTTGCCTTCATTGTAGCACCCGTGGAGCGCGGGAAGAAGGGGCGGCGGCCCTTTCCCTCCAACTTTGGACGGATGACCAGGAACTGCGCCGTTTTTTAGCGCTTTTCACAAGGCCCTACGCCCCAAATGCACAGCGGGGCCGGCGCTCCCGCCCCGCTGGCGGGAAACGCCGGCCCCTTTGGAAGGTGTGCCTGGCTTTTCTAAAAACTAGCGGCGCTTTTTGCGCAGCAGGAAGGCGGTGAGGGCCGCCCCAGAGAGGGCGACAACCACAGCCGCCGGGCGGAAGGCGTCGCCGGTGTTGGCGCTGGACCCGTCGGCGGGCTCCTCTTCCTCGCCCTGGCTGTTCTGTTGGCCCTGATTGTTCTCTTCGCCCTGGTTGCCCTCCTCGCCGGAGGGTTCGCTCTTGTCGGCGGGGATGGCGCTCTCGCTCTCCACCACGGCCGAGAGGATGCCCGCGTAGTTGTTCAGGTAGAAGAGGGTCTCCTCCACCGCGCCTTCCTTAAAGACGGTCACCTCGTGGGGCCCGTTGGAGAGGGTGAGGGCGAACTGGCCCTTGTCGTCGGTCTTGTAGGCCTTGGCCTCGCCGCCGTCGACGCGCACCTGGAAGGTGGCGTCGGCCGCCCGCTCCCCCGCGCCGAGGGCGGTGATGGACGCCTGGTAGCTCTCGGCGGTGTAGCCGCCGCCGATGGCCCGGATCCGGCCGCCGTTGACCGGCACCCGGATGCCGTCCTTATTTTCCGGCTGGGCGCTCAGGTGCTCCAGGTAGCGCACGAAGATCCCCTTCTCCCCGTCGCCGCTGCCGATCTTGGTGTAGGCGTCGTCCTCGGTGAAGCCCCAGAAGCCGTCGCCGCCGCCCAGGTTGTAGGTTCCGCTGGTGACCACGATCGACTTCACGTCGTCGTTTCGGTCGAGGACGGTGCCGTCCTCCAACTTGATTTCGGTGACCCGCTGGCCCTCCTGGGTCTTGCGGCCGGCCTTGGTGCCGTCGGGCTTGGTGTACTCCTGGTAGGCGATGGCGGGCTTGGAGAGGTCATAGGTGTAGGTGAAGCCCGAGGGGATCAAAAAGTGGCCGTGGCCGCCGCTGATCTGCCCGGTGGCGGCGTCCTGCGAGGTGACGCTGCTGACCCCGACCTCCACCATGTCGTAGAGGGTCTTGGGGCTGATGGCCACATAGATGACCGGCGAGTCGCTCCAGGGGAGGATCTGGTAGACGTTCTCCATGGTGATCTCCCCGGCGGGGATGGTGGCCCGCACGTTGCCGCTGCAAATGTAGCCGATGTAGTCGTAGTTTTTGTAGGTGGCGTTGGCCGAGAGGGCCTCTTTCGCCTCCCACCGGCGGCTGTCGGCCACCAGGTCGTAGAGGTTCGCCTCGGTGGTGCCGGAGACGCTGTACTCGGTGTCCACCACATTGCCCTGCTCGTCCAGGGCGCGGGCCTGGATCTTGCTGGCGTAGAGGGTGGACTGGGTGTTGCCCACCTTCTGGGTCTTGCTGGCCTCCTGCATGGCCTTGACCTTGTCGATGGCCGCCTGGCAGGTGGGGTCGGGCTGAATGTTCTCGGCCTCGACGGTGGCCTTGTTGATCCGCCCGGTGCTCACGCCGGTGAGGTCGTGGCCGCTAAAGGTCAGGGTCAGCTTGCCCAGGTTGGCCAGGGTGCTGCCGGAAGAGACGATGAGGGTGTCGCCGACCTTCTCCGATTTCCCCTCCAACATGTCCTGGTGGGTGTGGCCGTCGATGATGACGTCGATCTTGCCGGCCCCCGCCTCGGCGATGGCCTTGGAGGAGTACTTCTCCTCGGTGGACCAGCCGCAGTGGGCCAGGCAGACGATGGCGTCGATGTCCGTCTCATTTTGGTCGATGAGGTTTAGAATGCGGGTGGTCTCGGCCTTGACGTCCAGGAAGTCCAACCCCTTGAGCTTGTCGGGAGAGGCCAAACTGGAGGTCTCGGGGGAGATCATCCCGAAGATGGCGATCTTGTGGCCCCCCACCGTCTCGACGATGTAGTCGCGCACCAGCTCATTTTTGAGCTCCTGGTTGGAGCCGTTGCCAAACTGCAGGTTGCCCGCCAGAACGGGGAAGTTGGCGGTCTTGACATTCTCCAACAGGGTCTCCTGGGGGTAGTCAAACTCGTGGTTGCCCAGCACCATGGCGTCGTACCCGGCGGCGTTCATCAGCTCAAAGACGCTTTTGCCCTTGGTGAGCATCGAGAAGGGCTGCCCCTGGGTGGCGTCGCCCGCGTCCAGCAGCAGGCTGTTGGGGGTGCTCTTTTTGATGGTCGTGACGTGGGCCAGGTTGAAGGCGTCGCTGATCATCGAGGCGTGCATGTCGTTGGTGTGGTAGATGGTGACGGTGTCCGGCTCTGCCGCGAGGGCAGGCGCCCCCACCGCCATGGTCAGCACCAGCGCCCCCGACAGGAGCGAGGCCAGTGCCCGTTTGAGCGTTCGGTTCATTTCTTCCTCCCCTTTTCGCTGCAAGCAGCGATGGTAAATTATAATTTTTCTTTCAGCAATACAATATCCTCTTTTTTTGAAAAAACTGGGCTGGTTTGCCAATGGCAGACCAGCTTTTTTGTGCGCAAATTACAAAATGATCTGCCGAAAGAAAATCTATACGTATTTTATCACAAAAGTGAGAGGTAAAGCGTTCTTTTGTTGCGATCAAAGCGCCAATCTTTCCCGCAAAAAATTATTCATCCTGTATAATTTTTGCCTGTTTGTAGACCTATTTTCTCGCATATTTGGCAAAATGGACAGAACATTTCCCTTCTGACTCTCCAAAACCATCTCCCTCTTCCGCCAAAAAGAGGCGGCCCCTCTCCCAAAAGGGAGGGGCCGCCTCTATCCCTTCGCCCGGGGGGCGACGGCGATCTAGAATTGGATCTTTTCCTCGATGTAGCGCTCCAGCTGGTCGATGGCGATCCGCTCCTGGGCCATGGTGTCCCGGTCGCGGACGGTGACGCAGCCGTCCTGCTCGCTCTCAAAGTCGTAGGTGATGCAGAAGGGGGTGCCGATCTCGTCCTGGCGGCGGTAGCGCTTGCCGATGGAGCCGGCGTCGTCGTAGTCCACCATGAACTTTCCGGCCAACTGCTCGCGCACCTTGCCGGCCTGTTCGCCCAGCTTTTTGGACAGGGGCAGAACGGCCGCCTTGAAGGGGGCCAGGGCGGGGTGGAAGTGCATGACCACCCGGCTGTCCTTCTCCCCCACCTGCTCCTCGTCATAGGCCTCGCAGAGGAAGGCCAGGGCCACCCGGTCGGCGCCGAGGGAGGGCTCCACCACGTAGGGGATGTAGCGCTCATTCGCCTCCTGGTCGAAGTAGCTCAGATCCTTGCCGCTGTGGTTCTGGTGCTGGGTCAGGTCGTAGTCGGTGCGGTCGGCGATCCCCCACAGCTCGCCCCAGCCAAAGGGGAAGAGGTACTCGATGTCGGTGGTGGCCTTGGAGTAGAAGGACAGCTCCTCCTGCTCGTGGTCGCGCAGCCGCATGTTCTCCTCTTTCATCCCCAGGTTCAGCAGCCAGTTTTTGCAGTAGTCTTTCCAGTAGTAAAACCAGTCCAGATCGGTGCCGGGCTTGCAGAAGAACTCGCACTCCATCTGCTCGAATTCCCGGATGCGGAAGATGAAGTTGCCGGGGGTGATCTCGTTGCGGAAGCTCTTGCCCACCTGGCAGACGCCGAAGGGCAGCTTTTTGCGGGTGGTCCTGGCGATGTTGGCGAAGTTGACGAAGATGCCCTGGGCGGTCTCGGGACGGAGGTAGATCTCGTTTTTCGAGTCCTCGGTGACCCCCTGGTAGGTCTTGTACATCAGGTTGAACTTGCGGATGTCGGTGAAGTTCTCCCCCCCGCAGTTGGGGCACTTGATGTGGTTGTCGGCGATGAACTGCAGCATCTTCTCCTCCGACCAGCCGTCGGCCGACTCGCCGGTGAAGTCCTCGATGAGCTTGTCCGCCCGGTGGCGGCTCTTGCAGTCCTTGCAGTCCATCAGGGGGTCAGAAAAGCCCCCCACATGGCCGGAGGCGACCCAGGTCTCGGGGTTCATGAGGATGGCCGAGTCCAGCCCCACGTTGTAGGGGCTCTCCTGCACGAACTTCTTCCACCAGGCCCGCTTCAGGTTGTTTTTGAACTCCACCCCCAGGGGGCCGTAGTCCCAGGCGTTGGCCAGGCCGCCGTAGATCTCCGACCCGGGGTAGACAAAGCCCCTGCTCTTGCAGAGAGAGACCACCTTGTCCATGCTCTTTTCACTGTTTTGCAGCATTGCAAATCCTCCCATTTTCCAGCCCCTGGGGCCAGACTTCTTGTTTCGCCGGCCCTGCGGCCGCGGTCGGTCTCGCAGGCGGCGGTGCGCCCATCCGACAAAGCCCCCGGCGAAGCGGGGGCAGTACGCTTCCTATTGTAAAGTCTGGCCGCGCAGAAGTCAAGGCGGAAAGCCCGCCGCCGAGGCCCTTTCCCCAAAGTTTGAAGGCCCCGATTGCGCCGCCGCCGTTTCCGTGGTAGAGTAGAGAAAAATCCCAGTGGAAAGGGCAGGCGATCCTCTTGAAAAACAGCGGCATTTACGGCGTTCGGCGGCGGGTGGGCGACCCCTCCCCCGCCCTGGAGCGCGTCTGCGACAGCGCCGGGCTCACAGCCCGGGTGGGCGTCGGCGGACAGCGGGTGCAAAACGACTTTGACCAGATCTTCCCCTGGGGCGGCTTTCGCCGCTGCAACCTGGGGCCCGATGGCCGGGTGCGCGCCTATTTCGGCGAGCCCGGCTACCGAAGCGACGGCGAGGGGGGCCAGGTGATGGTGGAGATCCCCCGCTTCTACCAGCTCCACCTGGAGAGGGAGGGCTGGGAGTACTGGCTGGTCAGCCCCTGCCGGCAGGAGGGGTTTCGCCTCTCGCCGGCCTTTCTCGACGCGCGGGGACAGCCGCTGGAGCACATCTACATCGGCGCCTATCTCTGCGCCCCCGACGGGCGGGGCGGGGTGGTCAGCGCCGCGGGCCGGTACGGCCGCATCCGCACCGACCGCCCCACCTGGCGGGGCCTCTGCTGCAACCTGGGCCCCCGCTGGGGGATGATGGACGCGGTCTTCCTCTGCGACGTGCTGCAACTGCTCTTCACCGTGGAGTTTGCCACCCTCAACTCCCAGTCGGTGATGACCGGGCTGACCGACCTGCCCTACAGCGCCGAATCCCCCCTGCTCCTGTCCGAGCAGGCGACCAACCGCGCCGTGGTGGCGGAGGGGTATGCCCGGCAGTTTCGCCCCGGCCAGGGGATCGCCCTGGGCTGGGAGCTGGGGGACAACCGGGTGGTCCCCCACGCCGCGGTTACCGGCGTCACCCCCCTGGGCGGGGGGCGGGCCGCCGTCTCCTTTGACGGCCCGCCCGCCGACTTGGAGGCGGGGATGCTCCTCTACTCCTCCCTCTGGGTAAACGGGGGCGCCGACGGGGTAGCCGCCTCCTCTGGCGCGGCCTTTGCCGACCCGCAGGGGCAAGCCCCCATCCTCTGGCGGGGGATCGAAAACCCCTACGGCAACACCTGGGAGTGGATCGACGGGATCAATATCCTCGACCTGCGCCCCTATGTCTGCACCGACCCGGGCGCCTACAGCGACTGCTCCATCACCGGCGCCTACCGGATGGTGAGCTACTGCAACAGCCCCACCGACGAGTCCCCCATCGTCGCCTGGGGGGAGGACCCCCGCCTCCCCTTTGCCCGCTTCCCCACCCGCTCGGGGGAAGACGGCGGCCCGGAGCGCTACTGCGGCGACTTCTACTGGCAGCGGCCAGGGCTGCGGGCGGTCATCTTCGGCGGCAGCTGGTACAACGGCCGCCGGGCGGGGATCTACTGCTTCAGCGGCTGGAGCGCGCCGGAGATGATCCACGTCAACACCGGCGCCCGCCTCCTCTATCGGTGAGGGGCGGCCCGCAAAGCCGGCGGGCAGAGAGCTGGTCTTCCCCGCCTCCCCCTTCGCCACCGAAAGGCAAAAAAGGCCCGCGGGCGCAGCTGCGCCCGCGGGCCTTTTCATCTCCTCACACCGTCCCGTCGCTGGGCGGCACTGCAAAGGGGCCCCGGCGGCGACCCCTCTGCGCGAGAAAGCGGATATAGCTGCTCTTGACCGCGCTGAAATTCTTTCTGGGGATGGGGATGAGCGAGCCGTCCCCCATCACAAAGGCGTTGGAGGTGAGCTGGCGCACCCAGCTCATATTCACCACATAGGACTTGTGGGGGTGGAGGAAGTCCTCGTTTTCCAAGAGGCCGGCCACCGCCTGTTCAAAGGGGACGCGGATGTGCAGAGAGGGCAGCGTCTCGCCGCTTTCCAGGTGAAAATAGAGGATGTGGTTGCGGTACTCCACATAGAGGATCTCGCTCTGGTAGACCACTGTGAGCCCCGCCTTGCTCTTAAAGGCAAACTGGGGGGCGCTGCCGGTCTGCCGCCAGGTGCGAAGGGCGTCCAGCAGGGCAAAGAGGGTCTGCCTCTCCACCGGCTTGAGCAGGTACTGAAAGGCGCTCACCCCGTAGGCCTCCAGCGCAAAGTCGCGGGAGGAGGTCAGGTAGACCAGCGCCGCCTCCCAGTCGGTCCGGCGGATCTCCTCCCCCAGGCGGATGCCGTTCACCTCCGGCATCAACACGTCCAGGAGGTAGAGGTCGTAGCGCGTGCCGCCCTGAATTTCACCCAGCAGCTGGGCGGAGGAGCTGTACTGGCACAGCTTCATCTCGCAGTCGCGCTCCCATCGGTACTGGGAGAGGCTCTCTTCCAGCGCGCACAACTGCTCGTTATCGTCGTCGCAGATGGCGATCTTCACCCCGTCACCCCCCTCTTTTTCTCCCGCGCCAGCGCGCGGGTGGTTGCAGCCATTGTACCACAACCGGGGCACCGGCACAAATGTCTCCCTTTAGCGCCCCTCCATCTGAAAGAGCAGCCGCAGCACAAACCAGCCCCCCTCGGCGCTGCAGTCGAGCAGGACGCCGTACTTGTGGGCAAAGGCGATTATGCTCTTGGTGCCGACGCCGTGCTCCTCCCCCTCGGGGAGGGGGAGGTCCGTCTTGGGGTCGATGGCGATCTCCCCCCGGTAGGTGTTGGCGATCTCCAGCAAAAAGCTGGAGCCCACCACCTGGCCGCTGAGCACGATGCTGCGCGGGGCGCCCTCGGGCATCTTCTGGCAGGCGTGCAGGGCGTTTTCCACCGCGTTGGCCAGCACCACCGCCAACTCCAACTCCTCCGCGGGCAGGGGGTCGGGGAATTCCAGCGCCGAGCGGACGGCGATCCCCTCCTCCTCGGCCCGCCGCAGGTACCCCGAGAGGGCGGCGTTGACGGTGAGGTTTTTGCAGTAGCAGCGCACGGCCGTGCTCTTTGACACCTGCTCGTCCAGGTCTTTTACAACCTTCTGCGCCTCCTGGTAGCGCCCGCCGCGCAGGTGCTCGTCGGCGATCTGCAGGTAGTGGCGCAGGTCGTGCCGGTAGATGCGGATGCGGTCTTCACTGCGCAAGATGGCCTGTTCCTGGGCCTTCATCATCTCGACTTGAGCCATCAAGATCTGGTTGGCCCGCTCCTGTTCCAGCTGCATTCGCAGCTGGCGGAAAAAGAGGAGCAGCAGCACATAGGTGGCCATCATGGCGCAGACCGCCATCAGCACGACGGCCGTGCCCTCTCCGCGGTAGGGGGAGAGGCGCGCCGACTCCGCCAACAGGTCAAAGATCTCGCAGTAGAGAAGGGGGATGGCGGTGAGGAGGAGCCAGAGGCGGCGAAACCGCTCCTGGATCAAGAAAAACTGCTCCTGAAACACCCGGGCGATGGCTGTCAGCAGCGCCAGGTGCAGGGCCATCTCCAGCGGGATCTCCGCCCAGGGACTCAAAAAGTGCTTCCATATCTCCCCGACGATGCCCACCCCCATCATGATCGAGCAGATGGTCACCACCGTAAAAATCGTTCGCGCGTCCCGGTACTTGGCGTAAAACAGGGACAGCAGAAGCACCGGCAACACGATGATCAGCGCGCTGAAAGTCATGACAAAGGCGCGCCCCTTGTAGAGAAACCAAAAGAGGCTGAACAAAAAGGTCGCCAAACTCCCCGCCGTCAGCACCGCCGCCGCCCGCTTTCCCGAAAAGCGGCTGGGCACGAGCAGATGGATGTAAAAGGCGATGATGAGGTAGTTCAGCCAGTTGGAGAGCTGTTCTGTCTGGTTCACAAAAGACCTCCTTTTCCCCCGCTCACGGCGCTGTGGGGCACTGATTCTTGGTCGAAGGAAGGGACTGCGCGTCCGTCCGCCGCGGCCCTCCCCCGCCCGGCGAAAAAAACGACCTGCGCCGCGTGCAGGCCGTTTGTTCCGTTGTGCGCGGGGGCGTCACTTCCCGCCCCGGCGAAAGCAGACCTGGTCTCGGCCGCCTTTCTTGGCCGTATAGAGGGCCTCGTCCGCCCGCTGCCAGAGGGTCTCGTAATCCGCGCCGTCTCGCGGGCACTGGGAGACGCCGATGCTGACGGTGATGGGGCGGCCCGCCCGCAGCGCCTGCTGGCCCTCTGCCCAATCCCCTTTGAAGCGGGCCAACAGCCGCTCGAGCGCCGCCTGCGACATCTCGCCCGGCAGGTAGACGACAAATTCATCTCCCCCCACCCGGCCCGCCACCGCCTGTGAAAAGGCGCTCTTGATGCTCTGCGCCAGCGAAACCAGCACCTTGTCCCCAAAGGGGTGACCAAAGTTGTCGTTGATGTCTTTGAAGCGGTCGATGTCCAGCACCAGCAGCCAGCCCTGGGGGCCGTTGCCGATGAGCCGGCTGGCCGTCTCGGTCAAATACAGGCGGTTGAGCAGCCCTGTCAGCGAGTCGTGGCGCAGATTGTAGATGATCTGCTGGCCGGTCTGCTCCAACATCCGGTGGGGAAAAAATTCATCCTGGGTCTGGTTGGGGTCGGGGACCGACTGGTGGACGTGGACGAGCTTCCAGCCCCCGTCCCCCTTGCGCAGCACCACGGTAAAGCGAAAGTGCAAGTCGTAGGGAAGGCCGTCGGCGGCGCTCTCCCGCACCACCAGTTCCCCCATCACCAGGCAGCACCCGTCCGAGAGGGCGGTCGTCTGATACCACTGGTCTTTGATGAGGAAGCTGCCGTTCCACTCCCCGCTCTCCCGCGCCATGGCCGCCTCAAATGCCTCGACATTGCGGCTGACCTCGTGCGCGCCGGTGCCGATGACGCTGAGCGCGGGGTCGACGACCTCCGCCAAGAAATCGTAGCGGCGCTCCACTAGGTACTGGTGCCAGAGGAACCGACAAAACTCCTCCGGCGTTTGGGGACCGTTCATCTTCCGCCCTCCTTTCCACTGCCACTGCGGACGCATCCGCCATTTGCTCCATTTTATCAGGAAATCGCTCTGTTTAAAAGGGGGCGTGCAAATTTGCCGCCCGCTTTTCAGGGGAAAAACCACCCAGCGGCAGACCTTTTGGGCGGCCGCCACCCCCTCTTCCGCCCTTCCCTCTCTGCCGCCAAAGGGCGCCTGTCCAGACAAAAAGAGCGCCCCGCGGTCTGCCCGCAGGGCGCTCCTTTCAAAAGGCGCTATTTGTTGTACTTTCTCTTCTTGCCGCAGAGGGCAGCGCCGGTCAGCCCCGCGGTGGAAACCAGCAGAAGGGCAACCCACAGCCCCATGCCGCCGAAGTCGCCGGTCTGCGCCGTGTCGGACTTTTCGCCGTCGGCGTCCGCTTCACCGGTGGCCGGGATCTCCACAGCTGCCTTCTTGAAGCCGCAGACGGCGCACGCCTCGTACTTGCTCCCCTTCTCGGTGGCGGTGGCCTCCTTTTCAATCACCCATTTGAAGGTGTGCTCGGCCTCCTCGACCTTTTCGCCGCAGACGGTGCACGCATGCCAGTGCTGGCTGCCGTCGGAGACCCACTCGGCGCCGGTGGAGTGGCCGGTGGCCTTCACCACAGTGTCCGCCTGGGCGATCTCTTTGGTCAGCTCTTTGTCGCCAAAGTACTTCCCGCAGTCAGCGCAGTACCAGTAGGCGATGTTGCCGTCCTCGGTGCAGGTGGGCGCTTTTTCCGCAACGGCGGTGACGGCCCCGTGGGTGGTGACAGGGGTGTCGGCGACCGGCACATCGTTGACGGTGACATTGCCGCTGCCGGTGTTGGTGACGGCGACCTGGTCCAGGCCGGTCAGGTCCACATCGCCGCACAGGACGGTCACCTTGTCGCCCTTGGCGGCCTTTTCGTTGAGGGTCTCGTTGATTTCGGCGGCGGTGCCGATATAGGTCTTGCCGGTGGAGTTCAGAGAGGCGGCAACGGCGCTCTGCACGGCGTAGTCCGCCGCGTCGGGAGAGGTGAAGGTGCCGGCGGAGATGCTGGTGTCGTAGTAGGCGTCCATGAGGGCGCTGTCAAACTCGCCGGTGTAGTCGCCGCCCTTGATGGCGACCGAGCCCCCCGTTCCAGAGCCCTGGCCGTTGGAGAACAGCTTGGCGTTGGCGGCCTGGTCGTCCACCACAAAGGTGCCGCCCTCAATGGCCAGCTGCCCTTTGGCGTGGTCGCCCCAGCTGCCGTTGGAGACGACGCAGGCCACGTCGCCGCTGGCGGTGAAGGTGCCGCCGTAGATGTTGGCGATGTTCCAGTTTTGCACCACAGCGCCCTCGTAGGTCGGGCAGCTGAAGGTGCCGTCGTAGATGTTCAGAACGCCGCCCTCGTCGTTTTTGACGGGGTTGTAGCCGGCGCTGGTGAAGGAGCCGCCGTTGATGGTCAGCGTCGGGCTGGCGCTGTTGGCGCCCTCCACGTAGTTGTTGCGCTCGTTGGGCCTGGCCGCAGCATAAGAGGAGTAGCCGTTCTCAATCAAGCTGGAGACGGTGTCGACGGTGGTCTTTACGGTGACGCCCTTGTTGATGGTCATCTCGCCGTGGTTGCAGATGGTGTACCACTGGTTGGCGCTGCGGGTGTAGTACCCGCCGGACAGGGTGGTCTTGCCGCTGTTGAACACCGCGGCATAGCCCTTCACCGCTGCCTGCACCTTGCCGCCGCCCACCGAGTCGATCACCTCGAGGGTGGCGCCGGCGCTCACGCAGATGGCGTCCTTGTCCTTGGCGGTCAGGGTCTTGCCGTTGAGGTCCAGGGTGACGGCGACCCCCGCCGGAACGACGACGCTCTGCTCGATATCCGCCCCGAGTTTGACTGTGCCGCCGCTCTGGACAGCGCTGGTCAGCTCGTCCGCCGTGGAAACCGTCGCCTCTGCCGCAAAGGCGGTGACACTGCCCATGGATATGGCCATTGCCGCGCACAGCGCCAGGGACAAGAGTTTCTTCGACATCTTTACTTTGCCCATATGTATGCCTCCTTTTTATTCTTCAAGAGAACCCGTTGGCAGTTCCCCTTGAATTCCCCCAAATTGCCACATAATCTGCATTATGTGCACACCTGGGCAAAACAGGGGCAAAAGGAGCAGCCGCCCTGCCCCGCAAAATGGACATTTGCAGCCGCCGGGCAGACAAATGCGCACAGCAAGTCAGGCCTCCCGAAAAAAGAGAGTCGGGAGGTCTCTTTCTAGTGCCTGTATTTGTAAAACATCCATTGGGGCCCTTGACGGTTACAGGAAGAGAATGGTAATATAGATAAAAAGTTAAGATCGTTTCAGCTGACACCCGCTACATAATGCAGATTATGTAGTTTTTTTATTTTTAGAGCACCAGTTTCAAGGCGTCCATCCGCTGGCGGTGTTCCCTGCCGGAAGAGACGATGTAGATGCGGGTGGTGTTGATGTTGGAGTGGCCCAAAATGTCGGCCAGCTTCGCCAGGTCCCGGTCGGCAGAGTAGAAGCAGCGCGCAAACAGGTGCCGCAGGTTGTGCGGAAAGACCTTGCTGCGCTCCACCCCGGCCTCTGTACAGAGCGACTTCATCATCCGCCAGATGCTCGAGCGGCCCAGCGGCCGCCCGGTGCGGGTGATGAACACCGGGCCGCTGCTGATCCCCTGCCGGCGCAGATAGCGCTGCAGCTTTTTCCGCAGCTTTCCCGTCAGCAAGATCACCCGGGTCTTCCCCTTGAGCTGGAGAACCGCCTCCCCCCTCTCCACCGCCTCGGCGGTGATGCTGTGCAGTTCCGACACGCGAATGCCCGTGGCGCAGATCGTCTGCATCAGCAGCGAGAGCCTGTCGCCGCGCCGGGTCTCTGCCGCGCGGACCAGGCGCAGGTATTCGGCTTTGGACAGCTCCCGCTCCCTGGGACAGAACGCCTGCCTCTGGATCTTCAACTGTTTCACCCGCAGGTCGTGCCGGCCCAAAAACGAAAAAAAGCCGTTGAGCGCCGCCAGCTTTGCGTTGACGCTGACCGGCCGATACACCTCCTGCAGGTGCCCCTTGTAGCCGATCACCCGCTCCTTGGTGAGCTCCCGCCCCGACATCCAGCGGAGAAACGCCTCGATGTCCCGGCGATACTGACCGAGGGTGGCGGGACTTCTCTCCTCCCTCTCCAGATGCGCTATATACTCCTTGACCGTTCTTCCCATATCGACCTTCCCCTACCTCTCTGCAAATTCCTTCCCTCTCACTGTCTGGCCACCTGTTTGATTGTAGAGGATTTTGTCGAATTTTGCGCACAGGTAAATGATGGAAAGTTCTTTTGCTAGAAATCGCCTTTGCCCCGCCCTGAAAAAACGCGCTCGATCCGGCGGGTGAAAACCGGCTGTTTTCTCCGCCCGCACTGTCAGAGCCGTGGGGTGCGACGGGGAAGGGGAGAAGGGCCCCCTCTGCCATCGACAAAACGAGAGAAAGAGGCGGCCGACTCTTTGAAATTGGCCGCCTTTCCCCAAAAGGGAGCGCCGCCCCTTTTCGAGAAGCGCTCTCAAAGGGCCCCCTCTTCGCCGGCAAGCGCCGTTGAAAACCACTGCGCGCCATTCCGCTGGCAGAAAGCCCACTGTCCCCCTGTGGCCGGCAGGTGCTTTTTAAAGGAAAACCGCACTTTTGCCTTGCGTGAAAAGCGGCTCTAAAACAGCGAGACGGACTGCCCCGTCTCCGGGTGCGGCGCCGCAACAAAAAATGCAGAGCAAATTGCTCTGCATTTTTTAGATGGGGGAAGCGATCTGCATGCCGCAAGGCGCGGGTCAACATCTCCAGATAAAAAGCCGGTGGAGGGCGAATGGCACCACAGGCGCGAAAGGGATAGGCACTTGAGATGCCCTTGGAGGCGGACGCCCCACTCTGACAAAAAAGAGCCTGGAGCGCAGATCGCGTCCAGACTCAATTTGTGTTTGGTGACCGAAATTACTGGCGCCCAGTAACTATGCGGTTTCCGGGGTGTTTCAAAAAATTTTTTTGAAAATTTAAATTTAAGGTTTATATTGAGCCAACCAATTCTTTATTTTTTCAAATTCGTATCTATAATCTGCAGATAAATCATTTTTAGCCAAACGTTTATATATAGCAGATTTTAGTCTGTCACAATACTGCACTTTTGCCACAATTTTTTGTACCGTAGACAAATGAAGCCATGGATGCCCAGCAGCTTGTTCAACTAAAAAATCATACGCTTTATCATAAATCTCCAAATCCTCATAAATGCTAACCATTGCATAGCTTATTTCTTGCTTCACTTTATGCTCATCTTTCCCCAGTTTTGCACCAGCAGCAATTGCATCTTCTAAATTTTCCTCCCAGAAATCTTGCCCCATTTCCTTTACATATGCTGCCTTACAGTGCCCACTGCCAAGAATATCGCAATAAAAATCATATTCATTCTTATATAATGACTTTTCTCTTTCAAAATTTTCCTTTTCTTTACGATTAATCTCTGCAACTTTTATATTAAGTTTTTCTTCCCTATCCTGAAGAGACTGTTCTTTCCTTCCCAATTCCAACGCTTTTTCGACTATAGATGATAACTGTTTCTGTATTCCAATCCCCACTTCATCTCCCTGTCTTAAAGTATCATCACCATCAGTGGCAACACAAGGCTCCACATCTTGATCAAGCTGCAAATAGTAATGTTCTGCTATATAGCCACTTAATGTATTACTACCTTTACTAAATTCAATTTTTCTCCACATTTGCTTACTTTCTATGTCCGAGAGTTCTGCATAGGTAGATGCACTTATAAAAATCGTCCCACGATCGACTGCACTGCTAAACTTACATGCAAGATTTGTACTATTTCCAATCCATGCGATACCAAACTCGTTTTCGCTATCTGTGTCTTGTTCTTTTCCTTTCATGCCCACTTTGGAAAGAGAAATTTCTCCTGTATGTATGCCGATACCATAAGAAATTCTATGTTTAATCTTTTCATCGAGTATTGGATTGAGAAATTTATCAATAGCAGTTGTAATATATCTGGCAGCACGAACTGATTTATCTACAGATTTACCGTCTATATCATCTACAAATACGGCAAGGACTCCATCGCCCATGAAATCCCTTACGACACCCCCAGAGTAACGTATCGCTTGTACAACGGTGCGGATATAGCTCCTATATATTTTAACAAGTTGATCTGAGCTAAATTTGTCTGGCAATTTTGTTGAGCCACGCATATCAACAAAAAGTACAGAAACTTTTCCATGATAAATTTTATTTGCATCCGGCAAATCAGTAGTCAAAGGTAATTTACTATTTATATCTTTTTCAAGCACTTCACTAGAAGTAATCCGCTCAATAGCGGTTAATAATAGTTCTACCTCTACTGTTACAATCTTATCATTAGCCATAACGTACCTCGTTCTTATTTATTCGATTCAAGATAATAAGATTCACCATCTTTAGTAGAAAGAAATTGTATGGTTCCTCCTTCACCTTTAGGCCATTCATTCTTTATTTTCTTGGATACTTTCACCTTATTCTCGGTTTCGCTGGCATAGTGAGAAGCTATGTTAATACAATCTCCAAAGGCTTTTACGTCGTATGAATCAGCCGTTCCAATTTTAGTAACAACTACGCTGTCAAATGTAACTCCTACTCCAATGCTAATCGGAGTACCGAGTTTTTCGCAATCAATAATGGGGTTTATAACTGCTTCACGCACTTTTAGCATGTCACGTCCACATAACCCTGCATTTTGAATTGCAATGGATTTAACCATATTATCTTTCGCACGTGCTTCTTTTCCGCCCCAGAACACCATCAGTCCATCTCCCATAATATCGATAACCTTTCCGTGATAGTATTCAACCACCTCAAGAAGGGCAGTAAGAAATATGTGCATTGTCAAAAATGTCTTTTCGGGGCCGACATTTTGAGCCCTTTCAGTAGATCTACGCATATCTACAAATAGTACTGCAAAGTTTTCTTTATCATAAGAGCCAAATTCAAGTTTTTCGGCTTTGAAACCGGGGATCACATCTGAAATGGCGGAGTGTGCAAAAATTCCTCTCTCTTCTTTTAGAATAAGATTATTTTTCGCTTGTTCGTAATGTTTTAAAGTATTTTTATAAATTGCAGTTACATCTATAGCCATAAAGTTCTCCTTACCAATTATAAGATAGCAATAAAAATCCAAGAACGGCAGTTGCAATCAGAGTAGAAGCAAAAGACCGTATTACCCATTTCATGGTTTTGGATTTTTGTTGGTTGATATCGTTTAATTTATATAATTCCGCTGCCATATTTTCAATAATATCTTGATCTGTCATTGCATTGATATCTTGCTTATATGTATCAAAAGAATACTCTTTAGGAGAGTTCGCCAAAAACCATTTTGACTGGTATCCAATTTTTGAAACATGTCCGCGAATAGTTAAAATTCCAAATACAAAAACAGCAATAAAGCTTATAAAGAGCCATACGGTAAAAATAGCAATTATTGTCCCTAACCAACTACAAGGTTTTATTTTTGAAATTAGTTGTAATATAGATTCATAACAAGACAAAATGCCTGCTAAAAGAGCTACAAGGGAGCCCATGATGATCGATACCTTAGTATCGGCAAGTTGAATATAAATTGCAATATCAGAAATGGCATTTGATAAAAAAGTCTGCTTTATTTCAGTTGTTTGCTCTCCATTTATAACTGAATTAATTTGCGAATCCACTCGCTCATCTCCATTCTCTTAAGTTTATATTTTGGTCACAAACTCTTTAATAGTTATACTTATGAGAGATTTTCTTTGCATTTAACTGAGTCCATGATATCAAATTTTTTAATATCTGGGATTCCTTTGTATTTCCCGTTCAAATAGTTCTTCTCAAAGTTTTCATCCTTCCGGATTTTAACACCATCTTCATCAACGCAATCGGCCAATGAATATAAATGTGAAATGCCCTGTTTATCCTTCTGTGTAAAATAAATTTCATCACGTCGGAGAATATCAGTGGATAGTTGCCATGTATCGTGGGTCGTAAAAACCAATTGTGCCCTATGGGGGTTTAATTCAGGAGTCAAAAATGTATGGATAAAGTTTTTTACAAGCAAAGGGTGTAGTCTTGCATTAAGTTCGTCTATGAACAATACGTTGCCACGTTCTAACACCTCTTGCAGAACCGGATACAATGCAAACATTTTCAGCGTTCCATCAGACTCTAAATGCAGGGGAATAGAGGCGGTTTCATCAGAGTCAATCATCGAGTGAATAGCGTCTATTGTATAATGCTCTTCCTTTTTATCAGAATCAGAGGAAGTAACCTTTTGTATATGGAACCCTTTGATGGAATCATCAAAAGCAGAAAAGAATCTTACAACATTATCCTGCACTTCTTGATTATCAACGAACCCCGCAGGTAAAAAACGAGACATAAAGAAACTTTCAGCGGGATCCCCAAAATCCGCAAATTCATTTTGTAAAAACCAATCTCTGATAAATTTGAGTTTGGAGATTTTCAGTTTGGCTCCCAAGGAGGAAATCAAAACCTCTCGTTCCAAGGAGACTTCTAAGTTTTCACGGTATTTGACAGGAATTCCAGTTAAATCTAATGTTTCGGCATCCCGATAAAAAATACGTTTATAAGCTCTTGCGGTTTTAGCTTTTCGATTCAACCATTCTCGTGTAATTCCCTGTGAATTTACCGCAAAGCCATATTGATATGATTTTATTGATTCGCTACCTGTATCTACAAAGGAAACTTCAAATAAAGACTCTTGATTTTTGCTTTTGCTATCAAACAAAAAAGGCGTAGGTTTCATATAACCAAAGTCTGATTTTTGGTTTGAATCGTCATCTCCACCAAATTTGAATGAGTTTACAACATACTGGCTCATATATTCGAAAGCCTGATAAACGTTAGATTTGCCACTTGCATTGGCTCCATAGATAGCGACAGTCGGCAAAACCTTTTCAATTCCAGTATCAAATAAGTGATCTGCGTATTCTGTAATTTTCGACGCAGACAAATCCAATATCGTATCATCTCGAAAAGACTTAAAATTACGGAAAACAAACTTAGTTAGCATATTTTCACTCCCTCAAGTCGATTATAATACAATTTGTCAAATAAATCAATATTAGATTGAGGAAAATCCTCATTTATACGTATATGTTAATATGATTTGAGGCGTCGTTTCATAAAAAAACAGCACCGGAACCTCGCTTGGAGGACATCGGTGCTGTTTTTTGCAGGTATTCATTTTCTCTGATATTAGAAGTAAGCTCTGTTTGTTTCTACCTTCATTAACTTTAGGCTTTTTTGAAGAAAGATAAATGATAAATCAATGGACCTTTATGGTAGCTGATAATTTTGTTACAATAGTCAAAGTCAACAGAAAGGAGAAAACTTAATTATGCCTAAAACCTATTCAGATGAATTTAAACAAATGCTCTATCAAAAATACAAATCAGGAGAAAGCATATCTAATCTTTGTAAAAGCTATAATGTTTCCCGAAGCTCCCTCTACAACAGGTTTTCAGATATGAAACCAATTGTGAAATCTCAGGGAAAAATGTATTCGGCTGGTAATATTCTCTCCTTGCAGAGAGAATTAGAACGTTTAAAGGCTGAAAACGAGATCTACCGTATCAGCGGCTGCACCCCAAAATCCCCTCTAAAAAACCGAATTGATGCAGCTTTAGAATTAATGGAACATTACGATTTTCGAATGATGCTTGTATGTAAAGCACTTGATGTAAATCATACAACACTTTATCATAGAATTCGTCATAAAGATATTCCGACCAGTTATGAATTGCGAGATAATGAGCTTCGTCCACTTATTCAAAAAATATTTGAAGAAAGCAAGCAGAGATTTGGAGCGCCCAAAATTCGCATCAAATTAAAAGAAATAGGATACACTGTTGCTATTGAAAAGATACGAGAATTAATGAAGGAAATGAATCTTTGCTGTCAAGCACAGAAACCCTCCCGATATGATAATAATATTTATCATCGACAGTTTCGAAAAGATAGATTAAAACGAAACTTTACAACAGAAGCTCCAAATATTGTTTGGGTCAGTGATACAACACATGTGATGGTAAATAAGACATTTTATTATATCTGCGTTATTATCGATTTATTCTCCAGAAAAGTTATATCTTACGAAGTATCAACCTCTAACAATACAGCACAATCAAAAGAAGCTTTTAAACGAGCTTTTCAGGAACGTGATTGCCCATCTAATCTAATTTTTCATTCTGATCAAGGCTCACAATATGTCTCTTACGAGTTTCGCCAATATCTTCGGAAAAAGAAAGTGAAACAATCTTTCTCAGCCCCCGGTTCTCCGCACGATAATGCAGTAGCAGAGTCTTTCTTTGCCTGTATGAAAAAAGAAGAATTACATCGTCATGCTTATTTCACTGCAGAAGAACTAATACAATCAGTAGAGGAATACATTCACTTTTTTAATTATGAACGACCTCATCATCGGTTGAAAGCACGAACACCTGAACAAGTAGAAATAGATTATTATGCAGAAAATTCGACAAATACATAATTACAATAATAAAAAACGAAGGTATGTTTTGTACATTTCCAAAAAGAAACTACAAAAACCTACCTTCGTATCATCTGGTGGTGGAGGATGGATTCGAACCATCGAAGCGAAACGCAACAGATTTACAGTCTGCCCCCTTTGGCCACTCGGGAACTCCACCATATTTTATTTTAGTAGCCACATTGGCCGGCTCTTTTCAATGGAGCTGGTGGACGGACTTGAACCCCCGACCTGCTGATTACAAATCAGCTGCTCTACCAACTGAGCTACACCAGCAAATGTGACAACGGTATGGATTATACCATCTTCTTTTCGCGTTGTCAACAAAAAAATTGGTCGAGGCGACAGGACTTGAACCTGCGGCATCCTGGTCCCAAACCAGGCACTCTACCAAACTGAGCTACGCCTCGTCAGCCTTTGTGTTACAGCGCAGCACACCAAAAATTGCTGGATATTCGTAACACAGCTTTTATATTTTAGCCCATCCGCGCCCGTTTGTCAACCAGATCCGCCCCCCTCTTTTCCGCGCTCTCGCCGCGCTGTAACCCAACTGTAACACTTTGTAACCTCCGTCAGGTTGTATGAAAAAATTTGCTCATGTATACTGTTGTTATAGCAAACGGCCGCCCTGTCGCCCCGCCCCGCGGGGAGGCGGCCGCGCGGACAGAGCAAAAAGGGAGTGAAAGCATGGAGCACACGTATAACCCCAAGGCGCAACGCATCCTTTCTGAAATCAAAAAAGCAGTGGTCGGCAAGGACGACATCGCCGCCAAGATCCTCATGGCCCTGCTGGCACAGGGTCACGTCCTCCTCGACGACATCCCCGGCGTGGGCAAGACCACCCTGGCCATGGCCTTCTCCAAGGCCCTCTCGCTGGACTACCACCGCATGCAGTTTACCCCCGACGTCATGCCTTCGGATATCACCGGCTTCACCATCTACAACAAGCAGCTGGGCGATTTTGAGTACAAGCCCGGCGCGGCGGTCTGCAACCTCTTTTTGGCCGACGAGATCAACCGCACCTCCTCCAAGACCCAGTCGGCCCTGCTGGAGGTGATGGAGGAGGGCCGCATCACCGTGGACGGGGTCACCCGCGAGACCCCCAAGCCCTTCATCGTCATCGCCACCGAGAACCCGGTGGGCTCGGCCGGCACCCAGATCCTGCCCGAGTCGCAGCTGGACCGGTTCCTCATCTGCCTCTCCATGGGCTACCCCGACGTGGAGAGCACCATCACCATCATGGAGCGCCGCCACGACAGCAACCCGCTGGACGAGGTCATCCCCCAGGCCAGCCGGGAGGAAATTTTGCAGATGCAGCGGGAGACCCAGCTGGTCACCGTGCACAAGGCCATCTACGAGTACGTGGCCCAGTTGACCGAGGCCACCCGCAACCACGCCATGATCACCCTGGGGATGAGCCCCCGCGGCGCCCTGGCCCACGTCCGGATGGCCAAGGCCATGGCCTACCTCTACGGCCGCGACTTCGTGGTGCCCGACGACGTGCAGGAGACCTTCTTCGACGTGGGCGCCCACCGGCTGGTGCTGGGCTCCAAGGCGCGGGTCGGCGGGGTCACCGCCAAGACCCTGCTGCAGGAGATCCTCAACGACACCCCGGCCCCACAAATCACCGAGAGCCTGCTCGACCAACAGTAGAAGACGCCGAAAGGGGATGTTCCCGTGAAAAAAGCGCGCATCATCTACGGGGCGTTCTGCGTCGCCATGGCGGTGTTCGCCTTCTCCTACCGGGAGTACCTGTCCATGCTGGCCTTCGCCATGGCGCTGCTGCTCCCCCTGGGGCTCTATCTGCTGCTGCGCCACTGCGCCAAAAAAGTCGAGGTAGAGCTGCTGCCCGGCCCCCACTCCCTGGGGCGGGGCGAGTCGTTCTCCCTGCAGCTACAGATCAAAAACCGGGGGCGGCTGCCCATCGCCCGCTGCCAGGTGGAGCTGTTGGCCCGCCACCAGTTCTACGGCGACCCCAACCGGACGGTGGTGGAGACCCCCGTCTTCTCCAAAAACACCCAGACCATCTCCTACTCGGTGGCCCCCCGCCACACCGGGAAGATCACCTTCTCCCTGGGCGAGGTGCGACTGTACGACTTTTTGGGGATCACCTGCATCCGGCTGGAGCCGAACAGCCGCCTCGTGCTGCCGGTGCTGCCCGCCTTTGTGGACTCGGCCGCCCGCATCGGGGTGGACTTTTTCCGCCACGTGCCCGACAGCAACACCTTCTCCCGCCACCGGCGGGGGGACGACTCCTCCGAGACCTTCAAGCTGCGGGAATACCAGCCCGGCGACCGGATCAACCACATCCACTGGAAACTCACCGCCAAGGTGGGCGAGATGATCGTCAAGGAGTCCAGTTTCCCCCTGCAGGACACCACCTGCATCTTCTTGGAGCTCTACCGGGTCTCCGGCTCGCGGGAGGACAAGAACTACCTCGACGCCATCTTGGAGACCCTCTGTGTCCTCTCCCCCCTCTTTTTGCAGGAGGGGATCGAGCACACCGTCTACTGGTACGACCTGCAAAACGGGGGGCTCGCCTCCCACCGGATCACCGACGAGGCCGACCTGTTTGGCTGCCTGGACGACCTCTTTGACGCCGCCAGCTACACCGAACAGATCTATGCCCTGCAGGCCTACTGCCAGAACTTCACCGTGGCTAAGAGCGCCCAGGTACTCTACCTGGCCCCCATCATCGAGACCGGCCCCATCGAGCAGATGGGGATGGAGCACCGGGAGCCCTTTACCTTTTTCTACATCCACGACTTCGACCACTGCGACATGCCGGTGCTGGACCGGTATGGCATCCGCTGTATCTGTGTGGACTCCGACCACCCGGAAGGGGCCCTGCAGGCCCTGATTCTGTGAGAGGGGGGACTGGACTTTGAAAGCGAAGAAAAAGCGCGGCAAGAAACCCTCCCTCCTCTACAAACTGCGCCACCCGGCGCCCCTCCCCCCGCTGGAGGGGGACGACATCGTCCTTCTGCGGGACACCTCCCTCGCCCTGGAGCGGCGCGCCCCCCAGGCCAAGTGGTATGTGCGGCTGTTTTTGCTGGGGCTCTGCGCCCTCTCCTTTTTGGCCAGCTTCCTCACCCTCTACCAGCTGCCGGTGAGCCTTGTCTCCCCGGTGGCGCTGGGGGTCTGTCTGGTGGGGGTCTGCCTGCTCTACACCCTCTTTAAATACCCCCTGGCGGGGACGGGGGTGGTCCTCTTTGCAGCCGTCTCCTTCGGCCTCTTCAAAAGCGACGCCCTCTTTTTCGGCTTTGAGATGTTTTTCAACCGGGTCATCGAACTGCTCAACTGGCACACCTTTGAATTTTTGATCCCCTACCGGATCCCGCCCCTCTACGACCAGCCGGCCAGCGAGCGCTTCTTTGTGAACTTTGCCCTCTGCTGCATCCTCTTTGTCATTGGGGTGGCCATCCTCTACCGGCCCAACATTTTCCTCTACCTGGCGGCCACCTTCCTGCCGCTGCTCCCGGGGCTCTTCTACGGCCTCACCCCCTCCTACCTCCCCTTCTTGCTGCTGGCCGCCTCCTACGCGCTGGTGCTCTCCCTGCACCTGGCCACCCGGCACCCCCGCGCCAAGAGGGACTTCTCCGAAAAAATCGAGAAAAAGGCCCGCGCCTTTCGGGTGGACTACCGAAATTACAACTACCGCTACGCCACCGCCCTCAAGAGCGGCTGTGTCCTCGTCGGCCTCTGCCTCTGCTGCCTGGCGGCGGGCGGGCTCATCATCTCGCCGCCGCTGTACAACAGCCGGGCCTTTACCTCCTTTCGCAACGGCGCCGGGCACAAGCTCTCCGAGGTGTCGATGGAGAAACAGCCCAGCCGCATCCTCAACCTCTACCGCGGGCAGTTGAGCCGCCTGGGCATCTGGCGCAACTACGACGCCGCCAACGACCTGATGATCCGCACCCCCACCCTGGGCCAGTCCATCTACCTCAAGGGGTATGTGGGCGGGATCTACCGGGGGGACCGGTGGGACACCCTGGACGAGGAGGCCGAGCAGACGGGCCGGCAGGCCTTCGGATCCCTCTTCTCCGAGGCGGAGACCTCGCCCCAAAACCTCCCCAGCGACTACATCGCCCTCTGTGACACCATCGACAACCCGGTGCTCAAAGGGGTCTACCTCTCCCATGCCACCATCTCGGTGGAAGGGCTCAAGGACACCGCCCTCAAGCAGTTCACCTATGTGCCCTACGGCGCGGTCTACCCCTGGTACATCGGGGAGGAGATCGACCCCTCCCTCCTCCTCGAAGGGGAGGAGCTGCCCGAGCGGGAGACCGCCCAGACCGACCTGGACAGCACCATCTGGACCGACAACAACCGCTGGGCCGGCTCCTACGACTTTGACTTTTATACCGCCCCCAACCTGCTGGGGGTGGACATGGACACCCCCCTGCAGGAGGCGGCGCAGCGCGACCGCGACGCGGCGGCTTACGCCCGGCGGGAGGCGGCCTACCGCCGCTTTGTCTACCAGACCTACACCCAGGTGCCCGACAACATTCAGAAGGTGCTCACCGACGAGCTCTTCACCCCCCAGGCGCTGGCGGAGGCGGGCGACCTGGCCACCTACACCGACTGGGTCCGCAGCTATTTGAGCGAACACTACCACTACAACCCCGCCCCCGGCTCCACCCCCGACGGGCAGGACTTTGTCGAGTACTTCCTCACCCAGCGGGACAGCGGCTTTGCCACCCACTTCGCCTCGGCGGGCGCCATGATGCTGCGCTCGGCCGGCGTGCCCGCCCGCTATGTGGAGGGCTACGCCCTCACCCCCCAGGCCTTGAGCGGCCGCGGGCTGGAGGACGAGAAGGTCCCCATCGAGCAGCCCCTGTTGGGGGTCAACGCCCTGGTGGAGCGGCGGGGCACCATGGTCAGCGGCAGCGCCATGCACGCCTGGGTGGAGATCTACCTGGACGGCTTTGGCTGGGTGCCGGTGGAGATGACCCCCGACCGCTCTATCGAGTACGACACCCTGCCCGTGGTGGATGGCGAGGTGGCGCCCCCCATCATCTCCGGCGGGGGCGGAACCGGCAGCGGCGACCCCAGCGACAGCATCGGCGGGGGCAGCGTCACCTTTGACGGGGTGGACGACCCCCTCTCCATCTTCGACACCTGGCGGCGGCCCCTCAAAAATGCCCCCTGGACCACCATCATCTGGACCGGCATCGCCTGGCTGGGCGGCCTGATCGCCGTCGCCGCCGTCTTTCTGGCCCTGCGCCGGTTTGTGCGCATCCACCGCTTCAAGCGCTCCCTGGAGACCGACGAGCCCCGCCGCAACATCATCCGCCTCTACCGCTACCTGCTGCAGGCGCTGGACTTCTTCTCCTTCGGCTACACCCACGCCCACTCCTACTACGGGATGGCCAGCAGCATCGAGGTGGCCTTTGGCGACCACCTGGAGCACGGCGAGGCCCTGCCCATCATCGAGCTGGTGCTGGAAGCCGGCTTCAGCCAACACCAGATGACGCCGGAGCAGTTCCGCGAATTCCTGGTCTTTGTCGACCGGTTCATCCGCTCGGTGTCCAAGGACCAAAACATCTTTAAGAAACTCTCCTTCCGCTTCCTCCACGCGCTCTGGTGAGATGTCCCCTACCGTTGCCTTTCCTCCTCCTTTTTTACACAGCGGGCCCGGCACCTGCCACACGGCAGGCCGCCGGGCCCGCTGCTGCGTTTTTCCCTTCGCCCCCGCCGGCGATCGGGCCGTTTCGCGAAGAGGGGAAGAGAGGCCCGTTCGCATCTCCCCCTCACAGGGGTCTACCCTGCCCAGGGGGGCAACAGCCGGAGAGCAGCTTCCCTATTCCCTCTCGGCAGACACACCAATCGGCCCTGTACCAAAAGGATAAGGTCCCCGTATTTGATGGGGTGTGCCCGGCTGCACAGCACACAGTCGAGATCACCCAGTGTTTTCTGTCCCCCATGTCAAGGGGGATGGCAAAACGCTGCCCTTTCCCCATCCCACAGGCCAAAAAATGGAGGGGCTTTTTTCCGCCACCGCAGGGGCAGAGGTCGCTCCCTTCCATCGGGTGGACAGTCTTTCTCCCAGCGGCCTGTCCCCCACCGCCACAGAGGCGACCCACCGGTAAAGCGGGGTTGCCCTAGATCGGGCGAATGCCGACCCCACTTCAACTGCTGCTGGGCATCTTCTCCCCTCCCGATCAGCCTTTTCCCCTTCGTCGGGAGCAGGGTGCTGCCTGTTCCTCAACCGATGGCCTCGATTGGGCGGCCCCCCATTGCCCCATCGGCAGGGCGACAGCTGCCGGTAGGCGAGCGGTCCCCCCGAGGCCGAGAGAGATCTCCCCTCTCCCACAGACACTGCCGCCGCAGCACCCTCCCCTCCCTGCCAACCTCTCCGCCCACTGTCGGGAGCATAGAACCACCTACCGCTTCCTCAGCGCCTTTGGCCGGACGCGCCCTTTATATGTCGCGGACCAAGAGGGGAACTGACCCGCTGATTGAAAAAAGGGGCAATCCCGCCAGAGTTTGGGGAGACCATCCCGCCGTCTTCTCGCCTCCAAAAACGCAAAACCAGCCGCCGATTGGGGATCCTCCTCTTTTCTCCCCCATCGAGCGGCTCCCCCCATCTGAGCAGCCCCATCTCCACCATCTCCAGGTGCAAAAGACAGCGGCCCGTCGCCCGGGGTGTGGGGCGACAGGCCGCTGTTTTAGCCAGTTTTATAGAAACTTATTTTTCCGGGGGGAGGACGATGCCGGGCCACCCCCACTTGATCCGCGCCTCATAGGGCATGAATTCCAGGGCGATCCCCTCCGGCTGGGAGGCGAGAACTTCCAACTGCTGGCTGGAGGTGCCCTTGGCCGCCTCCCCCCGCAGCTCGTAGGTGATGGCGGGTTGCTGGTACTCCGCCCACTTGCCGGCGGGGCCCACATTGGCCTTGAGGGCGATGATGGACGAGGTCTCGCCGTAGGTCTCCACCGTGGTGAAGACCGTCCCATTAGAGCGCTTGACGGCGCTCAGGCGGTACCGCTGCCCGCCCACGGTAAAGGGGGTGTTCAGCTCGATGGTCTCCCCCTCCGCCGGGTTGGGGATGGACACCGCCTCGCCGGCGGTGGCGTAGACGGTCTCCGCCAGGTTGTCAAAGGTCATGTACCAGACCTTGGGGGTGCGGTAGAAGAGCTCGTAGAGGGAGAGGACCCGCTTGAGGGTGTAGAGGGACAGGCTCCTCTCCTCGCTCTGCTCCAGCATGCTCTCCACCGTCTCCTGGGCCCGCCAGTTGGTGCCGGCCATCCCCAGGTCGGCCAGGGCGGGGTAGACCATCTGGGTCTCGCCGTCGGACAGGCACTCCACCAGCAGGTTGCGGCCGTCCGCGCTGGCCGACTGCACCCGGATCTCCACCGAACGCCCCCCCTCCAGCTGCACCGTCTGCACCGCTTCCGGCTGGTCGGAGAGGTCGATGACCGGCCGCTCCTTCTGCCCGCTGTCGTTTAAGGTGAGGTAGGCGCTCTCGGCCTCCCCGATCTGTCCCACCGGCACCGTGTAGTAGGCGAAGAATTGATCGGCCACCCAGTTGTAGTGGACGTCCACCTGCTCCGGGTCGCTCTCGACGCGCTGACCGCCCACCTCCAGCGCCACCTGGGGGATGTTTCTCTGCAGGTCGATGAGCAGGTAGCTGATCTCCTCGTCGCTCAAGTTGTAGGCCTGCCCCGGGCCCTTGGGGTTGGGGCAGCGAAACACCCGGGTCAGCAGGACATACCCCTCGCCATTTTGCCGGCGAAAGACCGACTCGATGTGGGTCAGACCGTTTCGCTCCGCCACCTCGGGGATGTCCTGGATCTTTTTGGCGGCCACCTTGCCGGTCAGCGCCAGCGCTGCGGCCGCACAGGCCACCGTGGCCGCGCAGACCGCCAGCACCTGTTTTTTGCTTTTTCCCTTCTTGAGCAGGTTCATACAAACACCCCGTCTTCATCTTCTCTTCTGTCTGCCGTTCACCGTCACAGCGCCGCCGCGCTGCCCAAAAGGTTGCGGCACTGGTGGAGCAGCACCACCGGCGCCGGGGCGGTCTTTCCCTGCCAGTCCCACATGGCGCAGGCCACAGCCACCCGGTGGGGGCTCCCCCCCTCGGCCGCGGATGTGACCGTCACCCGCCCCCGCCCGTCCAGGGACTCCCCGTCGAGCCCTGTCACCGGCCCCTCGCAATAGCCCAGGTCGGCCGGTTTGAGGACCAGGGTCGTCTCATCGATCAGCAGGGAGACCGCCGCAATGCCGTCCAGCGGGAGGGTGCCGGCGGCAAAGTTGCGCTTCCCCTTTTCATCCCAATAGCTCCAGAGGGCGTCAAACAGCCTGGGCTGGCTGGCAAAGAGGGTCCACAGGTCCTTCTGGGTGCCGTGATCGCCTAAAGAGATCGACGCGTCTATCATCACCAGGGGGATGCCGCTGGCCAGCACCTTCTGCAGGGCCGCCGGGTCGGCCGGGCCGTTGGCGTCGTTCCCCACCCCGGCCACCGCCCCATTTTCGGTCAGGGAGACGCTCCCCGCCGAAAAGACGACCCGCTGGATGTACTGCGGCAGGTCGGGGTGTTCCTCCAGCGCCCGGGCCAGGTTGGTCAGGGGGCCCAGGCAGAGGATCTGCAGCGCGCCCCCCTCCTGGACAGCGGTCTCGTACATCAACTCCCAGGCGGGGCGAGGGTCAAAGTCTTCCTCCCCCCCAAAGGGGAGGACCAGGTTTCCGGCGCCGGTGGGGCCGGTGTCCTCCCCCCAGACGACGGCCTCTCCCGCCGAATTGCGGGTGGAACCCAGGGCTACCGGGCAGTGAAGGTCAAAGTAAGTCGCTGCCGTCAGCCCGCTGCGGCCGGTCTGGGCAAGGGTCCCCGCGCCGCTGCAGAGGGTGATCCCCCGCACGTCCAGCAGCGCCGTCCCGGCGGCCAGGCCGATGGCCAGAACGTCGTCTCCCCCCGGGTCGCAGTCGATGAGGATCGGGGTGCGCCCGGTCAGGGTGGTGGGGATGTTTCTCTGGGGCGAAAAGGCCATCACCCCCACCCAGAGGGCGAGGGCCCCGCAGAAAACCCGCCCCGCCCGCGCCCGCACCGCCTGCGCCAGGCGGCGTCCCCTCTCCCAAAACATCTGCATCTCTCTCCTCCTCTCTGGCAGGTCAGCTCTTTTTTCCAAGTTGGTTCCGGCAGTCAAAAATGGGACCTAATACCGCACATTCTCCAACGCCCGATGTCCCCACCCGCTGCTCCACCGCCAGGTGACAGTTGGCCTCTTCCTCCCCCGTGAGCCGCACCAGGGTCCGCCCCTCCAGGTCGGCGGGGGTCAGGTAGTCCGCCTCCTCCCAGAAAAACATCCCGCTGGGGAGGTTTGGCTCGACCGGCTCCCTGGTCTCCCGCTCCTTGGTGGGGTCCATCATCCGCATCTGCCCCGCGGGGTCGTAGACGACCACGCTCCTCTCCGGCACCGCCCGCTCCAGCAGCCCTTCCGCCGGACACAGCTGGGCCGGTGCAAAGCGGTAGGCGCCCTCGTCGAGCACCGCGTAGAGGGCGGCGAGGCCGTACAGCGATACGTCATTGTCCTCCCCTCCGCTTTTGTAGACGTTCATGGGGTAGGTCCAGATGGCCCCGTAGAGCTGCGGTTCGCTGGCAAAGGTGGTCCAGCTGTCTTTACACACCAATCTGCTCCCCGCCGCATACCGGTCGTTCCCCACAATGTAGAGGGGGAGGCCGCTCGCCAGCACCGCCTCCAGGGCGCCGGGGTCTGCCTGGCCGTTGGGGTCGGGGGCGGTCAAGGCCAGGCTGCTCCCCGCGCCGCCCGCCGTGTACTCCCCGGCGGCGGTCGCCGCCCGCAGATCGACGCTGCCGGCCGAGACCACCACCCGCTTCAAATAGCCGGGCAGGTCGGGGTGTTCCTCCAGCGCCCGGGCCAGGTTGGTCAGGGGCCCGGTGCAGACCAGCTGCAACTGCCCCCCCTCCTCCACCGCCAGGTCGTAGAGCAGGTCCCAGGCGGGGCGGGGGTCAAAGGAGCGCCCGCCCTCCCAGGGGAGGGTCAGGTTGTTGGCGCCGTTGGCCCCCGCGTCCTGCGGCCAGGTGAAGGGGATGCCCCGCACCGTCTGCGCGGCCCCCAGGGCCACCGGGCAGTGAAGGCCAAAGTGGGCCGCCGCCGTGAGGGCATTGCGCCCGGTCTGGGCCAGGGTGCCCGTCCCCCCCACCACCGTGATCCCCCGCACGTCCAGAAGGTCCGCCCCGGCGGCATAGCCCAACATCAACACGTCGTCGCTGCCCGGGTCGCAGTCGATGACCACCGGGGTGCGCTCGGACAGCCCGGTGGGGATGCCCCACTGGGGAGAGAAGAGGAGGAGTGCCGCATAGAGCACCGCCAGCCCCTCGATCAGATGCCGGCGCAGGGCCCTTCGCGGCCCCCGCCGTACGGTTTGCCCGCCTGCCATCTCGCTTCCCCCTTTGCGCCCGGTCTACCAGTATCGAAAGGTCTGCTCCAAAGTCCCGTACAGCTGGGGAACGGGGACCAACTCACCGGCGCCGGATGCCGAGACCCGCCGGTACTTCTCGTCGGTCACCGCCGTCAGGGCCGCCGCCACCCGGCAGTCCCCCTCTCCCTCGGCGGGGGCGTATGCCAGCGCCCCCTGCCGCCACTGCAGATCGGCCGGGAGAAAGGAGAAGGCGCTCTCGTCGGTGAGGGCGGCCAGCACCGCCACCCCGCCCAGCTCCAGCGAGACCCGGTCGCTGGTGCCCCCCTGCTCTTTGAGGAAGGAGAGCATCTGCCCGTAGACGGGCTTTGTCTCCCGCAGGTCTTGAAAGAGGGGGCTGATGGTGTCCCTATCTCTCTGCCGAACCGCCGCCATCTCCGCCTGCACCGGGGCCGGCACCACCGTCAGGGGGATGCCGCTCTCCACCACCTCCCGCAGGGCGGTGGGGTCGGCCTGCAGGGCGTAATCGCTCCCGGCCACGGCCGCCCAGTAGGCGCTCTCCCCCTCCTCGTCCAGCCCCCCCTCGGGGAGGGGGAGGCCCGCCCCCAGGGTCACCCCGGCGATCCTCCCCGCCAGGTCGGGGTGTTCGCGCAGGGCGGCGGCCAGGTTGGTGAGGGGCCCCAGGCAGACCACCTGCAGCCGCCCGCCCTCCTCCACCGCCAGGTCGTAGAGGAAGTCGCTGGCGGTGCGGGCGTCAAAGCTGCGGCCGCTGGGGGGCAGGGCGACCCCGCAGAGGCCGGTCTTCCCCCACCGGCTCTCCTGCGTCAACAGGCGGCTGTCCAGCGAGGCCCCGGCCCCCAGGGCCACCGGCCAGTCCCGCTCCATCCAGTCCGCCGCCGACAGCAGGTTGCGGGCCGCCTGGGGCAGGGGGACCACCCCAAAACTGGCGGTGATCCCCCGCACGTCCAGGCAGCCGATCTGCCGGGCCATCAGCAGGGCCGTCAGGTCGTCGAGCCCCCCGTCGCTGTCGATGAGCACCGGGGTGCGCTCGGTCAATGTGGCGCCGATGGCCTTCCCCGGCAGCAGCCGCCCGCCGCCGACCACCATCAGCGCAGCCAGGGCGATCGCCGCTGCCGCCGTTCCGATCTTCCGCCCGCGCTGGCGGCCCGCTGTGCCGATCAGTGCCATCTCAAAACCCTCCCGTCGGGAAAATCACCAGTGCCGAAAGGTCTTCTCCATCACCAAAAAGAGCTTGGGGATGGGGATGCGCTGGGTCGCCACCGCCTTGGTCCCATCTCTGGAGCTGGTGGCTTCGGCCCACTTGTAGTCCTCGTCCGTCACCATTTCCAGTTCGCTCGCCACCCGGCAGCGGACCCCCTCGCCGCCCGGCTCCACCACCGGCCCGTACCGCGCCCAGGCGATGCCCCCCTCTTCCACCGTGAAGGCGCTCTCGTCCACCAGGGCGGCCAGCACCGCCACCGCCGAAAAGTCCATTGCAATGCTCGGGCTGCCCTTGCGGTACTCCTCATTCAAGTATTCCTTGGCCCCCGCGTAGAGGGGGGCGGCTTTGCCGGTGTCCTCCAGCAGGGGGGTCAGGGTGTCCCAGCGGTCTTTTTTGCCCGCCTCCATCCCCTCCAGGGCCGAGACCGGCACCACCGTCAGGGGGATACCGCTCTCCACCACCGCCTCCAGGGCGGCTCCGTCGGCCTCCCACAGCAAGTCGGGGTGGGCCCCCACCTCCTCCTGCTCGTGCTTTAACTGGGCCTCTTCCCAGCGCTTGCGCCAGGCCTCTTCGCTCTCGCCCTTGAGCCGCTCCACCTCCACCTCGGGGATGGGGAGGCGGGTGCTCCCCAGGGTGACCCCCGCCAACAGGCCGGGCAGGTCGGGGTGCTCCTCGATCGCCCTGGCCAGGTTGGTCGCCGGCCCCAGGCAGACTACCTGCAGCGCGCCCCCCTCCTCCACCGCCAGGTCGTAGAGGAAGTCGCTGGCGGTGCGGGGGTCGGCCTGTCGGGCGGCCGGCGGCAGCACCGCGCCGTAGAGCCCGTTTTCCCCCAGGGTGCGGACCCCGGCGGGCAGGGAACCGTCGAGGGCGCTTTTGGCCCCCAGGGCCACCGGCCAGTCCTCCCCCATCCACTCGGCCGCCGCCAACAGGTTGCGCCCGGCCTGGGGCAGGGAGACCGCGCCGTAGGAGGCGGTGAGGCCCCGCACCTCGAGACGGTCCACCTGTCGGGCCAGCAACAGGGCCGTCAAGTCGTCGAGCCCCCCGTCGCTGTCGATGACCACCGGCACCCGCCCGGTGAGGGTGGTGTCGATGGGCGCGCCGGGGATGGCACGGACCACCCCCCACAAAAGCCCCAGGCACACCAGGGCGACCACCGCCGCCAACAGGCCCCGCCGCACTGCCTTTTTGCGCCAGAGCGCCCTGATTCTCTCCCGCACAGCCGCCGCCCCCCTCTGCCGCCTGACGGCGGCCACCTCGCATTTTTCCTAAAATCATTTTAACATGATTGCTTTTCAGTGGCAATTTTCTAGCAAACTTGTAACCAATTGTAATCCTTTTTTAAACTTTGCTGTCTTTTGAAAAACCCTCGTCTCTCTTTTTGTTGAATAGTTATAAACTTTCTTATTTTTGAATATTTTTAGGGTTTTATACTGTATATACAGAGTAAAAACGATATTTTATACTCAATTTCCTCTTGCATCCTCCCGCAGAAAGAGGTATAATCATGCACATTGAATGAATAATTTTCAAATATCTACAGCAGAAAGGCAGGCGGGCCAGACAGATGGCAGCTAACGGCATTCACAAGCTCTGGGGGGGCCGGTTCCGCGCGGGCGAAGAGGACCTGATGGAGCAGTTCAACAACAATTTCAAAGACACCCACTGGCTCTGCGACCCCGACATCGAGGGCAGCCTGGCCCACGTGGCCATGCAGGTCAAGTGCGGCCTCCTCACCGAGGGGGAGGGCGCCCAGCTCACCGAGGGGCTGCTGGGGATACAGGCCGACGTGCACAGCGGCGCCCTGCCCCTGGACGACCGCTACGAGGACGTGCACACCTTTGTCGAGGCCAACCTCATCGACCGGCTGGGGGAGGTGGGGAAAAAGCTCCACACCGCCCGCAGCCGCAACGACCAGGTCAACACCGACATGAAGCTCTATGTCAAGAGGGAGACCGCCCATGTCGTCGAGCTGGTGGAGGCGTTTTTGCAGACGCTGCGGAAAAAGGCGGACGAAAACCCCTACATCATGCCCGGCTACACCCATCTGCAGCGGGCCCAGGTGGTGACCTTTAAATACCACCTCATGGCCTATCACGGCATGTTGCAGCGGGACAGACACCGGCTGCAAAGCGCCCTGGAAAACATGGATCTCTCCCCCCTGGGATGCGGCGCCCTGGCCGGGACCACCCACCCCATCGACCGGGCCTTCACCGCCGAGAAGCTGGGCTTTGCCGGGGTCTATGACAACTTTATGGACGGGGTCAGCGACCGCGACTACCAGCTGGAGGTCCTGGCCGCCTTCTCGATCTTGATGATGCACCTCTCTCGGCTGGCCGAGGAGATGATCCTCTGGGGCACCCAGGAATTTGGCTTTGTCACCCTGGACGACCGCTACACCACCGGCTCCAGCATCATGCCGCAGAAGAAAAACTCCGACGGGGCCGAGCTCATCCGGGGCAAGACCGGGCGGGTCTACGGCGACATGCTGGCCCTCCTCACGGTGATGAAGGGGCTGCCCCTGGCCTACAACAAGGACATGCAGGAGGACAAGGACCTCTTTCACGACGGGCTGGAGACCGTCCTCCTCTCCCTGACCATGATGGAGCGGATGGTGGCCACCCTCACCGTCCACCCCGAAAAGATGCGGCAGGCGGTCTCCAAGGGCTTTCTCAACGCCACCGAGGTGGCGGACTACCTGGTGGCCAAGGGGGTCCCCTTTCGGGATGCCCACGGCATCGTCGGGCAGATCGTTATCTACTGCGAGGACCGGCAGACGAGCATCGAGGAGCTGACCCTTTCGGAGCTCAAGCAGTTCTGCCCCGCCATCGGGGAGGACATCTACCCCTATATCGACTACGAGAACATCCTGCACAAGGGCATCAAAAAGGAGATGCTCTGAACCGCCGCCCTGGCAGAAAGGAGGAAGCGCGGGTGAAACTGAAATTCATCAACCCCGATTCGGGGATGACCCGGGCCGAACTCGCCGCCCGCGAGGCCCTTCTCTCCCGGGCGGCGGGCCCGGACACCGCCATCTCGATGGACTGCCCCCAGCGCACCCAGGTCTGCATCGACTCCGACCTGGACGTGGCGGTGGCCGCGCCCGAGATCGTGCAGATGGCCCTGCAGGCGCAGGCCGACGGATTCGACGCCGTCTGCCTCTACTGCTTCTCCGACCCCGGCCTGTCGGCCTGTCGGGAGCTGCTGCAGATCCCGGTGGTGGGCGGGGCCCAGGCCTCCCTGGCCCTGGCGGCGCAGCTGGGGCACCGCTTCTCGGTCCTCACCACCGCCGCCGGCCGCATCCCCCAAAAGGCCGCCTTTGTCCGCGCCCTGGGCTTTGGGAATGCACTGGCCTCGGTGCGCAGCGCCGAGCACGGCCCCAGCGAGGGGCGCAGCCCGGCTACCGACGGCGCCCTGGTCAAGAAGCTGGCCCAGACCTGCCGAAGATGCGCCGAGGAGGACGGGGCCGACACGGTGATCCTCGGCTGCTTAAGCTTTGCCGGGCTGGGGGCGCAGGTCTCCGCCCTGGCGGGGCTGCCGGTCATCGACCCGGCCTTCACCCTGGTGGGCACTGCGGAGCTGCTGGTGCGCCAGGGCCTCTGCCACAGCAAGTTGGCCTATCCCCTCCCACCCCGGGCAATTCGCGCCTGGTCGGGCGGGACAATTGATTAAATAAAGAGAGAAAGAGAGAGGAATCGACTATGAAACTGAAAAAAGTATTGGCTGTCGCCCTGGCGGGCGTTTTGACACTGGGAGCCTTCAGCGGCTGCGGCACCGACAAGAGCGCCGGCGGCGACGCCGGAAGCGACACCAGCGGAAAACCCCTGGCGGGCAAGCACTTCACCATCGCCATGAGCGCCTCCTTTAAAAACTTTGAGACCGTCACCGTGGACGACAGCGGCAAGGAGGTCTACGAGGGCCTGGACATCGACTTTCTCAACCAGATGGCCGAGGACATGGGCTTCACCTACGAAATTACCAACATGCAGTTTTCCGGCCTCATCGGCGCCCTTCAGTCCGGCCGGGCCGACTTCGTCCTCTCGGGGCTGACCGCCACCGACGAGCGCCGCAAGAGCGTCGACTTCTCCATCGGCTACATCGAGAGCCGCGACGCCTTCCTGGTGAGCAAGGACTCGGGCATCAAGACGGTGGAAGACTTGAACGGCAAAAAAATCGCCTGCTCCACCGGCACCTCTTACGAGACCACCGCCCGCAAGGTCCCCGGCGCCATCGTCACCACCTTTGACGGCCAGCCCGCCGTGCTGGCCGAACTCAAGAGCGGCCGGGTGGACGCCATGTGCACCGACGGCTCCCTGCTGCAGGGCTTCATCAACGACAACCCCGACCTGGACGGCTTCATGATCCCCAAGGACAGCGAGATCAACAAGGACGTGGACAAGGAGTTCGCCATCGCCTTCCCCAAGGGCTCTGACCTGATCGAGGCCTTCAACACCGAGATCAAGGCCCTGCAGGACAGCGGCAAGATGGACGAGATCGTCACTAAGTGGCTGGGCGAGGCCTATATCGGCGAGTAGCCCCTTCCCTTCCCCCCTACACCAAAAAGGCAGACTACGGCGCCGGCCGCCGTGGTCTGCCTGCGCGAAAGGAGAATCCCCATGAATCTGGACTTCGGGATCATCCCCAAGTACCTGCCCATGTTTTTCCGCTCCATCGGCGTCACCATGCAGGTGACCCTGCTCTCGCTGCTGGTGGGCTTTGTGCTGGCCATCCCCCTCACCCTCTGCAAAATCTCCCGCAGCCGCATCCTCCGGGGTTTTGCCCAGTTTTACACCTCCATCTTCCGCGGGGTGCCCCAGCTGGTACAGCTGTTTCTGGTCTACTTCGCCGTTCCCCAGCTCTTTGCCTACAAAATCACCGCCCTGCAAGCGGCGGTGCTGGCCTTCGGGCTCAACTCGGCGGCCTTCCTCTCGGAGAACCTGCGAGGCGGGGTGCTGGGGGTCGATGCCGGCCAGAAGGAGGCCGCTCAGGCGCTGGGGGTCTCCTACCCGCGGATGATGTGGGACATCGTCTTTCCCCAGGCCATCAAGAGCGTGCTGCCCAGCATCATCAACGAGGTCATCAACCTCCTCAAGGGCACCTCTCTGGTAGCCACCATCGGGATGGTGGAGATCATGCGCACCGCCCAACTGGTGATGAACGCCACCTACCGCTCCTTTGAGCCCTTCCTGGTGGCCGCCCTCATCTACTACGTCATCGTGACCATCCTCAACTTCATCGCCAAATGCATTGAAAGGAAGGTGCGCAAAAGTGATCAGCGTTAAGCATGTGAGCAAGGACTTCGGCGAGCTGGAGGTCCTCAAGGACGTCTCCCTGGACATCCAAAAGGGGGAGATCGTGGCCATCATCGGCCCCTCCGGCTCGGGCAAATCCACCCTGCTGCGGTGTATGAACCTGCTGGAAACCCCCACCTCCGGCCAGGTGTTCATCGACGGGGTGGACATCACCCAGAAAAAAGTCGACATCCTCTCGGTGCGGGAGAAGGTGGGGATGGTCTTTCAGCACTTCAACCTCTTCCCCCACATGACGGTGCTGGAGAACATGACCTACGCCCCCCGCAAGGTGAAAAAGGCCGACAAGAAGGCCGCCGGGAAAAAGGCGATGGAACTGCTGGAGCGCGTCGGCCTGGCCGACAAGGCAGGGGTCTACCCCGCCACCCTCTCGGGCGGACAGAAACAGCGGGTGGCCATCGCCCGCGCCCTGGCCATGGACCCGGAGGCCATCCTCTTCGACGAGCCCACCTCCGCCCTGGACCCGGAGATGGTCAAAGAGGTGCTGGGGGTCATCAAGGGGCTGGCCGACACCGGCATCACCATGGTGCTGGTCACCCACGAGATGGGCTTTGCCCGGGAGCTGGCCGACCGCATCTGCTTTCTCGACGAGGGCCGCCTGATCGAGGACGCCCCGCCTGAGCGCTTCTTCTCCAGCCCCAAATCCCCCCGCGCCAAGGAATTTTTGGAGAAGGTGCTGTAAAAATCGCCGCACGAAAGGACGATCCATCTATGCAAATCAAATGGCCAAACGGCTGCAAAAGCGCCGCCATGTTCACCTTTGACCTGGACGGCGACATCATCTGGCAGAACATGTCCGCCGACGAGCCCCACGCCGACCAGCTCATCCGCGCCCGCTCCATCGGCCAGTACGGCCCCAACCGCTGCGTCGACATGATTTTGGACCTGCTGGACAAATACGGGGTCAAGGCCACCTTCTTTGTGCCCGGCTATGTGGCCGAACACAACCCGGCAGTCATCCAAAAAATCGCCGCGGCCGGGCACGAGATCGGCAACCACGGCTACACCCACGAGCGGTTTGTGGAGAAGAGCCGGGAGGAGCAGATCGAGATCATCGAAAAGACCCAGAAAATCATCAAAGAGATCACCGGCAAGGCCCCGGTGGGCTTTCGCACCCCCTCGGGCGACTGGGCGGTGGAGACCCCCTACCTGCTGGAGGAGCGGGGCTTCTCCTACTCCAGCTCGATGCGGGGGGACGACCGCCCCTACCACACCGTGCTCGACGGGCGGGTGACCGACTTCATCGAGATCCCCTCCAAGTGGGAGCTGGACGACTACGTGGCCCAGGCCTACAGCATCTACCCGGCCGAGCCCGCCGGTCTCGACCGCATCTCCTGCTACCGCAACGTGCAGGACACCTACCTGCGGGAGTTCCGCGGCTACCACCGCTACGGCCTCTGCATCTCCTTTTTGATGCACCCGCAGATTTCCGGCGCCCCCGGCCGCAACCTGATCCTGGAGGAGATTTTGAAGGAAGTCACCTCCCACCCCGACGTCTGGATCGCCACCGGCGCAGAGATCGCCGACTGGTGGCGCGCCACCTACCCCACCGACCCACAATAGGAGGAATGGCAGATGTACACCGAGACAATGACCTGGCCCCAGGGCAAGCGCTGCGCCGCCCTCATCACCGTCAACCTGGACGCCGAGTACTTCTGGCTGCAGCTCGACCCGGCGGCCAAAGAGATGCCCAAGACCCTCTCCATGGGCCAGTACGGCATGCTGCGGGGGGTGGACCGGCTGCTGGACGTGCTGGCGCGCTACCAAATCAAAGCCACCTTCTTCTGCCCCGGCAAGGTGGCGGAGGAGTACCCCGACAAGCTGCGGCAGATCGCCGCGGCCGGCCACGAGATCGGCTGCCACGGGTACGAGCACGAAAACCTCTCCCTCTTCTCCGCCCAGGAGCAGCGCCGGCGGCTTGCGCGGGCGGTGGCCGCCATCGAGGCCGTCAGCGGCCAGCCCTGCCGGGGCTTTCGCGCCCCCGAGGGGGACCTGACCCTGGAGACCCTCGCCATCGCCAAGGAGTTGGGGATGGTCTATTCTAGCGACCTCTTTGACGACGACCGGCCCTACTACCTCCCCCTGACCCAGCCGGGGGAGGAGATCCTCGAGATCCCCATGCAGTGGGCCAATTTCGACTTCCCCTACCTGGCCTTCAACTACCGGCCGGCCTTCCCCTTTGGGCAGGGGCGGGTGTCAAACTACACCAACATGCTCTCCAACTGGAAAGACGAGTTCCTCGGCCACTACAACCACGGTCTCTGCTACGTGATGCAGCTGGACCCGCAGACCATCGGCAACCCCGGCCGCACCGCCGTGCTGGAGGAGTTTTTCGACTACGCCACCGCCATGGAGGGGGTCTGGTTTGCCACCGGCAGCGAGCTGCACGCCTACTGCGAAGAGGCCCTCAAAAAATAGACCTCCCCCCAAAGAGAAGAGGGGCCGGGGAAGAGATGTCTTCCCCGGCCCCTCTCTCGTTTTGCCCCTCTACAGCTGCCCCTGAAAATAGGCGGCGATCTCCTCCATCCGGCTCTCCTGCTTGACGTGGAAGGGACAGCGGGCCTCGCAGTGGCCGCAGCGCAGGCAGGCGTCGGCCTTCAGCGAGAGCTTTTGGTAGTGCCCCGCCGCCAACACGTCCCCCGCTCGGGCCAGGTCGTAGTACTTGTTGATCAGCCCCACGTCGAGCCCCGCTGGACAGGGCTGGCAGTGGTTGCAGTAGACGCAGACCCCCTCGGCGTTCGGGGGGGCAAAGGCGCTGATGGTCGAGTAGTCCCGCTCCTGCGCATCGGCGTCCAGGTAGGCCAGCACCGCCTGCAGGTCCTCCTCCCCCCGCACCCCGGGGAGGACGGTGAGCACCCCCGGCCGGTCCAAGGCGTACTGGATGCACTGGGTCTTGCTCAGGGCCCGGCGGAAGGGGGAGGTCCTCTCCCCCAGCAGCTGCCCGCCGCCAAAGGGCTTCATCACCGAGATGCCGACCCCCTCCCGCTCGCACTCCCGGTAGAGGCGGCTCCGGTTCTCGGCGCTGCCGATGCCGTAGGTGCCGGTGGAGTAGTCGTAGGCCGGGTTGATGCTGAACATCACCATGTCCACCAGCCCCGTCTCCAAAAAGCGGCGGACGATCTCGGGATTGTGGGAGGAGAGGCCCAGGTGGCGGATCACGCCGGCTGCCTTGAGGGCTTTCATATAATCCCAGAGGCCGCCGCTCAGCACCTGGTCGCAGTCGTCCTCCTCGTCGATGCAGTGGACAAACCCCATGTCGGTGTAGTCGGTGCCCAGCAGCCGCAGCTGTTCCCGAAAGCTCTCCTCGATCTTTGACTGCTCCCGGGTCCAGCCGTACCTGCCGCCCTCGTACACCGCGCCGAAATGCATCTGCAAGAGGAGCTTCTCCCTCCGCCCGGCAAAGGCGCGGGCATAGCAGGGGTAGGGCTTCCCCTCTGAGGCGGCCATGTCAAAGTAGTTGATGCCCGCCTCGATGGCCCGGTCGACGGTGCGCTCGATCTCCTCCTCGCTGCCGGCGTGGATCGAGCCCATCCCCAGGCCGATGACGCTGATTTTCTCGCCGCCGTGGGGCAGCGCTCGGTACTGCATTGTTGCCATCTTCTGTTCCTCCCTGTGCAAGGGGCCTGTCAGGCCCGCACCTTTGCGGCGAAATCGGCCATCGCCTCAGAAATTTTGATTTGCTGGGGGCAGACCGCCTCACAGCTCCTGCAGCCGATGCAGGCGCCCGGCTGCCTCTCCGCCGGCAGGGCCGACAGGGCCATGGAGGCCAGAAAGCCGCCCTCGGAAAAGCTGTGCTCGTTGTAGAGGGACAGCAGCGAGGGGATGTCCAGCCCCTGGGGGCAGTGGCTGGTGCAGTAGCGGCAGGCCGTGCAGGGCAGGACCTTGCGCTCGAGCAGGCCGTCGGCCACCTCCAGCAGGGCCTTCATCTCCCCCTCGTCCAGGGGCCGCTCCTGGGAGAAGGTGCGGATGTTCTCCTCCAGCTGGGCGGGGCTCGACATCCCCGACAGGGTCACCACCACCTCGGGCAGGGTCTGCAAAAAGCGAAAGGCCCAGGCCGGGACCCCCTCGTCGGGGCGCAGGGCCCTCAGCCGCGCGGCGCTCTCCTCCGGCAGGGCGGCCAGCCGGCCGCCCCGCAGCGGCTCCATCACCCACACGGGGATCTGGTACTCCGCCAGCAGTGCCACCTTGCCCTTTGCATCCTGAAAGGTCCAGTCCAGGTAGTTGAGCTGAAGCTGGCAAAACTCCATCCCCTCGCCGCAGGCCTCTAAAAAGCGGCGCATCACCGCGCAGCTGCCGTGGGCCGAAAAGCCCAGGTGCCGGATCCGCCCGGCGCGCTTCTGCGCCATCAGGTAGTCGTAGATGCCGTACTGCCGGTCCAGATAGGCGTCGATGTTCATCTCGCAGACGTTGTGGAAGAGGTAGAAGTCAAAGTACTCCACCCCGCACTTCTCCAGCTGCCGCTCGAAGATCTCCTCCACCCTGCCCATGTTGGCCAGGTCGTACCCGGGGAACTTGTCGGCCAGGTAGAAGCGCTCCCGGGGGTGCTTCTGCAGCGCCCGGCCCAGCGCGATCTCCGACTGGCCGCCGTGGTAGCCCCAGGCGGTGTCGTAGTAGTTGACTCCCTGTCCCATGGCAAAGTCCACCATCTGGCCGGTCTGGACCTCGTCGATCATTCCGTCCTCCCCGCCGATGGTCGGCAGGCGCATGGCGCCCATCCCCAGCGCCGACAGTTGCAGGTCCCCAAATGCCTTGTAGATCACGGTCTCTCTCTCCTCTCAACAGGGCGGCCCGCCGCTGCCGGGCCGTTTTTTTCACCTTACACCCTGGAGTCCACTCCAAGTCAAGGGGGAAATTCCCCTTTTTTTGCCGCCGCGCCTTGACAGGCTGTCCCGGCGTGGGGTATGGTGAGAAAAAGCGCCCCTGTGGGCGCGAGAGGAGCAAACGAGATGCGCAAGACCGCCGTTTTGTTGATTGCCCTGCTCTGCCTGGCGCTGTCGGGTTGCGCCAAGACCGCCAGCAACCAGGAGGAGATGGTGGCGCTGGCCCGCCCCCACCTCCCCATCGCCGAGAGCGAGGCCGCCACCCTGCGGGCGGTGGGGCAGGTCGACCGGGAGGGGATGTCCCTCCTGGTCCTCGCCGCCGGGGAGGGGGAGGACACCGCCTACTTCCCCGTCAGTTTCAGCCGGAGCGGCAGCGGCTATGCCTTTTCCGCCCTGGAGGAGGGGGAGCTGACCCGGCGCGCCCCGGGCTGCTACACCTACCGCTGGCAAAACGGGCTGGTGCTGCTGGTGGACAACCCCGCCTGCGTCCGCGTCGAGCGGACCGAGGGGAGCAACCGCACCTCCAACGGCCTTGACACCACCCCCACGCTCATTTTCGACGCGGAGGCCTTCTCCGCCACCGACGGGGGCGGGAGCGAGCCCCCCTACCGCTGCCGCTTCTTTGATGCGCAGGGGCAGGAACTGCAGTGATTTTATGCCGCAGAAAAAAAGGGCCCCACCGCGGTGGAGCCCTTTTCTCTTTGCTATTTCGCGGCGCTCTTGGCGGGCAGGAAACCGCCCTTTTCCAGCCGCTGGCGGATGGGGTAGGCCACCAGGCAGGCGACGACGATCTTTCCCGCGTCCCCCGGCAGGAAGGGGACCACCCCCGCCAGCAGTGCCTGGCCAAAGGTCAGGTGCATCTGCATCCCCAGCCAGAGACTGCCGAAGACATAGCAGAGCAGGTTCCCCGCCACCATGGCCACCGGGTAGAGCCAGACCTTTCCCGGCGCCCGGTCCACCAGCCAGCCGGTGGCGGCGGCGCAGAAGATAAAGCCGATGATGTAGCCCCCCGTGGGGCCGAAGAGCTTGTCCGCCCCGCCGGTGAACCCGGCAAAGACCGGCAGTCCCACCAGCCCCACGGCAATGTAGACCAGGGTGCCGACGGTCCCCCGCCAAAAGCCCAGGCAGGCCGAGCAGAGGACGACCGCAAAGCTCGCCAGGGAGATGGGCACCGGGGTGAAGGGCAGGGGGACGGACAGGGGGGCCAACAGGGAGATGATGGCCGCGGCCAGGGCGGTGAGCACCAGCTCCCTGGTCTTGGACGATTGACGCATGGGAATTCCTCCTCAATGTAAACTATGTTCTGCGTTTTAAGTATACATTGATTTTTTCCTCCATTCCATCCGCAGATGAAACAGCCTTTCCCGCCCGCCTCCATTGTAAACTATTTATAGTATACAAAGTTTACAGCAGAGGAAAAAGGAGCGCCCCGCCGGGTTCGGCGGGGCGCTCTTCAGGTCAGGCGCCGTCAGGGGAAGAGTTTGTCCAGGTCAAAGGTCTGGCCAAAGGTGGGCAACAGCTTGGGGATCTCCCCGGTGTCCAGCAGCTCGGGGTGGTTGCCGTGCAGGGGGGCCACCAGCTTGGGGGCGGCCAGCTTCACCATCCGGGTGATCTCCCGGGGGATGGCGTGGCCAAAGGTGCCGTGGAAGTGGTAGCGCACCCCGAAGTCGTCCAGCCAGGCGTGCAGGATCTTGTCCCCCGCAAAGAGGGGGTTGCCGTCGGCGTGGAAGTAGTGGGAGGGGACGCCCTGCTCCCCGGTGCGCTCCAGCTCGGCCATGATGGGGGTCTTGGGGTAGATCAGGTAGAAGACATAGTCCTTTTTGTGGTGGACGATCTCCCGCAGGCTGACCGTCTCGTAGGGCAGGCCGCTGGGGTCCTCCCCCTCAAAGAGGCGGATGGCGTCGGTCTCCCCCAGCACCGGGTCCCCCTCCAGGTGGCTCAGCCCCTCGGTGGCAGCGGTGTGCCAGAGCAGGGCGGTGGCCCGGTCGAGCACCAGGGTGCGGCCGCACTCCTTGGTGACCTTGATAAAGTCCGCCACCCGCTCCACATTGCGGCAGAGGATGTTCAGATAGCACAGCCCCTGGGCCCTCTGCAACATCTCCCGGTAGAGGCCGGGCAGCTCCAGCTCCTTCTGGGGCAGCTGCTTCTGCCAGAGGGTCTCCTCCTTGAGCTGGGTGGTCTCGGTGATGATCATGTCCAGGTGCTGGTCGGCCATGTCGGCAAAAAGCCGCTCCACATAGTCCCGGTGGCGGCCGTGGGTCCGCCAGTCGCCGGTGTAGAGGATCTTGTGCCCCCCGGCGGTGACCAGGAGGGCCGACGCGCCGGCGATGTCGTGGTCGGTCTCCCGCAGCTGGATGTGAAGGTGCTCGCCGATTTGGCGCTCCTCCCCGTCGGCCAGGCCGATGACGTTCGCCCTGGTGCCGTACCACTCGCCGCTGGCCACCACCCCGTCATAGACCGAGACCGAGTCCTTGTGCATGTACAGGTCCACCTGCTCCCCCAAAAAGGGGAGCAGCTCCATATGGTCTTGGTGGATGTGGCTGACAAAGGCCGACACCCGCTTGTAGCGGGGGAACTGCATCCCGTCCCAGGCGTTTTGGATCACGTCCTCATAGGACAGATCCCCCAGGCAGTCCGGGTCGTAGAGCTCAAAGACCGGCGGGGCCTTGCGGGTCAGCAGGTGCTGGCGCAGCCCTCGGGGCAGCTCCATGTGCACTGCCGGGTTGAGCCAGTCGTAGTGGGCCGAGGGGCGGGCGCCGTAGTCAAAGAGGATGGCGTCCTCCCCACAGCCGATGAGGACGTGGGTGCCGCCGATGGTGTTGAGACCCGAGAAAAAGGTGATGGTAGGGCGCATGGCGTCTCTCCTTTCTGCCGCTTAGCGGGCCAGCCGGCGCAGGGTGTCGCAGAGCTGGTCGAGGGTGGTCAGCCGGGCGTCCCACTGCACGTTGTCGTGGATCTCATAGGGGGACATGCAGATGGTCTTTCCCCCGAACTTCTTGATGGGCGAGAGGTCGTTGAAGGTGTGGTCGCCGATGGAGAGCATCTCCTCCGGCCGCACGCCGGTCTCTTTTAAGATCTGGGGCAGCAGGGTGTCCAGCCCGTAGGGCTTGTTGGTGCCGTACTTCACCTGGTAGACTTTGTCCAAAAGCCCCAGCTTGCGAATAAAGCCCTCGGCCCCCACCTGCTGGGTGTTGGTGAAGATGTAGGTCTTTTTGCCGCTGGCGGTCACCTGGCCCACCGCCTCTTTGATGTCCTCGTGCAGATGCATGGCAAAGGGGCCCTCCAGCATCTCCTCGCGCACCTTCAAAAAGCACTCGGTCCCCCGGGTGCGGGGGATCCCCATCCGCTCGCCGATGAAGAAGGTCACACTCCAGGCGTCGCCCATGTAGGTAAAGTGCTTATTGTGGTCGAAAAACCGCTCCTCAAAGCCGTCGCTGCGCCGGTTTTCCACCGGGGTCACGGCAAACAGCTCCTCCACCGTCTCGCAGTGCAGGTTGGCGTCGGTCTCGTAAAAGTGCCCCAGTTTCAGGGGCAGCTGCCCCCGGATCAGTTCAAAGCACTTGGCGGTGATGTCGTCCTCCCGCCCCTGCCAGCGGGTCCCCTCGGCCAAATAGGCCACGTTGCGGGCGATAAAGCCCTCGTCCTGGTACAGGGTGCCGTCCATGTCCAGGATGACGACCTTGCAGTCCTCCAAAAAATCCATCTTCAAAGCGTACTCCTCCTCGCTGCCCCCGGCAAAATCAAACGAGCAGCCGCATCTGTCCCTCTAAAAGCCCCGCCTCCTGGGGCGCAGGTCTCGCACATCTGCCGCTGCTTCGGTGAAATCACCCGGTGGTTTTGTATTGATTTGCCTCTATGATAAAACGTTTTTACAAGAAAAGCAAGGTCTCATTTGCACAAAGGCGCTCCCCCTCTTTTGTCGATTTGGGGCAGCTGCGCCGCCCGCATATCTCCTCTGTGGGCAGGCCATACTCTCCCTGTAAATGAGCAAAAGGGGGAAATGGCCCGTGAAACGCAGCACCCGTCTTTTCTGGCAGAGTTTCAGCCTCACCTTCCTCGCCCTCATCGCGGTCTTTGCCCTGGCCTTTGGGCAGCTGGTGCAAAAGCCCGCCCTGGAGGAGCGGGAGCGGCAGGCCCAGGTGGTGGAGGCAAACTACGCCTCGGGCACCAATCTGCTGCTCTGCCTGCGGCCCGAGGAGCGCAGCCTGCCCGACGCGTTTTTGCTGGTGGGGATCAACGGGACCAAGCGGCAGCTGGCCCTGACCGTGCTCCCCCCCTGCTGGAAGGTGTCCTTTGCCAACCGGGAGGACAGCCTGCAGCAGTGTTACGGCTACGGCGGCGCCATGGAGTGCATCTCCTCCCTGCAGGCCCTCACCGGGCTGCGCATCGACTACTACGCCGACTTGACCGACCAGACCCTGGCCGCCATCCTCGACGAGGTCGGGGAGCTGCCCTACAGCGTGGCCGAGGACATCTACCGCTACGACGAGACAAGCGGCCTGCTCACCTTCAAGCTGCCCTACGGCCCCCAAGATCTCAGCGGCGACAAGCTCACCGGCTACCTGCGCTACACCAAGCTGGAGGGGGACGAGAAGGAGACCCTGCGCCTGAACCTCTTCAAGGCCTACCTGGACCGCTATCTCACCGCCCAGTCGGTGGCGGGGATGTCCCAGTGGTTTGCCCGCTGGTCGGGCCAGTGCAAGACCAACATCACCTCGGTGGCCTGCCTGCAACTGCAAAAGGAGCTGACCGAGGCCCTCTCGGGCCAGCCCAAGACCATCACCGCCCCCCAGATCTTTTACAGCGGCGGGCGGGACTACGACCCCACCCAGGACGGGATGCTGCTGAAAAACTACTTCCGCTAGGCGGCAAAGAGAAGGGCCCGGACAGATGTCTGTCCGGGTCCTTTTTCCCTGTTGTCCCCTCACAGCAGGTCGAGGCGGCCCACCACCGTTCCCAGGCAGCAAAACTGGCTGCCCTCCTCCACGGCGACGTTGGGGAAAGCCCGGTTGAGCGCCGCCAGCCGCACCTTTCCGCGCACCCGCTGGTAGAGCCGGATATACCCCTCCCCATTTAGGTTGAAAAGGCCGATCTCGTCCTGTCCGGCCGGGCGGCGGGAGAGCGCCAGCACCTCCCCGGCGTGGTAGGCGGGCTCCATGGCGCTGCCGTAGAGCACCACCGCAAAGTCGGCGGCCTGGGCCGTTTCGCTGTCTTTTACCGAGATGTGGCGGATGGCGATGGAGTCCACCGCTGTCTGCCCGCCCTCCGCCCGGGTGGGGAGATAGCAGGGCAGCACCAGTTTTGCCGGGTCGCCGGGGCGGTGGAGGGCGTCAAAGGTCTTTACCATGGTCAGGAGGATTCGCCGCTCCCTGCCGGTGAACCGACGCAGGCTCCAAATCAGCCGGTACTCCTCCTGGGTGAGGAGCAGGGGCTGTTCCACCTCCTGCTCCAACAGGGCGGCACAGCTCTGCCCGCTGGGGTAGACGTCGCAGAAGTAGCGCATCGGCAGCCCGAAGAGCTGGGCCAGCCGCTCCACCGTCTTGAGGGAGGGGTCTTTGGTCGCCCCGCTGAGGATCTTGTTGAGGGTCCCCAGGGGAATGCCCGAGTAGTCCGCCAGCATCTGGGTGGTAAAGCCCTCCCGCTCCTTCAGCAGCCGCAGCTTTTCCGAAAGGTCCTTGCCGCCGCCCTCTTCCCAAATATCCGCGTTCGGTAAATTTTCACCCATTTTCTGTAAAAGTCCCCTCCCTTTATTGACTTTGTCTCCCATCCTGGTAGCATGGAATGCGCGGCGTGTGGGCGCCGCTACAAGAAGGAACAAAAGGAGACATTGCGATGAGTAAGAACCACTGCTTTGCGGTCATTTCCAACCCGGAGAAAAGTCGTTTTGGCATACAGGCGGAGGGCGGGATCGAGACGCCCCTCTTCTCCCCCGACCCCTTACAGGTGGCCCGGCTGGCCTCCCTCTTTGAGCGGGAGGATTTGGACCCCGCCCATCTCTGCGACGTGGTGCGGGATATGTTCTGCGCCGCCGCCTTTCCCGACAGGGATTCCTACTTTCCCTCCCTCGAGTGGTAGCTGCCCTTTTCTATCCTTATTTTACCATTTCAAAAAATTGTTGAAAAGCACATATTTTCGACAAAAACAGACACCCTTTTCACATCTGAAAAGGGTGTCTGTTTTTTTATTTGAGGGAGGGGTGCTGCCCCCGCGTCACAGCTCTCCCCGGTCGCGGCGGCGGGTGCGGCGGATCAGGTAGCCGCTGCCCAGCAGCACCGCCCCGGCGAGGATCAACAGCGCCGGAAGGTCTAACCGACAGCCGGCAAAGACAAAGAGGGCCGCGCCCCCGCCCGCCACCAGGGTGAAAAAGAGAAAATCACAGAGTTTCACGGTCTTCTCCCTCCTCCCGGTCCAACTGTCCCTTGCGAAAAAGGGTGTAGCCGGCGACCAGCACCGCCAGCGCCAACAGCCCCCAGTGGACGCCGCAGGAACCGTCCTCCCGGCCCAGCCCGCCGCCCAGCAGTCCGGCGTCCGCATCCCCAGTATTGGGTTGCCCGCCGGCAGGCGCGGCAGTCTCCCCGTCCAACGATCCGCCGGCAGTCTTCTCCGCCAGCTCGTACTGCAAAAAGAGGGAGGTGCGGTTGCCGGAGGAGTCCTCCAGGGTGTAGGCAATGATGTATTCCCCGGGCCGGGTGGTGTCGATCCCCTCCACCGCCTTTCCATCCCGGGTCACGGCGAAGCGGATCTCCTTGAGGGCCCCGTCCGGCTGGGCCGAGGTGAACTTATATCGGCCGGCAATCAAGTCGCGAATTTCTGCCTCGTCCAGCCAGCCGCCCGACAGGGGCGGGTCGGAAATCGCCTGCACCAGCCTGTCCTTCACGGTGGCGTACTTGGTGCCGCTCTGCCAGTCCTCCACCACCTCCGGGTCGTCGGGGCGGCTCCCCGGCTCCACCGTGGGGTCGCTGGGGTCGTACTCCACCACCGGCGGGACTCCCTGGCCCACAAAGGTATAGGTCAGGTGAACGGTGGTCTGGTTGCCCTGGCTGTCGGTCACCGTCTGGGTGATGGCGCAGCTGCCGGGCCTGGCGGTGTCAAGGGCCGCCTCCCTCCCGTCCACCGTCACGGTGACCGGGCCGTGGGTGAGGACACCGTCCCCCTGGGCGCTGCCGAACTGGTAGCGCCCGGATAGGATCTCCGCCGCCACCTGGGCCGTCAGCTTGCCGCCGTAGGCGGGGGGCGTGCCCACCACCTCGGTGATGCTGTCGTAGAGGTGGGCGTGTTTCTTCCCGGTGGCCGGGTCGTCTTTGATCACCGGCTTGGGGAGGGGCTTCAGGGGGTCGAAGGAGGGGCCCACCGGCGGGTCGGGGTCCTCCCCCCAGTCCACCACCGGCGGGGCGTCCCGGTCGATGAGGGTGTCGGTGAGGAGCACCGTGGTGGTGTTGCCGTCCGCGTCGGTGACCACGCAGGTGACGGTGAAGCTGCCGGGCTGGGTGGCGTCCACCCCTTCCCCGGTGACGTCCTTGCCCCCCTGGGCGATGGTGTAAACATAGGTGAGGTCGCTGTTGCCCGGCACGTTGGAGGCAAAGCCGTAGCGGCTGTCAAAGAGGTCCTTCGCGTCCTCTGCCGTGAACCGCCCGCCGTAGAGGGGGGCCTCCCGGTCGATGACCTCCTGCATGCTGTCGTGGATAACGGTGTGGGCCAGTCCGTTTTCGTCCACCTCCTTCTCCGGGTCGGAGGGGGTGACGCTGGGGTCGCTGGGGTCGGCCGAGGGCGGGTCGTTGACGGTGACGGGCAGGGGGTCGGAGATATTCCCCGCCGCGTCCACCGCCCGATACTTGCTGTTTTGGGCGACAACAAAAGTCTGGCTGGCGGCGCCGTTGCCGCCGGTGAGGGGGAACATCTTGGCGCCGACCCAGCGGCCGATCTTGGCGTCGTAGCGCTCGACCTTCCAGACGCCCGAGAGGCTGTCCGACAGGGTGACAGTCTTCCCCGAGGCGGAGAGGGTGGGCTTGGTGGCGTCGATCTTCACCGCGTCCTCCACCGTGGTGGACAGTTCCCCCGTCTGGGTGTTCTTGGCCTGGTAGGCGGTTTTCCTCCCCCCGGTCTCCTGGCTGTAGCTGGTCTTGCGGTTGCCCTGGTCGAGGGTAGCGGTGACCACCTCCCCCTCTTTGATGAGGAATTGGTTGAACTGGTCGGGGTAGAAGGCGATCTCCACCGGACCGGCGTTCCAGCCATTTTCATTGGCTGGGGTGCGGGTAAAGTGGTAGTCCTTCCCCGCCGTCCCCTGCTCCTCCGCCGGTTTCTCCGGGTCGTAGGGCACCAGGGGCTTGGCGGGGATCAGTTCGTCCCCCGAATACTGCTTGGACTGAAAGAAGTCGTCCACCATCATCTGGCCAATGGTGACCGCCTTGCCCTCGGGATTTGCCACCTTGGCCCGGTAGGTGATGACCGTCTCGGCAGGGGAGCAGTCAAAGGGGATGCCCCCTGTCGCCACATTGCCCCCCTGGGCAGTCACGTCCACCCCGTTCACGGTGATTTTTTGGCTCTTGCCTTTGCTCTCCCCCCAGGTGGCGGGGTCAAAATGCAGCCCGGCGGTGGGGTACTCCTCGCTGTCCGAGAGCTTCAGGTGGCTGGGGACGGTGCCCCCATTTTCCCAGTTGTTTTTGATTTTTGCCTGCACGGTGACGATGCTGCCGTCGGCGATCGGCGTCCCCTGGGGAATGGTCCCTCCGCTCTCGTCGAGCAGTTTGGTCTCAAGAAAGGCGGGGCTGTAATCGGTGTAGGCCATTTTTAGAAATGTTCCTTCCACCCGCCCCACAGCGGGGACGTCGCCCTTGTAGTCCATTGTCCCCTCGATACCCACAGTGACCACATCTTCAGTAAAGGGGTTGGGGTAGGTGATGCTCTTGCCGTTGTAGGACAGGGTAAAGGCATTGGCCGCCGTGTCAAAGGAGAGGCAGTAGGGCTTATTTTCCCCAAAGTCCGCCTCCGTCAGCGGCTGCTGCGGCTGCTTGTAGTCGTTCCCCTGAACGACGGTGATCCGCTCGATACCGCCCACCCGACCGACGGAAAACCGATAGTTGGTGGTGCTGTCGTAAAGGGCCACCTCCCCGTAATGGCAGTGCCCGCTCCCGACAACGGTAAAATTTGCCTCGAGCTTCCAGTTGGCTTTCAGCGAGATCTTCCCCTTGGAAAAAAGCGACGTGTTGCTCACGCTGTCCGCCCAGTGGTCCTCATCCGCAAAGTGGACCCAGTTGCCGTCGACGACGCCGACACCTGCGGTGGTGGAGCGCATGGCAAAAATTGCGTTCAGGTTTTTTTCCTCTACAAAGCTCCCTGCCGACTGCCCGGCGTGGACCGGCCGGCGAAGGGCGCTCGCGCCCCCCACCACCAGGGCGGCCGCCAGTCCCAGGGCTGTCAACCGCGCCCCCAGTTCCCGCCGCTTACCGTGTTTCATGGCGTTTTCCTCCCCTTCGTCAAGGGCGCATCTGCCCCTGCGCCTCAATCTGTTTCTAAATAGGTGTACGCCATTTTCAAAACGGCCAATTCAAAATTGCCAAAAATCGAAAAAAATTCCCAACTCCCCAAATGCGTTGTTTTTCAGGCAAAGATAGTGTACACTTTTCGACAGGATACGGCAAGATTTGGAGGGGTGGAAAATGGAGGAAAAACGGACGCACCGGCAGCTGGAAGCCCTTCTCCGGGCGGCCCGGCAGGGGGATGAAGAGGCCTTCGCCCAGCTCTACCGCGCCACCGCCCCGGCCCAGCTGGCCCAGGCAAAGCTGCTCTTAAAAAGCGCCGCCCTCGCCGAGGAGGCGGTGCAGGAGAGCTACCTCACCCTCTACCGAAAGATGGGCGACATCCGCGACCCCCGCTCCCTGGTGGCCTTTCTCAACAGATCCACCTTTCTCGCCTGTCAAAATCTCCGCCGGGTGGAGGGCCGCCGCGCAGGGAGCGGGGACGAGCTGCTGCCCGGGCTTCCCGACCGGGACCAGACGGGCCAGCCCGAGCGCCGCGCCCTGCGCGAGGAGCGGGAGGCCGCCCTTCACCGCGCCGTCGCCGCCCTGCCGGAGCGCCGCCGGCAGGCGGTCGTCCTGCACTATTTTCAGGGCCGCAAGGTGGGGGAGATCGCCGCCCTCCTCCACTGCTCCCCCGGCACCGTCAAGCGGGATTTGCAGTTGGCCCGGGCCCAGCTGCGGCGGGAGATGGACGGGTTCCTCCCCGCCTTCCTTCCCGCCGGGCTGGCCCTCTCTGCGGCGGGGCGGCGAGCCGGGTTTCGCCCGCCGCCCCCGCACACTGTTCCCCTTCCCGCGGCGGCCCTGGCGGGCATTGCCGCGGTGGGGGGGAGCGCGGCCCTGGCGCTGCTGCCCACCCCGCAAATAGGCAGCGTGCAGAGCACCCCCGCAGGGGGCGGCGCCCAGGTGTCGGTCCAGGCGGAGGGGGCCAGCCAGGTCTGGCTGGAACAGGGCGGCCGCTCCCTCCCCTGTCGGCCCGGGGAGGAGGCGTCTTCACCCTCTCCCCCGTGGCCCCCGGCCCCTGCACGGCGGTGGCGGCCGGGGCCAACGGCCGCACCGTCCGGGTGGACTTTTTGGTGGGGGACGGCGACCTCTCCTCCCCTGTGCTGGTCGAGAGCTGGGGCGAAAACGGGCTGGTGGCCCTGCGGCTGCAGGACCCCAGCGGGGTCGACTGGCCGACCCTCTCCCTCACCGGGGAGGACGGGACCTCCCTCTCCCCCCGCCGGGTGGACGGGGCGGCCGGAGTGGCCTGGTTCGACGCCCCGGCCGGGCGCTACACCCTCTCGGTCTGCGACCGGCTGGGCAACCGGGGCAGCGGCCCCTTCTGGGTCGAGCTGCCCCAGTGACAAACAATAAGAGAGGGGCCCTTCCCCGCGGGGAAGGGCCCCTCTCTTATTGCCAGCAAAAACCACCGGCCCTGCCGGTAATTCCGTCCCGCAAAAGGCGCTCGCTGCAAGCACCGGGCAAAGGCGGGCCGTCAACGGCAGGGGGACAGTCTAAGGGGGTGTCTTAAACAGGCAAATTTGCCCGCTTTCATGCCGGGCCGTAACAAGGCAGACCGAATTTCGCCGCGCCTTTGGCCGCCCGCGGACACCAAGCCTTTTATGGCCGCGTCGTCCTCCGGCTCTGCCGGGGAGCACGCCTCTATTTCAGCATCACCAGGGTGACCCCCAGGTTGTTTCGCCCCATGTCGCTGTCCCGGGTGACGAAGAAGTGGCGGCGCATCATCCGCTGGGTGTCCGGATCAAAGAGGGAGAAGCGCTCCCCCGGCACCACCAGGGCCAGCTCCCCCCGCTCCCACTTTCGCTCCAGCTCCAACCGCACCGCCCGGCGGATCTTTCCCCCCTTGCCGGAGGAGCCGTAGCCGTGGATGAACTTCACCACCTTGCAGCCGCCGTTCTTGGCCCGCCGCAGCGACTTTTCCAGGTGCTCCAGGGCCTCGTCCACATAGGGCATCCCCTCTTCTAGGTTGACGGTGTAGACCTCCACGCCGGGCCCCTCCTTCCCAGCCGCCCGTCAGGAGGCGACCTTCTCAAAGTAGATTTGCAGAGTGAACTGGTCGGGGTTTTGGTAGTAGGAGTAGCGGTAGGCCACCGCCTCCCTCCCCAGGGCCTCGTTGACCCCGGAGATCAGCCGCCGCATCCCCCCGGTGCTCTCGGCCGCCGACTGGATGGCCTGGGCGTCCCCCAGCTGCATCTCCACCGAGTAGTCGCCCCGGCCGATGTTTTCCGCCGCCGCGGCGATTACCCGCTCGGCGATCCCCCCGAAGTCGGCCCCCTGCAGCCCCTTTACCCGGTAGTAGTTCATCTCGGTGGAGTCGGCTGGGGGCAGGGGGTAGTTTTCATCCCCACTGATCTGGTGGTCGCGGGAGATGGCGGCGGTGGTGATGTTTTGGTAGCTGTGGTTGAGAATCACCTCATCCTCCCCCATCCCCTCCATATAGAGGTCGTTCCAGGTGGGGTCCACGTGGTAGTAGCTCTCCCCCAGCTTCACCATCACCCAGCCGTGGCGCTCGCCCCGGCTCTCCCCCCGCACGTAGAGGCAGGGGTAACCCAGCCTCTGGTAGAGCAGTTGGGCGGCCTTGGCATACCCCTGGCAGACCGCCCGCCCGTCCACCAGGGCGCCGTAGGCGGTGTAGGGACTCTTCCCGCTCAAGTCGGTGTCGTAGCGCACCCGCCGGGCCAGCTCGTCGCTGACCCAGACGCTCTTTTCAAAGTCGCCGGGCAGGGCAGCGCTCTGGGCGGTCAGCTCCTCCACCCTCTGTTCCAGCTCCCCGTCCATCCGGGCGATCTCCTCCCGGGTGCCGATGTAGCGCAGCAGCACCTTCTGCACCCGGCCGCCGGGTCCGGTGACATAGCTGTACCCGTCCACCCAAAAGTGTTCGGGGCTGTCGGAGAAGTAGTAGCGGTAGACCGTCTCCAGCTCCTCCACCGTGATGCGGCTGTCCACCTGGATGCTGTCCTCGGCCCGGGAGACGGCGCTGTACAGGTCGTCGTAGAGCTCCCGCTGCAGCCCGTCGAGCTGGGAGCGGCCGTATTTTCCCTCCAGCTCCACCTGCTGCCGGGTGACCGGCTCCCCCCGGAACAGGTCGTTGCTGCCGGTGCGCAGCTCGTCCAGCAGCGAGCAGCCGCAAAGGAGGGACAGGGTCAACCCGGCCCCCAGGGCCAGGGCGGCCCCGCGGCGAAATAGGCGGTGGATTTGCACAGGCGATCTCCTCTCTCTGGTCTGGGCCCGACGGGGGCCCAAAGGCGTGGGCGGCTGTCTTTTCAAGCCGGCCCAAAAAAGAAAAAACGGGACTTCCGCCCGTTTTTTCAGCGGGTGGGGCAGACCGCGCCCCTCCCCCCATATGTTACGACGCCACGTACTTGATCTTTTTGGGGCTGAACTCCTTGACCGCCGCATCGTTGTAGACGATCTCCAGCCCCTCTTCTGCAGCCTTGCTCTTTTCGGAGAACTCGCCCTCCTTCATCTCCACCAGCAGCGAGGTGCGGGCGGAGGCAAAGTCCGCCTCGTTGGCGAGGGCGCTCTGGCGCTGGTAGACAAAGGTGTACTGGGCCGCCTCGTAGCGGTTGTAGTCCCCCACCCCGTCGGCCTTGATCTGGTTGATCATGTTCATGGGGTAGGTGCTGTAGTTCTCGGTGTCCTTATTGATGAAGTCCTGCTGCACGAAGTCGGTCCCCTCGGCAAAGGAGTGGCCGCCCACCTCCAGCACCTGGGGCATGAACTCGTCGGCCACCTCTTTCATGGTGGCGCCGCCTTTCAACTTGGCGAGCATCTGCTCGGACAGGTCGTTGATGGTGGCGATCCCGTCGGAGGAGATGGCGTTTGACTCGCTGTTGAGCTTGGGCAGGGCCAGGAAGGAGATGTGCAGGTACTGGCTCTCAAAGTAGGCCTTGAGCTCGTCGTCCCCCACCGGGGTCAGCCCGTCGGCGCCGTAGTAGTGGTCGAAGAGCTTGCTGGACTTGAGGGCCGAGCGCACCAGGGTGCGGTAGGTGTCTTTGCCGATGCCGTTTTTCTCGAGGGCCTTCTTCTGGCTGTCCCAGTTCTGGTTGACGTTGGCCTCGATCTGGGCCTCGTCCTCCTCGGTGACCTCCAGCCCCTCTTTGTCAAAGAGGTTTTCCATGGCCGCGTAGCTGATGCAGCGGGCCTTGGTCTGGTCTTTGATGTAGTCGGTGGCGCTCTGCTCGCCGATCTGCTCTTTCAAGACGGTCTTGACCTCTTTGGGGTTTTTCTGCGACTGTTCGGCCGCGTCCAGGTAGCTGGCGTACTGGTAGTAGAGGTAGAGGCCGCTGGAGATCTCCACCTCGCCCACCTTGGCGGCGTAGTCAAAGCTCTTGCCCAGGGTGCAGCCGGTCAGCGAGGCCAGCAGCCCCAAAGCGGCCAGGCCGGCCGCCAGCTTATGTTTAAAAGACATCGTCTTTCCTCCCATTTTCTTTTCGCGCCACAGCGCATACAACTAGCTACGATTATAGCAATTTTTTGGGGGGCTGTCAAAAGTCAATTCCCCCTGGAAGGGGCGCTGGGCGCGGCGCGTCCCCTAGGCGTGGGACATGGCGTCGAGCACCGCCCGGATCCCGTCGATGGGGCGGTGGGGATTTTCCAGCACCGCCTGCAAAAAGGGCTTCTCCCCGGCGTTGAAGAGGACGTTTTTGACCCCCTTCTTGCAGCCCACCGCCCGGGCGACCCGCTCCATTTCCAGGTGGACAAAGCGGATGGTGACGGTGTCCTCCCGCTGGGTGATCTCCCCCACCCCCAAATTGGCGGCCTGGTTGCGCAGCAGGGCCACGTCCACCAGCCCCACCACCGGCGCCGGCGGGTCGGAGAAACGGTCGATGAGCTCGTCGAGCAGGTCGTCGGCCTCCTCCCGGGACTGGATGGCGGCGATCTTTTTGTAGGTGTCGATCCGGCTGGCCATGTCCTCGATATAGGCCTTGGGGATGTAGGCGTCCAGCTGGATGTCCACCAAACACTCCTCGTTCTTGTAGGGCTTCTCCTCGCCCTTCTTCTCGCTCACCGCCTCGGAGAGCAGGCGCAGGTACATGTCGTAGCCCACCGCTTCCATGTGGCCGTGCTGCTGGGCGCCGAGGATGTTCCCCGCCCCCCGGATCTCCAGGTCCCGCATGGCGATCTTGAAGCCCGAGCCAAAGCTGGTGAACTCCCGGATGGCCGTCAGCCGCTTGGAGGCCACTTCCGACAGGGCCTTGCCCCGCTTGAAGGTGAAGTAGGCGAAGGCCCGCTTGGCGCTGCGCCCCACCCGCCCCCGGATCTGGTAGAGCTGGGAGAGGCCCAGCCGGTCGGCGTCCTCGATGATGAGGGTGTTGCAGTTGGCCACGTCCACCCCGGTCTCGATGATGGTGGTGCACACCAGCACGTCGATGCTGCCCTCCAGCAGCTGGGCCCAGACCGAGGAGAGCTCCCGCTCGCCCATCTTGCCGTGGGCCACCGCCACGTTGGCGTCGGGGGCCATCTGCCGCACCCGGGAAGCGCAGGCCTCGATGGACTCCACCCGGTTGTAGAGGTAGTAGACCTGCCCGCCCCGGCGCAGCTCCTTGCGGATGGCGTCCCCCACCACCAGGTCGCTGTGCTCGAGCACATAGGTCTGGATGGGGTGGCGGTCCTGGGGCGGCTCGTCGATGATGGAGATGTCGCGGATCCCGCTCATGGCCATGTTCAGGGTGCGGGGGATGGGGGTGGCCGAGAGGGTGAGTACGTCGATGCCCTTGAAGGCCTCTTTGAACTTCTCCTTGTGGGCCACCCCGAAGCGCTGCTCCTCGTCGATGACCACCAGCCCCAGGTCTTTGAACCTCACGTCCTTTTGCAGCAGCCGGTGGGTGCCCACCACAATGTCGGCCTGCCCGCTCCTGAGCCGGCGGATCGATTCGGCCTGCTGGGCCGGGGTGCGAAAGCGGGAGAGCAGCTCCACGTTCACCGGGAAGTTGCCCATCCGCTTGAGGATGGTCTGGTAGTGCTGCCAGGCGAGGATGGTGGTGGGCACCAGGATGGCGCACTGCTTGGAGTCGAGCACGCACTTGAAGGCCGCCCGCAGGGCCACCTCGGTCTTGCCGTAGCCCACGTCCCCGCAGAGCACCCGGTCCATCGGCCGGGGGGACTGCATGTCGGCCTTGATCTCCTCGATGCAGCGCAGCTGGTCGTCGGTCTCGGTGTACTCAAAGCGCTCCTCGAATTCCCGCTGCCACTCGCTGTCCTCCGAAAAGGCAAAGCCCTTGGCCGCCGCCCGCTCGGCGTAGAGTTTGATGAGCTCGTCGGCCATGTCCTTGACCGAGGAGTAGACCCGCTGCTTGGTCCGCTGCCACTCGGTGGAGTGGAGCTTGTTGAGCTTTATCTTTCGGTCCTCCCGGGGGCCGATGTACTTGCTCACCAGGTCCAGCTGGGTCACCGGCACAAAGAGGACGTCCTTGCCCGCGTACTGGATCTTCAGGTAGTCCTTCTTCACCCCCTGCAGGTCCAACTGGGTGATGCCGGTGAACTGGCCGATGCCGTGGGTCACGTGCACCACGTAGTCCCCGGGGGTCACGTCCTCCAGGGTGGTGATGGCGTCCTTCCCCCGCTTCTTCTTGGCCGTCCGCCGCTTGCCCTTGCCTTTGCCCTCCTGCAGGGTGTAGGAGATGACCCCCACCCGCAGTTCGGGGTACTCGAACCCGGCGGTGAGGGTGCCGGCCGCCACATAGACCTTCTTGGGGGAGAGGGTCTTGCCCGAATCGGTGTACTGGGCGTTGTAGCCGTCCCTCTGCAGGTCGTAGGCCAGGGTCTTGGCCGCCTTCTCGGTCCCCGCCAAAATCAGGGTGCAGTAGTTTTGCTCCTGCTGGCTGGCAAGCTCCTCCAGCAGCAGGTTCATCTGCCCGCTCCAGCTGGCGGTGGAGACGGCGGTGAAGTCCAGCAGCTCCTTTAAGGGGAACTCCAACTGGCGGGAAAAGGTCTCCAAAAAGGCGGTGCGGCCCCTGCCCAGGCGGGCCAAAAAGGCCCCCTTCTCGTCGGCAAAGGCGGTCGCCTTCCCCGAGAGGAGCTTTTGCTCCAACAGCTCCTTTACATCCTCCCCCAGCTGCCAGTGAAAGCCCTCCAGCTCCTGGGTCATCTCCTGCAGTTCGCTGGTGAAGACAAAGGCGTCCTCCAGGTAGTCAAAGAGGGTGGCCCGCTCGGGCAGGCAGAGGCTCAGGTAGCGGTCGAGCCCCGCCACCTCGGCCCCGGTCTCCAGCCGCTCGGCGTCGGCCAGCAGGGCCTCGGGCCCGTTTTTCCCCAGTTTGCGCAACTTGGCGGCCAGGGCCGCCGGGTCGGCCACCAGCACCTCCCTGGCCGGGGTGATCTCCACTGCCTCCACCCCGTCGCCCCGGCGCTGGGTGAGCAGGTCGAAGGCGGCGATGGTGTCCACCTCGTCCCCCCAGAATTCCAGCCGCAGAGGGGCGGCCGCCTGGGGCGGATAGAGGTCGACGATCCCCCCCCGCACCGAGAACTGGCCCGGCCCGTCCACCTGGGGGCGACGGACATACCCGGCCTCCACCAGTCGGCGGGCCAGTTGGTCGGTGGGGCAGGCGTCCCCCGGGCGCAGCACAAAGGTGGCCTCCCGGTAGCGCTGGGGGGGCAGGGTGTACTGGCAGGCGGCGGGGGCGGTGGCCACGGCGATGGGACAGCTGCCGTCGAGCACCCGCCCCAGCACCGACAGCCGCCCGTACTCAAACTCGCGGGAGGCCCCCTCCACCGGGTGGAAGACGTAGTCCTTCTGCCGGTAGAGGGCGGCGGCCTCCCCGCCGATCATGGTGTTGAGGTTGCGCACCATCCGCTCCCCGACCCGCTCGTCGGGCACCAGCACCAGCATCTGGCGGCCGGTCTCGGCGTAGAGGGCGGCGATCAAGTTGGCCTTGTGCACGGTGGAGAGACCGTAGCAGGCCAGGGGGACGCGGCCCTCTTCCAGGCTGCGGCGCAGGGTCTCGAAGGCGGGCACCCCCTGCCAGATGCGGGTAAAAAACTCCATCCTCACACACTCCTCTGCCCCCGGCGCAGGGGGGCTCTAGTTGTAGCGGTTCATGGCCTCGTTCAGGTTGTCCTCCAGCAGCAGCCGCAGGGTGTCCAGGCAGGGGCCGGCCAAGGCCCGCACCGCCTCCCACTCCTTGGGGGAGAGGGCGCCCAGCACCCAGTCGGCCAGGTCGTAGTCGGGGTGGGGCTTCTTCCCCACCCCGATCTTGATGCGGGGGTAGTTCTCGCTGTCCAGCGAGAGGGCGATGTCCCGCAGGCCGTTGTGCCCCCCGTGGGAGCCCTTGCGGCGGATGCGCATCTTCCCCACGTCCAGGGAGACATCGTCGCAGATCACCAGCACCCGCTCGGGAGGGAGGCGGTAGTAGCTGGCCACCTCGTGCACGCAGAGGCCCGAGCGGTTCATAAAGGTCTGGGGTTTGACAAACAGCACCTTTTTGCCGTCGACGAGCCCCTGCCCGCAGGTCCCCTGGTGCTTGAGCCGGCTGACCGACACCCCCAGCTCCCGGGCGATGTCGTCGACGAGCACAAAGCCCACATTGTGGCGGGTGCGCTCGTACTTCTTGCCGGGGTTGCCCAGCCCCACCACGCAGAGGTCGATATTGGGTTTGGAAAACAGCATGTTCTCTCTCCTGGTCTGGGACAGGCCCGGGGCCCGTCCCCCTTTTTTTTGCAAAATGGGCGCAACAAGTCGGGGCGGACCGGTGTCAGCCACCGCCCCGCTCAAACTGCCGCCCGCGCACTGCAAGCGCCTTTCATTATAGCCCATCGCGCCGCCCGGTTCAACACCTTCGGGGCGGTTTTCCCCCCTTCGGCCCACTTCGACATTTGGCACAGGAAAAAGGGGGGCTCGTTTCCGCGAAAAGGGATGCCCGCACAAAAAAGGGGCGCCGAGATGGCTGCCCCTCCATTTTTGTTGCAATTGGGCGCCCTCACGCCCCCCGCGGGAGGCGCCGCCCGGTCTTCCCCCGCCGCCCCGTCCGAAAGGCCCTGCGCACACGCCGGAGTCGGCCGGGGCCCCGGCGGTGGCAGACGTTTCCCCGCAGGCCCCGATCGGCTGCCGCTGCGGTCCCGGCGGCCGATCGGGCCCGCGCCAACGGCGCAAACTGTCTCCCTGCCGGCGGCGCGCTCGGGGGGCGGCTGGCCAACCCCACCGCCTTATCGGCAGTCGCCCCTCTTACCCCTCGGCGCCGGGCCAGTACTTCTCCTCAAAGGCCTCTCTGGTGATGGGGCGGGACACGTAGTACCCCTGTACACTGTCGGCGTTCAAGGTCTGCACCGTCTTCAGTTCGTCGAGCTGTTCGACCCCCTCGACACAGACCGAGATGCCCACGCTGTGGCAGAGCTGGATCACCGCGGCGATGAAGGCGCGGTTGAACTCGTGCGTCTGGTCGTTGATGAGGGAGATGAAGAGCCGGTCGATCTTCACGATGTCCGCCGGCATCTGGGTGAGCATCCCCAGGGAGGAGTAGCCTGTCCCAAAATCGTCCATGGCGATTTGAATGCGCGCGCTCCGCAGCCCCTGAAAGGCCTCTCGCAGGGCGGGCATGTCGGTGACAAAACAGCTCTCGGTCAATTCCAGCACCAGGTGCCGGGGGTCCAGTTCACGCCGCTGGAGCAGGTCCAGCACAAAGGGGACAAAGGCCTTGTCCGCCAGCTGCAGATAGGAGACGTTGACGTTCATGACAAAGTCGGGGCAGAAATCCAGCCAGCGCTTGCAGGTGGTCACCGCCTCCTCCAGCACCCACCGCCCCAGCTGGGCGATGAGGCCGCTGGATTCCAGCAGGGGGATAAATTCCACCGGCGACACCGGGCCAAAGGGCTCGCAGGACCAGCGCAGCAGGGCCTCGGCGCCGACGAGCTGCAGACCGCCCCCCTCTTCAAAGCGGACAAAGGGCTGGTAGACCAGCGAGAAGTGCTCCATCCCGCTGCGGGCGCTCTGCTGCAGGCAGCTGGTCAGCTCCATCTTGCGGATGCGCTGCTTCAGCAGGTCGGGGGTGAAGGCGGTACAGCGGTTCTTGCCGCCGTCCTTCGAGGCCTCGAGGGCGCTCTCGGCGTATTTGAGCAGGTCCAGGTAGTTGTCCGCGTCCCGCCCGATCTGGGCGGTGCCGCCGGAGATGGTGCAGAAATAGGGGGTGCCGTCCACCTCCTGTTCCCGGTTGGCACAGAGGTGGATGGTCCGGTAGAGCCGCTCCATCTCCTCCGGCGAGGCCCCCGGGCAGACGACGGCGAACTCGTCCCCGTCAAAGCGAAAGACCTCTGCCCGCGGGGGGAGCAGCCGCTGCAGGTTCTGGGCGATCTGGCGCAGCACCGAGTCGCCGAAGATGTGGTTTTTCAGGTTGTTGATCCGCTTGAAGTCGTCCAGCCCCAGCAGCAGGATGCCCCCCGGCGCCTCCGCCCGCTCCAGCAGGCGCTCGACGCGCTTGCGGCACTCGCCCTGGGTGAAGAGGCCGGTGGTGGGGTCGATCTTTCCCTTGTTGGCGATGGGGGCCACCACCCCCGCAAAGGTGAGCGGCCGGCCCCCTTCGCCCCGGTTGAGCAGGCCCCGGCAGACCACCCAGACGTATTCGCCCCCGCGGTTTTTGACCTGGTACTCCACGTTGTGCTCGTCGGTGCGGCCCGCCAGCATCTCGTCGATGGAGGCAAAGTAGCGCCTTTGGTCCCGGGGGTGGACCAGCTCCCCCCAGCGGGACACCAGCCCCTTCACAAGCCGCCCCGGCAGCGCGAAGTCCTGCGCCATGTTTTCCGAGACGAGGGCGAGATCGGCGGCCATGTCCACAATGTAGACATAGTCCTCCGTGCTGTTGACGATCGCCTTGTAGAGCACCTGCGCGTCGATGGGAAACGACTGGAGCGCGTGGGAGCTGATGTGCGGAGTCTCCATTGGTGGCCTCCTCGCCAGAGATCCTGGCGCCCTTTCAAGCGGGTGCTGAAAGTCTCTCTTTTTATTCCCTTTTTGCAGAGCAAGTCTGTACAGTCAACTGTATTATACCACGCGGCCAGGCCGCTGAACAATCGCTTTTTCCGATTGCAATAAAAAGTGCTTTTTCAAAATTTCTAGGCGGCGGATCTGCCCCGGGCCGCGCGGGGGAAGGCCAGGGCCAACAGGCAGAGCAGCGCCATCAGCCCGCCGGCGGCCCCAAAGAGCACCGGGTAGCTGCCCCCGGCCAGGGGGGCCACCAGGTAGGTGGGCAGCAAAAAGCCTCCCAGCATCTGCAGGGTGGCGATGATCCCCCCCGCCGCCCCGGCGTAGCGGGGGCCGATTTCGGGCAGGGTGGCGGGCAGGGAGAGCAGCAGGGGGAAAAACATCCCCAGGGCCACCCCGGTGACAAAGAGGACCGCCCCCATGACAAGGCCCTGGGGCAACAGCCAGCCAAAGGCCGCCCCCAGGCCGAAGACCGCCCCGGCCCCGATCAGGCAGCCCTTGAGACTGCCGGTCTTTTGCAGCAAAACCGGCCCCAACAGGGCCCCGAAGATGTTGCCGACCGTCACCGCCGAGGCGGCCACCCCGGCGGCGGCCGCCGCCATTCCCCGCACCTGTTGCAGGGCGCTGGGCAAAAAGGCGTTGAGGAGGATGCAGGCCCCCATCAGGCAGGCCATGCAGCCCCCCGCCAGCCAGACCGAGCGGCTGCGGGCGGCCACCGCTATGCTCTCCCCCGCCGAGGGGGGCGCGGCCTCCTCTTTGACGGGCGCGTCCGGCGCCCCCTCAGGCCGCTCGCGCATCAGCAGCAGCCAGAGCAGGGCGGCGGCCGCGCAGACGGCGAAGGCCACCCAGTAGGCCGCCTTGGCGCTGGGCAGCAGGGCGGTGGTGGCCAGGGCCGCCGTCATCCCCACCGGGGAGGAGGTGAGCACCGCCCCCGCCACCGTTCCCGCCCGCTGCGGGGGGTACCAGTTCCCCACCACCTTGGCGGTGTTGGCGTTCAAAAAGGCCATCCCCACCCCCAGCAGCACCATGCTCCCCATCAGCCCCAGGTAGCTGCCGCAGAGGGGGCGCAGGGCGGTGCCCAGGGCGCTGACGGCCAGCCCCACCCCCGCCACCCGGCGCACCCCCCAGCGGTCGGAGAGGGCCCCGGCGAAGAAGGAGAGGAGGAAGGCCGGGATCATCGGCGCCGAGAAGGCGCTGGAAAACTGGGCGGCGTCCAGCCCCAGGGCGGCGGTGATCTCCGGCCCCAGGGGGGAGAGTTGGTACTGGGCGTAGTTGACCGCCAACAGCCCGAAAAAAAAGACCGCCATGGTGGCCGCGCCCCGGCCGCCCGGCCGCTTGTTCTGTCTGTGCAAGAAAATCGTCCCCTCTCTATTGTCCGCCACCCGCGCGCAGGGAGCTGCCAGTGGCCGATAGCTGCATTGTATCACAGCCGCTTTGCCGGGTGATACCGGCAAAAGCACAGAAGAAAGGGGCAAAATCCCGGCATTTTGCCGGAACCGGCCCTCCGGCGGGGAAAACACGGGATGGCACCCGGTCCAAAATCGTGCTAAAATGAGCAGAGATCGGCGGGTTTCGGCCGCTTTTGGACCGTTTTGGACTATATCGTCCCGCGGCGGGACCCGCCAAAAAAGGAGGATGAACCCTTGCAGTCAAACCCCTCGCTCGCCCGGCGGATGACCGCCCAGTACGCCAGCTTACAGGGCGCTTACTGGATGGTCTTCTGCGCCGTCATGAGCTTTGCCTCGGCCTTTTTGCTCTCCCGCGATTTTGACACCACCCAGATCGGGGTGGTGCTGGCCCTCTCCAACGTGTTCGGGGCGCTGCTCCAGCCCGCGGCCGCCTTCCTGGCCGACCGGGCGCGCCGGTTCTCCCTGCGGCAGATCGCCGCCGCTATCGCCTTTGCGGCGGCCGCCCTGTCGGGGGTGCTGCTGCTCATCCCCCGCTCCTTCTGGCTGACGGCCGTCCTCTTCTGCCTGGTAGCCACCGCCATGCTCACCGTTCAGCCCCTGATCAACGCCCTGGGGTTTGTCTACGAGCGGTGGGGGCTGTCCATCGACTTCGGCCTGGCGCGGGGGATCGGCTCCCTCTGCTATGCGGCGGTCTCGTTTTTGCTGGGGCTGCTGTTGGAGCGGTGGGGGGCCGACGTGCTGCCGGTGGGGTTTGTGCTGCTCTACCTCCTCATCGCCCTGCTGGCCTTGACCTTTCGCGCCAAGGGGCTGACCGACGCCCCCGCCGCCAAGGCCGGTGAAGAGGGGGCGGGAGAGGGGGAGCGCCCCTCCTCCCTGCTGGAGTTCTTCCGGCAAAACCCCCGCTTCACCCTCTTTCTGGCGGGGGCGACCTGCGTCTTTGTCTTTCACACCATGCTCAACAACTTCCTGATGCAGATCGTGGTGCACGCCGGGGGGCAGAGCGCCGACTTCGGGGCTGCCCTCACGGTGGCCTCGGCCCTGGAACTGCCCACCATGGCCCTCTTCTCCCGGCTGGTGCGCAGGGTCCGCTGCGAGGCCCTGCTGAAGATCTCGCTGGGGTTCTTCCTCGTCAAGGCGGCGCTGCTGTTTTTGGCCCGCGACCCGGGGGGCATCTACTTGAGCCAGGTCTTTCAGGTGGGGGGCTTCGCCCTCTTCACCCCGGCGGCCGTCCACTACGCCAACGCCGTCATCGCCGGGGCCGACCGGGTGAAGGGGCAGGCCATGCTGGCGGTGACCAACACCCTGGGCGGGGTCTTCGGCTCGCTGCTGGGGGGCTGGCTCATCGACCGGGTGGGCATCCCCGCCACGCTGCTGTTCGGGGTGGGGATCACCGCCCTGGGCGGCGCGGTGGCCTGGCTGGCCCTGGGGCGCGCCCCAGCCCCAAAGGGCTGACCCGGCTCTTTTTTCGGGCGCGCCCTGTGTTTGGGGGATAGATACCGGCGCCGGCGGCCAGGCGGCGGGCAAAGTCCAGCGCCGCGGGGAGGGGGATGCGCCGCTGGTGGAAGGCGTCGGCCGAGAGGAGCACCTCGGCCCCCACCTCCCCCAGCCAGCCGGCCACCTGGGCCACCCGGACGGGATCGCGGGAGAAGTAGCCGTTGGTGATGACCTGCCGCCGGGGGATGCCGGCGGTCTTGGCCTCCCGCAGGAGGGCGACGGTGTCCCCCGGCCAGAGGAGGGGCTCGCCCCCAAAACACATCGCCGAGCGCAGGGGGAAGCGCTGTGCCAGCCGGGTGAGCACCCCCTCGCAGAGGGCGTAGGGGAGGTGACCGGGCGGGTGGTCGGACATCTCCCCCTGGGAGCAGTGGGCACAGCGGCCGGTGCAGTGGTAGATCATGGTGAATTCGACCCGATCGAGGTTCAGATACATCTCTCCTCTCCCCCGTTGCGGCAGTTTTTCCCATCATCGCACAGGCGGGGAAAAAGAAAAAGCGGGGCGGCTGTATGCCGCCCCGCCTGATTTTGCGGGCAGGGATCAGACAAAGAGGGTGGAGACCGACTTGTCGGAGTAGATGCGGGCGATGGCCTCGGCAAAGACGGGGGCCACCGGGAGGATGCGGAACTTGTCGAGCATCTTCTCGGGGGGGATGGGGATGGTGTCGAGGAAGACCAGCTCTTTGATGGGGGACTCCTTGATGCGCTCGATGGCGGGGCCGGAGAGGACCGCGTGGGTGGCGCAGGCGTAGACCTCTTTGGCGCCCTTGCCCATGAGGGCCTTGGCGGCGTTGCAGAGGGTGCCGGCGGTGTCGATCATGTCGTCGGCGAGGATGACGGTCTTGTCCTTCACGTCGCCGATGATGTTCATCACCTCGGAGACATTGGCCTTCTGGCGGCGCTTGTCGACGATGGCGATGGGCACGTCGAGCTTTTGGGCGAAGGAGCGCACCCGGGTGACCGACCCCAAATCGGGGGAGACCACCACCAGGTTCTCCTTCTTGCCGGCGAACTTCTTCTCGTAGTAGGGCTCCAGCAGGGGGACGCCCAGCAGGTGGTCCACCGGGATGTCGAAGAAGCCGGTGAGCTGGGCGGCGTGCAGATCCATGGTCAGGACCCGGTCAGCCCCGGCGGCGGTGATCAGGTCGGCCACCAGCTTGGCGGAGATGGGGTCGCGGGCCTTGCTCTTGCGGTCCTGGCGGGCATAGCCGTAATACGGGATGACGGCGGTGATGCGGCCGGCCGAGGCGCGCTTGAAGGCGTCGATCATGATGAGCAGCTCCATCAGGTGCCGGTTGACCGGCGCGCAGGTGGACTGGACCACGAAGACGTCGGAACCGCGGACGGTCTCGTGGATGGAGACCGAGATCTCCCCGTCGGAGAACATCCCCACGTCCGATTTGCCCAGAGGCAGGCCCAGGTATTCGGCGATCTCCTCGGCCACCTTCTTGTTGGAGTTGGCGGAAAAAATCTTAATGTCCTTGCCGTGTACGTTCATAGTTTTTTAACTCCCCTATTTATCTGGCTGCCCCGCACCGGTGCGACGGCAGCGTTTTGCACCCTGCGGCGCTACCGTTCCTCTTCTTTTTTCTTCTTGGCCTTGGCGATGCGGCCGGCCAACTTCTTGCCGGCCCAGTTCTCGACGGTCTTTTGGTACCCGCGCTCGATGGCCAGGGCGCCGGCGGGCACGTCCTCGGTGATGGTGGAGCCGGCGGCGGTGTAGGCCCCCTCCCCCACGGTGACCGGGGCCACCAGGTTGGTGTTGCAGCCGATGAAGGCGTTGTCGCCGATGACGGTGCGGTACTTCTGGCTGCCGTCGTAGTTGACGGTGACGCAGCCGCAGCCGAAGTTGACCCCCGAGCCCACGTCGCTGTCCCCCACGTAGGTGAGGTGGGCGACGCTGGTGCCCTCCCCCACGGTGGAGTTTTTGATCTCGACGAAGTTGCCCACCTTGGCGCCGTCTTGCACCCGGGAGCCGGGCCGCACCTGGACGAAGGGCCCCATCCGCACCCCGGAGCCGATCTCCGAATTGGTCACCTGGGAGGCGTTGAGCACAGTGCCGTCGCCCACCACCGCGTCGGTGAGCAGGGAGTTGGGGCCGATGGTGCAGCTGCAGCCCACCACGGTGTGCCCCTTGATGATGGTGCCCGGGAGGATGGTGGTGTCCGCCCCGATCTCGCAGTCGGGGGAGAGGACGATGCCGTCGAGGGTGACGAACTCGACCCCTTGGCGCATCTGCTTTTCAATGACCCGGCGGCGGGCGATCTCCCCCAGCTTGTAGAGGGAGAGGCGGTCGTTGGCCCCCAGCACCACGTCCTCGCTCTGGGCGGTGTAGGTGCCGGCGCCCCTGCCGGCGCGCAGCAGGAGGGAGACGGTGTCGGTCAGGTAGTACTCGCCCTGGGCGTTGTCGTTTTGCAGCTGGTGGAGCACCTCCAGCAGGGCGGCGGTCTCAAACCAGTAGGCGCCGGAGTTGACCTCGCGGATGGCCCGCTCGGCCTCGGTGGCGTCTTTCTGCTCGACGATCTTGGCGATCTGCCCGCCGTCCTTGACGATGCGGCCGTAGCCGGTGGGGTCGTCGAGCTCGGCGGTGATGACGGTGACGGCGTTGCCCGACTGGAGGTGGCTCTCCAGCGAGCGGCGGATGGTGTCCTCGTCGACAAAGGGGGCGTCGCCGCATAAAATAAGGGTATGCCCGTCCCGGTGGGAGTTGAGAAATGCCTCCCCCTGCAGCACGGCGTGGCCCGTTCCCAGCCGTTTGGTCTGCATGGCGACGGCAAACCGATCCCCCAGGACCTGGCATACCTCTTCGCTGCCGTGGCCCACCACGACACAGATGTCCTCGATGCCCGCGCGCTCCAGCGCGTCGGTCACCCAGGAGATCATCGGCTTGAAGAGGACCTCGCAGAGCACCTTGGGCTTGCGCGAGCGCATGCGGGTCCCCTCGCCCGCCGCCAGGACGACGGCGTTGATGGCTGCTTCCATGTACTTGCCTCCTGTTTCCAGTTGTGTTCGGCATGGGGGAAGGCGCGCGGCCCCGCCCCGGCATATAAGCTACCTCGTTTTTACACAGTGCCCTCCAGGCGCAAGAAAGCCCCTTTTCCCATGGGGGAAGCGGGGTCTTTTTGACGAATCGGCGCACTGCTCTTTATATAATTATTACAACTTCCCGTCCCTTTTGCAAGCCCTTTTTCCGGCTCTGGGGAAAATCTATTGAAAATCACCAATAAAACACAAAAAAAGCAAATTGGGTATAGCAAATACAATCTCGATTTGCTATAATGGGCGCATAGACGGTGCGTCTGAACAGATTGGGGATGAGAGGACTATGTGGGCTCTTTCCGGCGAGGGGGAGCGCGCATAGTCTTTGTGGTGTCCAAATCTGTTTACAAAAAACAGGAGGTAGATACCCGTGAGCACGAAATACGTGTACAAGTTTTCCGAAGGCAACGGAACCATGCGGGAGCTGTTGGGCGGCAAAGGCGCCAACCTGGCCGAGATGACCAACCTCGGCATGCCGGTTCCCCAGGGCTTCACCGTTACCACCGAGGCCTGCACCAAGTACTACGAGGACGGCAAGCAGATCAACGAGGACATCCAGAAGGAGATCTTTGAGAATCTGGCCGAGTTCGAGAAGCTGGTCGGCAAAAAGTTCGGCGACCCCGAGAACCCGCTGCTGGTGTCGGTCCGCTCCGGCGCCCGCGCCTCTATGCCCGGCATGATGGACACCATCCTCAACCTGGGCCTCAACGACGAAGTGGTGGAGGGCTTTGCCAAATTCACCAACAACCCCCGGTTTGCCTACGACTCCTACCGCCGGTTCATCCAGATGTTCTCCGACGTGGTGATGGAGCTGCCCAAACCCGAGTTTGAGAAGATCATCGACGCCAAGAAGGAAGAGCGCGGCGTGACCCAGGACGTGGAGCTGGACGCCGACGACATGAAGGACCTGGTGGTCCGCTTCAAGGCTTTCTACAAAGAGAAAAAGGGCACCGACTTCCCCGCTGACCCGAAGGTCCAGCTGATGGAGGCCGTCAAGGCCGTGTTCCGCTCTTGGGACAACCCCCGCGCCAACGTCTACCGCCGCATGAACGAGATCCCCTACGACTGGGGCACCGCCGTCAACGTGCAGATGATGGTCTTTGGCAACTCGGGCGACCGCTCCGGCACCGGCGTTGCCTTCACCCGCAACCCCGCCACCGGCGAGAAGGCCCTCTTCGGCGAGTACCTGATCAACGCCCAGGGCGAGGACGTGGTGGCCGGCGTGCGCACCCCCTCCCCCATCTCCCACCTGCAGGAGGACATGCCCGAGGTCTACAACCAGTTCGCCGAGATCGCCAACCGGTTGGAGCAGCACTACCGCGACATGCAGGACATGGAGTTCACCATTGAAAACGGCAAGCTCTTCATGCTGCAGACCCGCAACGGCAAGCGCACCGCCGCCGCCGCCCTGAAGATCGCCGTCGACCTGGTCGACGAGGGGATGATCACCGAGGACGAGGCCGTTCTGCGCGTCGAGCCCAAGCAGCTGGATTCCCTGCTGCACCCCCAGTTCAACGCCGACGAGATGAAGAAGGCCGAGTGCATCGGCAAGGGCCTGGCCGCCTCCCCCGGCGCCGCCTGCGGCAAGGTGGTCTTCACCGCCGAGGACGCCAAGGAGTGGGCCGAGAAGGGCGAGAAGATCGTCCTGGTCCGCCGCGAGACCTCCCCTGAGGACATCGAGGGGATGAACGTGGCCGAGGGCATCCTGACCGTGCGCGGCGGCATGACCTCCCACGCGGCCGTCGTGGCCCGCGGCATGGGCACCTGCTGTGTCTCCGGCTGCGGCGAGATCGTCATCGACGAAGAGGCCAAAGAGTTCTCCCTGGGCGGCAAGACCCTGCACGAGGGCGACTTCCTCTCCATCGACGGCTCCACCGGCAACATCTACTACGGCGCCATCCCCACCAGCCCCGCCGCCATCTCCGGCGACTTCGGCCGGTTCATGGGCTGGGCCGACAAGGTCCGCAAGCTGAAGGTCCTGACCAACGCCGACACCCCCCGCGACGCCAAACAGGGCCGCGAGTTCGGCGCCCAGGGCATCGGCCTGTGCCGCACCGAGCACATGTTCTTCGAGGAGAGCCGCATCAAAGCCATGCGGGAGATGATCGTGGCCGAGACCACCGAGGACCGCAAAAAGGCCCTGGCCAAGATCGAGCCCTATCAGCAGGGCGACTTTGAGGCCCTGTACGAGGCCATGGAGGGCGACCCTGTCACCATCCGCTTCCTCGATCCGCCGCTGCACGAGTTCCTCCCCACCAAGGAAGAGGACATCAAGGAGATCGCCGACGAGCTGGGCATCACCGTTGCCAAACTCAAAGAGGTCATCGCCTCCCTGCACGAGTTCAACCCGATGATGGGTCACCGCGGCTGCCGTCTTGCCGTCTCCTACCCGGAGATCGCCGAGATGCAGACCACCGCCGTCATCCAGGCCGCCATCAACGTGACCAAGAAGGGCAACTTCGCTGTGAAGCCCCAGATCATGATCCCGCTGGTCGGCGAAGTCAAAGAGCTGAAGTTTGTCAAGGACGTGGTGGTCGCCACCGCCGACAAGCTGATCGCCGAGTCCGGCATCGACCTGGAGTACGAAGTCGGCACCATGATCGAGATCCCCCGCGCGGCCCTGACCGCCGACGAGATCGCCACCGAGGCCGAGTTCTTCAGCTTCGGCACCAACGACCTGACCCAGATGACCTTTGGGTTCAGCCGCGACGACGCCGGGAAGTTCCTCGATTACTACTACGACAACAAGATCTACGAGTCCGATCCCTTCGCCCACCTGGACCAGAAGGGTGTTGGCAAGCTGGTTGAGATGGCCGCCAAGCTGGGCCGCCAGACCAGACCCGACATCCACCTGGGCATCTGCGGCGAGCACGGCGGCGACCCGACCTCGGTCGAGTTCTGCCACCGCGTCGGCCTGGACTATGTCTCCTGCTCTCCCTTCCGGGTGCCCATCGCCCGGCTGGCTGCTGCGCAGGCCGCTCTGAAAGACAAATAAGCCATTTGAGAGCTGATGAGAGCCCCGTCGAGGCGCGAAAGCGCCCGGCGGGGCTCTCTTTTTGGCCTTTTTGGGGGGAGAGGGGAGTTGTTTGGTGGGGGGAGGGGGCTTTCGGCAAGAAGAGGGGTCCGGCGGAGAGGAGTCTTGACTGGGAGGGGCCTCCAGGGAGAGAGGTCCCAGAGTGAGGGAAGGCTCGGTGATGAAGGGTTCTGGTGAGGAGGAGCCCCCGGCGAGGAGAGGGCTCGGCCGGAAAGGAGGTCTCCAGTGAGACAGGGGCTTCGGCAAGAAAAGGTGGTCTGGTGGAGAGGGGCCTTGGCAAGGGAGGGGGTCTCGGTGAGGGGGGGGCCCCGGTGAGGAGGGGGCCCCGGTGAGGAGGGAGCCCCGGTGAGGAGGATGTTCCAAAGAAGAGAGGACTTGGTGAAGAGAGAAGTTCCGATGAAGAAAAAGCCCTGGAGCTCCGGCAAGGAGGACCCTGGTGAGGAAGGGTCCCGTCAGAGGGGAAGCCGTTCATCTGTCTGTCACAAAAAAGCGATATACTATTATCTTACTGCGGGCCGGTGGGAAGCCGGTCCAGCTTCCCACCGGAAAGGATGCTTGCCATGTTTTCGCTCTCTCCCCGCGGCTCACAGTCCCGACGGCTCGGCCGCAGCCCCGGACGCTGGAAAAGGGTCGTCGCCCTCGCCCTCGCCCTTCTCCTCGCCTTTGGCGGAGGGGCAGCGCTGGAAGGGGCGCTGGGCCTCTTCTCCCCCTTCGGCGCGCAGGGGTACCGCAAACTCACCGCCAGCTACCGGGCCCTGCGGGACCGGTGGTACTTTGGCGGCGAGGTGGAGGACCTGTCCAGCCGGCTGACCGACCAGGCCCTGGCGGGGATGGCACAGAGCGAGCTGGACAGCCACACCGGCTACCTGCCCCCCGCCCTGCGCACCCAGAGCGAAAAGAGCCTGGCCGGGGCGTCGGTGGGGATCGGCGTGGTCTACCAGCAGGCGGACGGCGGCTTTTTGGTGGTGCAGGTGGTGGACGGCTCACCGGCCGCCGAGGCGGGCATCCTGCCCGGAGACCTGTTGGTGGCGGTGAACGGCGTCCCCTTCTCCCAGCTGGAGGACCCGGCGGCAGAGATCGCCGGGGAGGAGGGCACCGCCGTGCGGGTGACCGCGGCGCGAAACGGGGTGGAGACCGAGTACGCCCTGGAGCGGCGAACAGTGGACAACTCGGCCAGCGGACGGGTGGTCGACGGGGTGGGGGTGCTGACCATCCGCTCCTTCACCAGCACCCTGGGCGCGCGCACCGGCGAGGTGTTGACCCAGTTGCAGGAGGCCGGCTGCACTGAGCTGGTCATCGACCTGCGGGGCAACGGCGGCGGCTATGTGGACGCCGCGGTGGAGGTGGCCAGCTACTTTCTGCCCGAGGGGGCGGTGGTCTACAAGGAGGAGAACAAGGCCGGCAAGGTGCGCGAAATCACCGCCGACCGCGAGACCGAGCGCCGCTCCTTTGAGCGGATCGCCGTGCTGGTGGACAGGGACACGGCCAGCGCCTCTGAGATCCTCACCGCCGCCCTGAAGGAGCAGTTGGGGGCGACGGTGGTGGGGACCGCCACCTACGGCAAGGGGACGGTGCAGTCCACCCTCCTCTTCGGCGATGGGAGCGGGCTCAAGTACACCCGCTACCGCTGGCTGACCCCCGGCGGCGGGTGGGTCAACGGCCAGGGGATCGCCCCCGACCTGGAGGTCTCGCAGCCCGGCGCGCTGGACACCCCCGCCCCGCAGATGGCGGAGGGGGAGACCATCTCTCCCGACCAGGTGGGAGAGGCGGCCGGCCCGGTGCAGACCTACCTGGCCTTTTTGGGCTACCCGGTCGCCCGCCAGGACGGCTACTACGCCCCGGGCTCCGCCGCCGCCGTGCGGGCCTTTCGGGCCGACGCGGGGCTGCCCGAGGGGGAGGCGATCGACCAGGGCCTCTGCCGCGCCCTCACCCAGGCGGTGACGCTGAAGTGGTACACCCAGCAGAGCGAGCTGGACGTCCAGCTCGGGCGGGCGGTGGAGGCGGTTCGAGAGTAAGGGCAGAAGCGCACAAAAGAACTGTCGGATTTTGCCGAATCGTCCAATCTTCCTCCAAACGCATTGTTCGCCCCCAAAAAGGGGCCTATAATGGAGACATTATAACTGTCAATTGGCAGGATTGGAGGAGATAAGATGAAAAAGGGAAGATGGCTGGCAGCGCTGTTGTCGGTCTCGCTGGTATTTTCAGCGGCTGTTCCCACTGCTTGGGCTGCCTCGAGCGACCGGACAGTGCAGATTTCCTCGGGAGATCTTGACGGCCCCGACCCGGACGGCCCGACCGACGGCTTTTGGGTGGGGGACAGGGTGACGGTCACCGTCGCCATCGAGGACAGCCAGGAAATTTCGGAGCGGCCTGTCCTCGAGAGTTCCGACAACATCGTCCTCGCCGCGCAGGATCAAGTTTTTTCTGCCGGGGGGAGATATCGCCTGGAGGAGACGATCACCATCGACTTCAAGGCGGCGGGGGCGAACTCCTATTTTCGGATCGTCGCCGACAAGGGGCTTGCCACCGAGAAGGTGTACGAGAAGACCGGGCTCAACGTGACCGCGCCGGCGGGGAAACCGACGCTCTCCTATCGCCTTCCCTCTCACTTGAAGCTTGGGCAGGCGCTCCTGACGGAAGGGGCGAATGTGTACGACCAGTTTTCCATAGCGACAATCCAAAACGCCCTTTACTCTGACGGCCAATTGTATGACTACAACCGCGACACAGTCGCTCAATCGGCTCTCTTTGCCTACCACCACGATGCAGGTGGGCCTGGCGCCAAAGGGCACACCTCCTATATCAAAGACGAAATTAGCCGTGCCATGCACCCCGGCTCTGTGGTGCTACAGGCCAAAACACCCTCTGGCAGCAATTTCGGAGCCCCCTATACCGTAACGGTGGAAGAGCCGAAAATCGAGACCAACGCCCCTCAAAAAATCAAGTTGGGCAGTGTCTTCCACTTTACCACCAAGCTGGAGAACACCGCGCTCTCCAATGAAAAGGTAGAGGATGCCAAAAAGAAGTCAGCTTATGACACCGATGACTTTGTTGGCAGCCATCCCCTCGCCTTTGCGCCCAAGGTCGAGATCCTCGAAGGGGCTGAACTGGTGACCCGCTCGGGTGGAGATTACAGCAACACCCTCTCGAGCAGTGAGACCTGGAGCTTCACTGGGCTGGGGACCGTCAAGCTGAAAGTCCAGTACGCCACCATTCTGCCCCAGAACATCCCTGAATATTGCGACTGCTACAGCAACCCCTACACCGCAGAGAAGATCATCGAGATCGAGGTGACCAAAGAGACCCCCATCACCACTGTGACCAACCCCGACAGCGGTGTCTCCGCCACCGGCCCCATCCCTGCGGGCTGCACTGTGGCGGCCGACGAGCTGACAGAGGGCGAACTCTACGATGCAGTCAAAGCCTCGGTCAACACCGTGTCAGACCAGTTCCAGCTGCTGGACATCTGTCTTCTGGACGGCGACCAGACCGTTCAGCCGGACGGCTCCATTGTGGTGACCCTGCCCGTCCCCGACGGATTTGATGGCCTGTTGGGCGTCTTCCGCCTGGAGGAAGACGGCACCTTCACCCTGCTGGACAGCATCGACAACGAAGACGGGACCCTCTCCTTTCTCACCGAGCACCTCAGCTACTATGTCATCGTCAACTTTGACGACAGCTCCTCTGAGGAGCCTCCCGTTCCCGATCAGGTCACGCCGTCCGCGCCTGATCCTGCCCCTTCTCCCGACTCCAGCCGTGGGGATTCCCCCAATACCGGCGACGCCGGGATCATCGGGGTGGCGGCCCTGGCCCTGCTGGGCGGGGCGGCAGTTCTGACGCTGCGCAAGAAAGCGCAGTAATTCCCGTCAAATAGCCATTCAAAAAGAGCGCCCCTTGCAGCTTTGCAAGGGGCGCTCTTTCATGGGGCGGCAGATTGTGGCGGGGTACTCTATCCAAAAGCCGCAGGGAAAAATCAGCCCGCCCCCTTATGGCTGTGCCCTGTGGAGCGGTAGAGCAGCTCCCCTCCTGCCAGGGGGCGCACCGTGTACGAGACGCTCTGCCGGAGCTCGGCATTTTGTTCCTTCTGTCGGCGACGGGCCAGCAGGCAGACGGTGGCGACAAAGACCGCCGCGCCAAAGAGAGCGCTGTAGAGGACGTGACGGCGGTGACGCCACGAAATGGGGTGGTAGCGGCCCTTATCACTTGCCAACTGCAGTTGGGCCGTCAAATCGTCGATCATCGCAAACGCCAGCTCGTCATAGGTAAAGGCGGTCCCGTCGCCGGGGGAAAAGGAGTCAAACTGCCCCCAGACCCCCAGTTCACAGGTGCCTTTCCTGGCATTGATGAACATCACCGCGGCGTCGATGCGCTTGTAAGAACCGTATCCGTAGCGCTGCCTCAACACCTCCTCCAAGCGGTGGTCCAAATCAGGAGGGGCGTAGGTGCTGTTGTCATATTGGCTGATGATTATCAGGTCGAACTCGAACTCGTCAATCAGGGCGGCACAGCGCTTCTCCAGCGCCGAGGGGTCCTCTAAGCACTGGGCCGAATCGAACACGTGGACTCCCCCTTTGGTGTCCTCCCAGAGGTCGGCGCCAAACGCCGAAGCGCTGGTGCCCACAAGGGGAACCAGGCAGCAGACCAACAGGGCGGCCATCCACTTCCAGCGATTTTTTACCATATCAACACCCCCAAAAAGGTCGCCAGCCCACCGGCAATCAGTCCCAGCACCCAGGGGGCGGGGGCGAGCATACTGGAAAAAAAGCCCGCTTCCACGGAGCCGGCGGTCCTGCCGCTGACCCCGTCCACCCAGACGACACTGCCCTTTCCCCTGCCGGGCAGACTGCACTTCCAGACGGGGTAGAGAACACAGTCGGCGCTGCAGCTGAGAAGGGAGGCCTTGTATTGCACCTTTTGCTCCTCTTTGCAGTGATTTTCCTGAAAGAGGGCGCTGTACAGCCGGTCCTTCGCCTCGCTGCCGGCGAGGAGGGCCGACCGCTTCAAATCAGAGGGGCAGCGCTCCACCTTGACCGGGTCCCCCTCCTTTGCCCGGTCGAGGGGAAAGGGGGCAAACCGCTGCCAGAGCAGCCGCTCCTCCATCCCCTGCAGGTCGGCGAACTGTTTTCCCAAGAGGGTCAGTTCCCCCCGGTGGATCTCCGCGCTAAGGCCAGTGGAAGAGACGGCGGCAATCGCCCCCTCGGCAGTGGCGTCGGCGCACCAGACGGGGAACCAGACCTGTTCCAGATGGGAGAGGAGGCCCTGCGGCCGGCGTGTCCAGAGGGGGGAGCCCTTGACCCGCTTACAGTAGTCGCAAACAGCCTGGGCCGCCTCCCCCTGGGGGATGGAACAGGGGACCTTTTTACTCACCCGCAGGGGGTCGGTGGGGGGGAAGATGGCCACCTCTCTGTCCGCCCGCTGAAAGTCGGCCAGCCAGTCCTTGCGTGGGTCCACCGTCGGTTTGGGCGGCACAAAGGGCGCCGGCTGCCGCTTTTTGGCATCCTGGACGGGGGGCTCCGTCTCCTCCCAGTGCAAAACGGTATCGCAAAAGGGACAGGTGTATCCCCCGCCGCCCGGCATGGGGGTCAGCGGTGCCCCGCAGCTGGGGCAGGCCCGCTTTTTTAGCTCTCTCACAATATCTCTCCTCTTTGCCGGGTCAAGTGGACTCATCTCTTCTCGGCCGGCTGGCGGTCGCTCTGCTGAAACGTCCATTCAAACGCCGCCGTGCAGAGGGGTCCTTCCCGCATCGTCATCTCACAGAGACGGCTTTGCCGCCACCGCCCCTCCTCTGCCTGTGGCCCAAGGGGAGGATTGCCATCTACCCAGCCGGTACAGCCATTGACCAGCAGCCGGTAGGATTTCCCCTCCCACGCCCCTTCCAGGCACCAATAGGGGGCGAGGTAGAGATGGGCCACCGCTTCGGTGATGGAGAGGACGATGCTGTGCCAAACGCCACTTTCAAAACATCCCCCACCGAGCGGGCGGGGAAGGCATTTTTGCAGCTGCCATTTGGCCTGTTCCCGCCAGCGCCCATCTCCGGGGAGGGCGGTGTCCCCCAAAATCTCCCGCCTGCCCTGCTCTTCCAAATCACAGACAGCCACTTGTTGCAGGTCACTGCGCAAAAAGACGGGGGAGGCCAGAGGGGAATAGAGCAGCTCCTCGGCAGTGAAGAGACAGTTCTGGGCCACCCGGCACCCAGCGGCGGGGGGAAGGTGCGGTCTCTCCGCCCAAATCCCCTCCATGGCGGCAATTCCCCGGCAGGCAATTCGCCACAGGGGCAGGCGCACCTCTCTCACCGCCTGGAGGGCAGAGATAGAAAAGCAGGCTTTGATCGCGCCCTTTGGGGCTGCCTGCCGGAGGATGGAGATGGCCTGTGAGCGGTCAAAGCGCATCGGCACAGCACGCACCGCCGTATTGCCCGCTCGCAGAGGGACATCCTTCCCCTGCGCGCAGGCGAGGATCTCCGCCCCCCGATAGGGCGCCTCGGCCCGGCTGCCGGGAGGCGGGTCCTCCCGCCGGTCAGCGGGCGGTGACGGCGGTTTTTCCGCCCCATTTTCGCAGTAGGCCCCGCCGCAGAAGGGACAGTACCAGTCCGCCCCCCTGCGGCTGAGGGGTGCGCTGCAATTGGGACACTTCATCTCCTCGATGGTCATCCCCTCACTCCCCTTCCTTTAGAAGCTGCGGCCGCCGCCCCCGTGGGATACCCCGCTGGAGCCCGAGTGGGTGGAGGAGCCGCCGCCCCCGCCGCCGCTGCTGGAACTCTTGGGGATGGCGGTGCGGGAGGTGTGGGTGGTGACAAAGTTGTCCTCCTTGCGGGAGAGGCGCACCCCGTTGGTGCCGGTGTAGGCCCGGGCCAGCTGGGCGGGGTTGGGCAGCTTGTTGTGGCTGCCCGCCAAACAGCCCGCCACGATCCCCCCCACCAGGAGGGAACCGCCCAGGGCGATGGCGGTGTAGAGGGCCGGGTGGCCGAGGAAGGGCCCCTCTCCCCCGTCGTACTTGATGTAGCGGGAGGCGCGGTCGAGGAAGGCCTGGGCGGCGCCGTAGTAGTCGCCCTTTTTCATCTGGGGCATGACCTCGTCGTCGAGGAGGGTGTCGATGTGGTCGTCGGTAAAGAGATCGATGGCCCTGCCGGTGGTGGTGATCCAGACCTTGCGGTTGTCCATGTCGATGAGCAGCAGCAGGCCGTCGTTTTTCTCCCCGCAGCCGATGCCGTTGTAGTCGTAGAAGTCGTCGGCATAGGACATGGCCGATTTGCCCCCGGCGTCGTCGGTGGTGACCACGGCGATGTCCATGTGGTAGGTGGTGGCGGTCTCGGTGGCCTTTTTGGTGAGGGTGTCCCGCTCCTGCTGGGTGAAGAGGCCCGCCTGGTCAAACACCTTGGTCAGGCTGCCGGTGGCGGTGCCCGCCAGGGCGCAGAGGGGGGCGGCGCACAGCAGGAGGGCGGCCAATGCCAGGGCGGCCCATCCCTTTTTTCGGTTTCCTTTTGCAATTTTGCTCACTTGATCAGCCCTCCGATCAACATCGACACGGCAAAGAGGATGCCGCTCACCCCGCCAAACCAGGCGGCCAGCCGGCCCTTGCTCATGGGCAGGCGGCCCACCATCTTGCCGGTCTGGCCATTCATGGCCAGGTGGTAGGTCTCCCCCTTGTACTTGGTGTTGAGGATCCAGACCGGCAGCATGGCGTAGTCGGCCCGCTCGCTGCGCACCGACACCGAGCAGCTGCCCGGGCTGACGTTGGTGTAGCCGGCCACCGTGTCCCGCAGCAACATCCGGCTGGTGCTCTCGATGCGCTGGTGGACCCGGGCGGCCAGGTCGCGGGCGCTCTCGTCGTAGCGCTCGGCCAAATAGCCCGAGAGGTAGGCCATGGAGAAGGGCTTGATCTGGCCAAAATTGAAGGGTTCCAGCGCCTGCATCATGCTGTCGTCCAACCCCTTGGAGCCGTCGGCCGGCAGGTGGCCAAAGGAGATCTCCCCCGCCCGCTCGATCTGGTAGACATCGGTCTTGGTGTAGCGGTAGCTGGAGTCGCTCCAGCTGGTGATCCTCTCGGCCCGGGCCGAGAGGGAGGCGTCCACCTGGCAGTCAAAGAGCCAGAAGGGGGCGTAGAGGCCGCTGAGCTTTTCGATGTGGTGGGTGGAGGTGAAATCCCGGGGCAGCAGCGGCTTTTTCTTGCACAGCTTCTCCAGCGCCTGGAGGGCGTGCTCCTTTTTGAGCACAAAGGGGAGCACGTAGGCCGGGCGAAACGCGCCCTCCAACCGGCCGGCGATGACGGCGGGGTTGTGGCAGAAGACGCAGAAGGTGGCGGTGGTGTTCTGGTCGGTGAGGATCTGGGCGCCGCAGCTGGGGCAGGTGTAGACGGTGACCTCTTGGGCGTGGTCCTCCCCTGCCCCCTCGCACTGCTCCAGGGGGTCGTCGACCTGGGCGGCCTGCTGCTGCCGCAAGATCTCCTCCATCTCCTCGGCGGTGAAGGAGCCGCCACAGAAGGCGCAGTCCCACTTCTGGCTGTCGCTGTTAAACGAGAGGGCGGCGCCGCAGCGGGGGCAGTCGTAGGTGAGGGTGGTCTGGGTCTCTGGCATGGCGTATGTCATCCCTTTCTCCATTTGAGTGGTGGCCACAGGGCCGGGCCCCCGCGGAGCGAGATGCGTCCGCAGGGGCCCAATATCCCCCTCCCCCCTCTGCCGGGGCGGCAGGGGAGAAAATCAGGGGGCAATTACTTGAGTTTTTCGCCGCAGGACGGGCAGAAGTTGGCGCCGGGCTCCACCTCTTTGCCGCACTTGGGGCAGACGGAGGGGGCTGCCGGGCGGGGCTTGCCGCAGTTTGAGCAGAAGTTCCCGCCGTTTTCCTGGCCGCACTCACAGGTCCAGGTCTCCGCCGGGGCGGGCTGGGGCTTGCCGCAGTTTTGGCAGAACTTGCCGGTGTTTTGCTGCCCGCACTCGCAGGTCCAGGCGCCGGCAGCCGCAGCGGCCGCGGCCTGGGCCGCCGCCTCCTCCTTGGCGGCCTGCTTTTCGGCCGCCTGCTGCTGCATCTGGTTTTGGTTGGTGGCGCTAAAGGCGCCCATGGGCCCGCCAGAGGCCTGCATGCCGATGCCCATCCCCATAAAGGCCTGGGCGGCCCCGGCCGAGTTGGAGCCGGCGGCCTTGATGCCCTCGGCCACCGAGCCCTGGACGTAGCCCTCGCGGACGGTGGCGTCCGAGAGCATGGCGCCCTTGTTGCGCAGGTTGATGAGGTTCTTGGAGTCCTCGTCGTAGGAGATGCTGTTGATCCCCACCGACTCGATCACCATGCCGCGGCGGTCGTTCCAGTCGTCGTCGAGGACGGTGGACATGTACTGGGCCAGCTTCTGGCTCTGGGAGGCGACGTAGGAGATGCGCTCGTGGTCGGCCGACATCTGGTTGATGGCCGCCTGGAAGGCGGTGAGGAATTCGGACAGGTAGAGCTTGTGGATGTCCTCCACATTGACGTGCTGGGCATCGCGGGGGATGGCCTCGCGGTAGAACTTGATGGGGTCGGTGATGCGGATGGAGAAGTAGCCGTGGGCCCGCAGATAGAGCTCGGCGTTGTAGAACTCGTCAAAGTAGTTGACCGGGTTGACGGTGCCAAAGGCGATGTTCTTGATCTCCTGCATGTTGATGAAGTAGATCTTCTGCTGCAGGGGGGTGGAGCCGGAGAACTTGAAGCGCTCCCAGGTCTCCTTGACCGAGTCGCCCAACTGGCCGTTGAAGACCGACGGGGCCGTGGAGTTGTCGACGGTGTAATAGCCCGGCTCGGCGGTGTAGCTGACGATCTTGCCGCCGTCGACGAGGAGCATGCACTGGTTTTCGTTGACGATGATCTTCGAGCCGTTGGAGACCACCTGGGCGGTGCCCTTGTAGTTGCTGTCCCGCCGGTCGCCCCAGCGGAGTTTGATGCCGGGGGCCATGACCGTGGTGTCGCCCATGTCGCCGGCCTCAAACGCCTCCAGCCACTGGTCTGCCAGGGCGCCGCTGATGGCGCCGGTTGCCGCTTTGATAAGACCCATATTCAAATCCCTCCGCTTATTGTTTTCGGCGGTCCGCCTGCGGCGGGACGCCTGATCTGCAAGTGAACCTACGAGCCGTTGCGCAGCGCGGGCAGAGCGCGGGCCAAACACCCGGACGGCCCCGGTCGCCGCGGCACGACTGCCGCTTGCGGCCATTGTGCCGCAAGCGGCGAGCGCGCAGTGGGATTTGGCCGTGGGGCAGGGAGCAAACGGCGTTTGCGCATCTGCCCGGCCATCCCCGGTATCCTCGCCACTTTGTGGCTATTATACCACAAATTTCGACAATCGCACACCGCCCAACCCAGCTTTTCCCCCTGCAAAGGGGCTGATTTTTTTGCCCCGCCTTTGGGCATTTCGCCGACGGACTGCCGTTCATTTGTGGCGATTTTGATTCTATGCCGGAGGAGGGGGCCTATGGTATACTACCATTGTATGTGCAACCACCCCCGGACAGCCCTTTTGAAAGGGCGTCGGGGCGGAGAGGAGGATGCGGGCGATGCAGCGGGAGGACAAACTGCTGGGCTGCCTGGCCGGAGCCGCCATCGGCGACAGCATGGGCGGCCCCACCGAGGAGCGGAGCACCGAGATGATTTTGGAGGACTTCGGCGGCTACGTGACCGATTTTCGCGACGCCCCCCTGGACACCTGGGCCTACGGGGCCAGGGCGGGGATGGTGACCGACGACTTCTCCCTGGCCTATTTCACCCTGGAGGCCGCGGTGGAGGCGGGAGGACAGGTCACCCGGGCGGTGGCCGAACAGGCCCTGCTCAAGTGGGCCCAGTACCCGGCCTACTTCGACTACAACGTGGGCCCCACCACCAAGGCGGCGGTGCGGGCCCTGCGGGGTGAGCCGGTCCCCCCGCGGGACATCCCGGTGCAGGTGGTCTGCGAGAACGGGCGCGCCTCCAACGGGGCGGCCATGAAGATCGGGCCGGTGGCCCTGCTCTCGGGGGGAGATGTGGACCGGGCCATCGCCGACGCGGTGGAGGCCTGCCTGCCCACCCACCCCTACGACATCCCCCTGGCGGGGGCCTGCGCGGTGGCGGCGGCGGTGGCCAAGGCGATGCAGCCGGGCGCGGCCCTGGACGACCTGCGGGACGCCGGCCTCTACGGCGCCAGGGAGGGGATGCGGCTGGGCGCCCTGCGCGGGCACCGGCTGGCCGGTCCCTCGGTGGAGCGGCGGATCGCCCTGGCCTGGGAGATCGGCCGGCGGCACGCCGGCGACTGGCGGGCGGGGATGGCGGAGATCCGCGATCTCATCGGCAACGGGCTGGCCACGGTGGAGGCGGTGCCCGCCGCCTTCGGCCTGCTGGCGGCCGCCCAGGGCCGGGTGATGGAGACGGTCTACGGCGGGGTGAACATCGGCGGGGACACCGACACCATCGCCACCATCGCCGGGGCCATGGCGGGCGCCTTTGCCGGGGCCGGGGAGATCCCCCCGGCGCACATCGACCTCATCGAGAGGCAAAACCAATTCGACCTGCGGGGGCTGGCCCAAAAAGTCGCCCGCTGCCTGGCCGGGGAGCGGTGAGCGCCCGGCCCATCACAACGAATAACGGAAAGGGGAACCAAACCATGAACGAGGCAATCGCCAATCCCGAGCGCTATGTGGTCGCCGTGGGGGACGGCGGCGTGGACCACTACTACGCCCTCTCCCGCTGGCCCGACCTGGGGGAGCAGATCCTCTGCCGGCCCATGGGGGACTATGTGGGGGGGATGATCTCCAACGCCAGCTCCACCCTGGCCGGATACGGCCGCCACACCTACCTCATCGGCACCACCACCCACTCGCCCGAGGGGGATTTCATCCTCAAGACCCTGGGGGAGGCGGGGGTGGACCTGAGCCACCACAACTACGACGACGACTACACCATCGTGGTCTGCAACATCTATCTGACTAGCAGCGGGGAGCGGACCATCTTCGTGGGGCTGGACGAGGGCTGCACCTTCCGCTTCACCCCCGAGCAGCAGAAGCTGCTCAACGGGGCGGCCTTTATCTACACCACCATGAACAAGATCGAGCTCTACGAAAACGGCTACGAGGCCATTGCCGAGGCCCGCGAACACGGGGCCCTGGTGACCTATGACCTGGAGAGCTATGAGGACGACGAGCGCCACCAGAAATACCTGGGGCTCTGCGACATCATCTTCGTCAACGACCACGACTTTGCCCATATGGCCCACGGCAAGGAGGAGGCGGTCTACTGCAAGACCCTGCTGGAAAACGGGGCCAAGATGGTGGTCATCACCAAGGGGGGCGAGGGCTGCTCGGTCTACTCCAAGGAGATGATCGTCAACCAGCCCGCCTGCCCGGTCAAGCCGGTGGACACCACCGGCGCCGGGGACACCTTCAATTCCTCCTTTGTCTACGGGCTGACCCAGGGCTGGTGCCTGCCCAAGGTGACCGCCTTTGCCACCGCGGCCGCCGCCCGCTGCGTCACCATGGTGGGCAGCCGCAGCGGCATCGCCACCCTGGAGGAGGTGGAGGCCTTTGTCAAGGAGCACCCGCTGCCGCCCCAGCGGTGACGGCCGCGCCGCGGCAAGGGGGATAGAGGCGACAAACCGGGCGGGGCGAGGGGCCGCCCTCCCCCTCCTCCTGGCGGCGGCCCTTCTCCTGGGCGGCTGCTCCGCCGAAAGGGAGGCGGGGACAGCCGCCTGCCCGACCGCCCCCGCGGCGGTGGCGGGAATCGAGAGGGAGAGGCCCCCCGACGGAGGGGGGACCGCCCCGGAGGAACCCCCCGCCCCGGAGGGGGAGAGCGCCGCTGCGGGCCCGAGCACCCCGGCGCAGACCGGCGGCGCGGCAGAGAAGGCCCCGCCGGAGACCGTCTCCCCCGCTCAGGGGCAAAAGGCCCCCTCCCAGGGGGGGAGTTCCGCCGGCCAGCCGACACCCGCGCCCCAGCCGGAGCCGGGACCCACCCCCGCCCCGGAGCCTGCGCCCGAACCCGCACCCGCACCCGAGCCGGTCAAGTCCTACGACATCGACTACTTTGTGGCCTACGCCAAGGAGTACGGCCAGCGCATCGGATTGGAGCTGGACCCGGACGGGAACCCGGACAACCGCTCCTGGGACACCCCCATCACCGCCACCTTCCCCATCACCGAGCAGTGGAAGGTGGACTACAAGAAACAGGATATCGAGGGGTACTGCCAGCACATCAAGCGGGAGGGGAACACCTCCTACTGGGTCTGCGCCCAGAAGCTGACGGGCGGGCGGTACCGGCTCTACATCGGATATTGACCCCCTGCCCCACCGGGCGGGGAGGAAGCCAAAAGCGAGGAGGACATTGCAGATGACCCTGAACGAACGCATTTTGGGCGGCCTGGTATTGGCCGCCGCCGGAGACGCCATCGGCGCCGCCACCGAGACCCGCTCCACAGCGCTGATCGAGGAGCGCTTTGGCGGCCCGGTGCGGGACTTTATCGACGCGCCCGAGGACACCTTTGCCCGCGGGGCCAAGGCCGGCACCGTCACCGACGACTTCTCCCTGGCCTGGTGCACCGCCATAGCCATTGCCGAGCGCGGAGGGGTCATCGACGAGGCCTGCGCCAAGGACGCCCTGGTGCGCTGGCACGGCCTGGGGGACTACTTCGAGCGGTACGCCGGCCCCACCACCCGCGCCGCGGTGATGGCCATGCTGGGCACCCCCATGGAGGCCCCCCTCTCCTTTCTGGCCTGCGACAACTCCAAGGCCTCCAACGGCGGGGCCATGAAGATCGAGGCGGTGGGCTATGTCAACCCCGGCGACTGGGACCGGGCGGTGGAGGACGCCATCACCATCTGCCTGCCGACCCACCCCTACGACATCGCCCTCTCGGGGGCCTGCGCGGTGGCGGCGGCCTGCGCCGAGGCGGTGCGGGAGGGGGCCGACCTCTTCTCCATCGTCAAGGCGGGGGCCTACGGGGCCCAAAAGGGGTATGAGAAGGGCGGCCGGGTGGGCGCCCGGCTGGCTGGGCCCTCGGTGGAGCGGCGTATCTGGATCGCCGCCGAGCTGGGGATGCGCGCGCCGGACATCGAGACCGCCATGCGGGACATCTCCGACATCATCGGCACCGGGCTGGCGGCGGCCGAGGCGGTGCCCGCCGCCTTCGGCCTGCTGGTGGCGGGCCGGGGCGACCCGGTGGAGGCGACCCTGGCCGGGGTCAACATCGGCAGCGACACCGACACGGTGGCCACCATTGTGGGCAGCATCGCCGGGGCCCACAGCGGCATCGGGGCCCTGCCGGGGCACTACCTGGAGGTCATCGACCGGGTCAACGGCTACGACCTGCGCGGGCTGGCCGACCGGCTGGCGGAGGTCGCCGCCGAGCGGTAAGACGGAAACAAGAGAGGGGGCGCCGGCTGTCTGGAGGGCCGGCGCCCCCTGTCGCACAGCGAGAAAAGGGGGATCGCCATGGAGCGCCAAGACGCGCCCTACCTGGTCTTTTTGGGGGAGGCCTGCATCGACGAGTACTACGAGACCGACCGCTGGGGGGAGATGGGGGACAAGATGATGCTGCGCCCGGTGGAAAACCTGGTTGGGGGGATGGTGGCCAACGCCGCCGGGGTGGCCGCCGGGCTGGGACAGAAGTGCTACCTGGTGGACTCCCTCAGCGACAGCCCGGTCTGCCGCCAGCTGCGCGCGGCGATGGAGGCCGAGGGCATCGACACCTCCTACACCCTGCACGACCCGGGCATGGCCGACCCCAAGTGCATCATCGTCACCCAGGGGGGCGAGCGGGTGGTCTGCGTGGTGGACACCGCCCGCGCCCCCCGCCGCATCACCCCCCGCCACCAGCGGCTGCTGGACGGGGCGGCCTGGATCTACACCATTGTGCGCACCCTGCAGCAGGTGGAGGACGCCGAGGCGGTGCTGGACCGGGCCCGGGCCGCCGGGGCCAAGCTCTACCTGGACGTGGAGGGGGTGGTGGCCGAGGACAACGACCCCCGCTTCCTCCGCCGGGCCGACGGGCTCACCTTCAACGAGCAGGGGTTTGCCGCCTTTCGGGGGGACCGCAGCGAGGGGGCCTGCCTGAAAGACCTCTTTGCCGGCGGGGTGGAGTTCGTGGTCGTCACCCTGGGGCCCGGCGGCTGCCGGGTGCACACCCCGGGGCGAACCATCGCCTGCCCCGGGGTGCCGGTGACACCGGTGGACACCACCGGCGCCGGGGACACCTGGGGCGCCGCCTTCCTCTGGGCGCGGGTCAACGGCTGGGCGCTGGGCGACTGCGCCCGCTTTGCAAACGGGATGGCCGCCCGCGCCTGCACCGTGCTGGGGGCCCGGGGCGGCATCTGCACCCTGGAGGAGGCGCGGCGCTGGATGGACAGGGCCCCCCAGGCGGTGGAAACCCGGGCAGCCCCCTGAAAATATTACAAGAAGTTTACCTAAACCAGCCCATAATATGATAAAATAGGGCAAACAGGGTTTGTCATTTAAAGGGGGATACCACTTTGCAGTACGGCGTCATCGACATCGGTTCCAACTCCATCCGCCTCTCCATCTACGAGTGCGAGGGCAGCGAGATCACCCAGCTCATCAACAAGCGAGAGATGGCCGGCCTGGCGGGATACGTGAAAAAAGACGGGATGCTGGCCGAGGCGGGCATCCGCAAGGCCTGCGCCATCCTCGCCGGGTACAAAGAGGTGTTCGCCGGCTTCGGCATCGAGGAGTACGGGGTCTTTGCCACCGCCTCCCTGCGGGGGGCGGGCAACCGGGACAAGGCCCTGGAGGCCATTCGGCGGGAGACCGGCCTTTCGCCCGAGGTGCTCACCGGCGAGGAGGAGGCCCGGCTGGACTACATCGGGGTCAACCACGCCATGCCCATGGGGACCGGCCTGCTCTGCGACATCGGCGGCGGCTCCACCGAGCTGGTGGTGAGCAAGGAGGGGGCCATCGAGCACCTCTGCTCCCTGCCGGTGGGGTCGCTGGGACTGCACGCCAAGTACGTGGACGGCCTCTTGATGAGCGACAAGGAGCGCCACCAGGTGCGCGGCGTCATCCGCAAGGCCATGGGCAAGGTGGACTGGGTCGGGAGGGACACCCTGCCCCAGATGTGCGGGGTGGGCGGCACCCTGCGGGCGCTACACAAGCTCAGCTGTGAGCTGCTGGGCCTGCCCGCCGACGCCCGGGAGGTGCCCGCCAAAAACGTGAAGAAGCTGTGCAAGATGATCCGGGACAAGGAGTTTTTCTACCAGACCGTCTACCGCATCGTCCCCGAGCGGATCTTCAGTATCCAGCCGGGGCTGATGATCTTGCGGGAGGTGGTGGACGCCTTCGGCTGCCAGCAGATCGCCATCAGCCAGAGCGGCGTGCGGGAGGGCTATCTCATCGACCGGATGCTGCAGACCAAAAAAGGGTGTGAAGAGGGATGAAGGGAAGCGAGCTGGCCCCCTGTATGCAAAACCGGGAGCTGTCCTGGCTAAAGTTCAACGAGCGGGTGCTGGAGGAGGCCAACTGCGAGGCCACCCCCCTGCTGGAGCGGTTCAAGTTCCTCTCCATCTTCACCAGCAACTTGGACGAGTTTTTCATGGTGCGGGTGGGCAGCATCACCGACTACCTGCTGGCCGCGCCGGACAGCAGGGACACCAAGACCGGGATGACCCCGGCCCAGCAGCTGGCCGCCATCTTTGCGGCGGTGGGGCCCCTCTACCAGCTGCGCGACCAGTCCTTTGAGGCGGTGGCCAAGGCCCTGTCCAAAAAGGGGATCGCCCGCTGCCGGGTGGCGGACCTGCCCGAGAAGGAGCAGCGGCACCTGGAGAAGCAGTTTCTCAAGAACACCCTGCCCCTGCTCTCCCCCCAGATCATCGACAACCGCCACCCCTTTCCCCACATCGGCAACAAGCAGCTAAATGTGGCGGTGACCCTGCGCCACAAGGAAAAGATCTGTTTTGGCATCATCCCCCTGCCGCCCATGGTGGAGCGCATCACCTTTTTGGAGCCGGCGGAGGGCAAGGCCCTGCGCTTTGTCCTCACCGAGGACCTGCTCTGCCACTTTGCCCACCTGGTCTTTGACATGTACGAGGTGGTGGAGCGGACGGTGCTCTGCGTCACCCGCAACGCCGACATCGACACCGAGGCCGGCCTTTTGGACGAGGACATCGACTACCGCCAGCACATGAAGCGGGTGATCCGCAAGCGGCTGCGGCTGGCCCCGGTGCGGCTGGAACTGCAGAGCCAGGTGGGGGACCGGTTCGTCAAGTACCTCTGCGGCAAGCTGCACATCGGCCGCGACCAGGTCTTCCTCTCCCGGGCGCCGCTGGACCTCTCCTACTGCTTTGCGCTGGAGGGGAAGCTGAGCCCGGCCCAGAAGCTGGAACTCTTGGACACGCCCTTCACCCCCCAGCGCTCGGCCCTGGTGGACCCCGGCGAGAGCATGCTGCGCCAGGCCCTGGCGCGGGACATCCTCCTCTCCTACCCGTTTGAGAGCATGAACCCCTTTCTCAACCTCATCAAAGAGGCCAGCTATCACCCCTCGGTCCTCTCCATCAAGATCACCCTCTACCGGATCGCCCGCCAGTCCAAGCTGGCGGAATACCTGATCGCCGCGGCGGAGAACGGCAAGGACGTGACGGTGCTGATGGAGCTGCGCGCCCGCTTCGACGAGCAGAACAACATCGAGTGGGCCCAGCGGCTGGAGGAAGCGGGCTGCCACGTCATCTACGGCACCGACGGCTACAAGGTGCACTCGAAGATCTGCCTCATCACCCTGCGGGACCGGGGGCGCATCCGCACCATCACCCAAATCGGCACCGGCAACTACAACGAGAAGACCGCCCGGCTCTACACCGACCTGTCCATCATCACCCCCGACCTCTCCATCGGCGAGGACGCGGTGGAGTTTTTCAAGAACATGGCCATGGGCAACCTCTTCGGCCACTACAACCGGCTCTGGGTGGCGCCGGTGAGCTTTAAGCAGAGCATCCTCGCGCGGATGGACGAGGAGATCGCCAACTGCCGCGCCGGGGAGCCCTGCGGCATCACCATCAAGTGCAACTCCCTCACCGACACCGAGATCATGGCCAAACTGGTGGAGGCCTCCCAGGCGGGGGTGAAGGTGCAGCTGATCGTGCGGGGCATCTGCTGCCTGACCCCCAAGGTGCCCGGCCTCACCGACAACGTGAGCGTGGTGAGCATTGTGGGCCGGTTTTTGGAGCACTCGCGCATCTACTGTTTTGGCACAGGGGAGTTCACCCGGGTCTACATCGGCTCGGGGGACATGATGACCCGCAACACCGAACACCGGGTGGAGATCGCCTGCCCCATTCAGGACAAGGAGCTCAAGGCCCGCATCCTGCAGATGGTGCACGTGATGCTGGGCGACAACGTCAAGGGCAGGGAGCAGCAGGCCGACGGCACCTATTTACAGCGCACCCCGCCCGCCGACTGGCCGGTGGGCTCGCAGGAGCTGTTCATGGAGGAGGCGGTGGCCGCGGCCGCCAAGCCGGTGCCGCCGGTGAAGAAGACGGCCTGGGGCCGCTGGAAGGGGCGCGCCCCCTTCTCCTGGTTCGGAAGGTAAAAACAGATTTGAGGGAGGGCCCGCCGGGCGGAAAACCGGCGGGCCCTCCCCTTTTTTCGCCACCGATTGACAAGCGGGGGCACAGCTCCTATACTAAAGGCACAGAAAAGGCCACCAGATGAGGAGGGATTGGGTGAAGGTACTGATTTTGTCCTGCAACACCGGGCAGGGGCACAACACCGCCGGGCGGGCGGTGCTCGAGGAGCTGCGGCGGCAGGGGGTCCCCTGTGAGATGAAGGACGTGCTCCTCTTTGCCGGGCGGCGCACCTCGCGGGTGGTGTCGAACGCCTACGTCAAGATCACCACCCGCTCCCCCCTGGTGTTTCAGTGGCTCTACCGGGCGGGCGAGGCCATCCGCTCAGACCGGCTGCGCTCGCCGGTCTATTTCGCCAACACCCTCTACGCCGACAACCTGCTGCGCTACATCGAAGAGCAGGGGTTTGACCGGGTGCTGACCCCCCACCTCTTCGCGGCCGAGGCCCTCACCAGCCTGCGGCGGCGGGGGAAGCTGGCGGCGCGCTGCTATGGGATCGCCACCGACTACACCTGCATCCCCTTTTGGGAGGAGACCGAGCTGGACGCCTACTTCATCCCCCACCGGGATCTGGCGGAGGAGTTTGCCCAGAAGGGGCTCCCCCGGGAAAAGCTGGTGGCCACCGGCATCCCAGTGAGCCGGCGGTTTTCCCACCCGGGCGACCGGGGGGCCGCCCGCGCCGCCCTGGGCATCGGCCCCGACAGCCAGGTCTGCCTGGTGATGACCGGCAGCATGGGCTTTGGCCGGGCGGGGGAGTACGCCCAGGCCCTGCTGGAGCGGGGCGGCGACCGCCGCCGCGTCTACCTCTTCGGCGGCCGGAACGAGCGGCTGAAGGCCGAGTTGAGGGAGCGCTTTGCCGGGGAGCCGCGGGCGGTGGTCCTCGACTACACCGACCAGGTCCCCCTCTACATGGACGGCTGCGACCTGCTCCTCACCAAGCCCGGCGGCCTGACCAGCACCGAGGCGGCGGTGCACCGCATCCCCCTCATCCATACCGCCCCCATCCCCGGGTGCGAGACCCAGAACGCCGCCTTCTTCAGCAGCCGGGGGATGTCCCTCTGCCCCGACGGCCCGGAAGAGACCGCCGAGGCGGCGGAAGGGCTGCTGGGCGACCCCGCCCGCCGGGAGGCGATGGCCGCGGCCCAGGCGGCCAACTGCAACCCGCGGGCGGCGGAGGAGATCGTCCGCCGGATGGCGGAAGACAATCTTTAGACGACCCTTTTTAGAGAGGAGGAAACCGGCTGTGCTGCCCTATCTCTTTTACGCCCTGCTGGGCTTTCTGTCCGGCAGCATCCTCTACAGCGCCCTGCTGCCCCGCTGGCTGCGGGGGATCGACATCGTCGCCGACAGCGACGACCACAACCCCGGCGCGGCCAACGCCTTTTTGCTGGCCGGGCCGCGGGTGGGGGTGCTCTGCGTCCTCTGCGACCTGGCCAAGGGGTTTCTCCCCGTCTTTTTGGCGGCCTCGCGGCTGCCCACCCAGGAGCGGCTCCTCTTCTCCCTGGTGCTGGCGGCGCCGGTGCTGGGGCACGCTTTCTCCCCCTGGCGGCAGGGCCGGGGCGGCAAGGCCATCACCGCCAGCTTTGGGGCCCTGCTGGGGCTGCTTCCGGGCAGTCTGGTGGTCTTTGGGCTGGCGGCCCTCTACCTCTTTTTCTCCCTGATCGCGGTGATCCCCGACCACCGGCTGCGCACCCTGGCCACCTTCTCCCTCTTCGCCGGGGGGAGCTTCCTCCTCTGCCCCAACAAGTGCATCGCCGCGGGCTGCACCCTCATCTCGGCGGCGGTGATCTTTCGCCACCTCAGCGGAGCGCCCCACCTCCACCAGGAACTCCTGAAAAAGGCCTTTGTGCGGGGGATATTTAGTTGAAAAGAAAGCGAATTATACGAACTGTAATCGTTGTGCTGGCAGCGCTTCTCCTTCTCTTTCCCAAGCGCACCCTCTACAAGGACGGGGGGACCGCGACCTACACCGCCCTGCTCTACCAGGTCATCGTCTGGCACCAGCTGCAGGGGGTGGATATGCCCTACAAGACCGGGGTGGAAGTGCGGCTTTTTCCCCACAATTTTGGCGGGCTGTAGCTGTCCCGCTCCCCCTCTCTGCCGCCTGGCGGTCAAGGGGGGACAACTTTCGCGGCAGAGAGAGACCGCCGGCCGACCCGAACAGGGCCGACCGGCGGTCTTTTTTTTGTGCAGAGCAGAGGGGGGCTACCCCTCCCGCCCCTTCTCCCTTTCGGCCCGCTTGCGGGCCCGCAAATCGGCAAAGAATTCCCGCAGGAGCTGGCGGGATTCCTCCTCCATCAGCTGGATCACCTCTTTGGGGCAGTAGGTGAAGGGCTGGGAAAAGAGGTCGACCACGCTGCCACAGGCGCCGAACTTCTCGTCCCTCGCGCCAAAGCAGACCCGGTCGATGCGGGCGTTGATGATGGCCCCGGCGCACATGGCGCAGGGCTCCAGGGTGACGTAGAGGGCGCAGTCGGGCAGCCGCCAGCCGCCCAGGTTGCGGCAGGCCATGTCGATGGCCTTGATCTCGGCGTGGTCCAGGGCGTTTTTGCTCTGCTCCCTGGTGTTGTAGCCCCAGCCCACCACCTGGCCGCGGTGCACCACCACCGCTCCCACCGGCACCTCGCCCTGGGCCGCCGCACAGCGGGCCAGATCGAGGGCGAGGCGCATGTACTGCCTGTCCATCAGAGGATGCGGGCCTGGGAGGCCATGAGGAAAGCCACCATGCAGAGACTGATGACAAAGCCGCCCGAGCCGATGAAGGCCACCATCTTGGTGGTGAGGGTGTTGGTGTCCTCGTAGTCCTCAATGGCGAAGATGGCGCTGTCCTGCCGCGAAAGGTAGGCCACGGAGAAGACCCCCAGCAAGAGCAGCAGGGCAAAGAGACTGTTTTGCACCAGCGCGTAGGTAGAGGCGCTCACCGCCGTCTGCAGGGTGGCGAGCACCAGGCTGAGGGCGTTGTTGACAAAGTGGAGGACGACCGTGGTGAGGATGGAGCCGCTCTTGATGGCCACATACCCCAAAAAGAGGCCCACGAAGAACATGTTGGGGGCCTTGACAAAGCTCTGGTGGGCCATGGCAAAGACGATGGCGCTGACCACCACCGCAAAGCGATCGCCAAAGCGGCGCAGGGGCTGCAGCACCACCCCGCGAAAGACCACCTCCTCCACCACGGCGGGGACCGCCGAGAGGGAGAGGAAGTAGAGCAGGTAGGCGGGCGCCGAGGTGATGGCCGGTTCGGCGCTGCTGACAAAGCGGATGTTCAGCTGGGAGGCCAGGCCGCCGAGGACGTTGGCCGAGGCGATGCCGACAATGCCGATGGCCAGCAGGATGAAGGTGCAGGGCACCAGGGTGCGCCCTTTGACCGGGCCGCGGGGAAGGTCTTTTTTGAGGCGGAAGCCGTTGAGACAGGAGACCACCCAGTAGGGGATGACGATCTGCGCCAGGTAGACCAGCAGGCGGATGAAGTAGTGGAGGAACTGGTTGGTCAGCACCTGGCCGTTTTTCATGATGACCACCCCAGAGGAGAGGAGGGCGAAGAGCCGGGTCAGCAGGAAGAAGGAGGCGTTGGAGAGGAAGATGGAGAGGAGGATGGCGAACCCCAGGATGTTGGCCTGGCGGTGGATCTCCTGGATCTGCAGTTCGCTCTTTCCCCTGCCTTTTCCCTCCTGGGGGCCACCCAGGTAGCCAAAGCCGGCGGAATAGGAATAGCCCTCCCCCTCTTCCGGCGGGGGAAAGCCCTCAAAGGTCTGCTGCGCGCAGTCTCGCTCGCTGCCGTCGCTGTACACCTGCTTGTCCCCCCTTTCACCGCCCGTGCGGAAAACGGCCGGCCCTGTTTGGCCGGTCCGCGCAAGGGCGGCCTTTGCACTTTACACCCAAAAGTCAACCCAATATAATCGTCATCATTATACCAATCCGCGCAGGTGAAATCAAACCGATTGTTTGAACAAACCGTGAAAAGTGGCAGATTTGGGGGCATTTCCAGAAAGATACCTTGCGGATTTCCAGGTTATTCCAAACAGTAGCAGCTAGGCGGAGGGCCAGCGAGAGGCCGAGCAGCCCGTATACCGGTCTCTTTGCACTCTGCCGCCGGCGGGGCGAGAGCTGCGCCGGGGCGGCAGGGCCGGAGGCTGCCAGCAGCTCCTCCGCCCCCACGCCGTAGAGGGCCGCCAGGGCGGTCAAATTCTCCACCCCCGGCAGGGCCGCCCCCCGCTCCCACCGGCTGACGGCGGGGCGGCTGACCCCCAGGCGGGCGGCCAGCTCCTCCTGCGAGAGGCCGGCGTCCCGGCGGAGGGCGGTCAACTGGTCTGCCAATTGCCGATTTTTCATTGTCACTCATCCTTTCCCGCTTTTGCAATGACAGGGCACTGTCTGTCTCTCAGTATGCGGGAGAGCGGGGAAACCGCGCAACCGCATCGGCGATCCAAATGGCGCAACCGCGGTTGCGGCCGCGCGGTGATGCCCTTTTTTGCGGGAAAACAAAAAGAGAGGGGACGCTCCCCCCTCTCCTCTGCGGCGCTGCCTCTCGGCCGCCCCTCAGGCCCCCTCCGCCCCGTCGGGGAGGCCAAAGATCTTGTCTACTTTGACCCACTGGGGAGAGCCGCTATAGGTCTTTTCATTCTCCAGGTCGTATTTGATGTCGCTCCAGCTCTTGCCGTTGATGGACTTGGAGCCGGTGGCGCACTGGTACCAGCTGCCGTCGTCGCGGTTGTAGATGTAGTTGGCCGTCCAGTTGCCGCTGTTGTTGGGGTTTGTGTTGGCGAAAATCACCAGGGAATTTTCCGTCTTGTCCTGCTTGACCGTGTTGTAGTAGGGCTGGACGTAAAAGGTCTGGCCGTCCACCTTCAGCTCGCCCCAGCCGCCGTTTTTCTCGTAGACGGCCTTGCGAAAGCTCTCGTTGTTGATGAGGGAGGGGTCTTTATTGGCAAAGATGCTCTCGATCCCCAGCTCCTTGAGCCGCTTCTGCTTTTCGTCCTTGCTGAGGGTGTCGTCCCCCATGATGTCGATGTAGTTTTTCAGGGCGCTAGAACCGTATTCACAGATGGTGCCGGTGTTGACCTGGTTTTTCACCGCCTCGCTCACGTCCCCCAGGTGTTTGGAGCAGACGAAGATGACCCCGCCGTTCACATTGTCGTAGAGGGAGAGATAGGTCCCGCCGTCGGGACACTTCATCCCCTCCTCCACGTAGCCCGTCTCCCGCAGGAAGGGCAGCACCTTGTCCGCCTGGCCGTTCTGGCTGTCCCGCTGCAGTTCCGGCTCCAGGGGGAGGGCCGCCTGGTAGAAGCGGGCGATGTCGCTGCGGTTGACCTGGCAGATCTTCTCGTGGGACTTGTCGATCCACTTCACCATGGAGGGGATGAGGAGGGCGGCCAGCACCGCCAAGATCACCAGCACCACAATGACCTCCACCAGGGTGAAGCCCTGCCGCCCCCTGCGAGCAGCCTGTTTTTTCGCCCTCACCGCGCGGCCCCCTCTCACAGGTACTCCCGCAGGTTGGCGGGAGAGGTGGAGGCCTGCAGCGCCGTCTGCCGGTCGATGACGCCCCGGCGGGCCAGGTTGGCCAGGTCGGCGTTCAGGGTGTGCATCCCCTGGGCGGCCCCCGCCTGCATGGGGGTGTCCAGCTGATAGCACTTGTTCTCGCGGATCAGGTTGAGCACCGCGTCGGTGCCCACCAGCACCTCGGTGGCGGCGATCCGCCCGCCCCCCACCCGGGGGAGCAGCTGCTGGGTGACGACCCCCCGCAGGATGGCCGAGAGCTGGGAGCGCATCTGGGACTGGGCCTGGGGCGGGCAGACGTCGACAATGCGGTCGATGGTCTGGGCCGCGCCGGTGGTGTGGAGGGTGGAGAGGACCAGGTGCCCCGTCTCGGCGGCGGTGACGGCGGCGGAGATGGTCTCGTAGTCGCGCATCTCCCCCACCAGGATCACATCCGGGTCCTCCCGCAGGGCCGAGCGCAGGGCCGCGGCGAAGGAGGGCACATCCCGCCCCACCTCGCGCTGGTGGACGGTGGCCAGCTCGGGGGTGTAGAGGTACTCCACCGGGTCCTCCACCGTGAGGATGTGGGCGGGGCGGCTGCGGTTGATGCGCTGGATCATGGCCGCCAGGGTGGTGGACTTGCCGCTGCCGGTGGGGCCGGTGACCAAAATCAGCCCCCGGGGGCTGTCGGCCAGCTGCCCCAACACCGGGGGCAGCGAGAGCTCTTCCAGGGTGGGGATGTGGTCGGACAGCAGGCGGATGGCCGCCGCCGGATGGCCCTGCTGCCAGAAGATGTTGACCCGCTGCCGCCCCTGCGGCAATGCGAAGGCAAAGTCCATGTCCTCCCCCCGGCAGAGGCCCTCGGGCCGCTCGCCCTCGGCCAGGGCGCGGATGAGCGCCTCCGCCTCGCCGCTGTCCAGGGAAAAGGGGGCGGGGAAGAGGGCGCCGTCCCGGCGCAGGGCGCAGGGGACCGGGGCCCCCACGGTGAGGTGGATGTCGGAACACCCGTTTTGCCGCCCGGCGGCGACCAGCTCCTGAATGGTCATCTTGCAAAACCTCGTTTCTCTCGTCTCGCGCCGGTGTCAGTCGGCGTAGTAGGTCACCTTGAGGAATTCGTCCACCGTGGTGACCCCGTTTTTCACCAGCTGCAGGGCGCTGTCGCGCAGGGTGCGCATCCCCTGGCTCTCGCGGGCGTACTGGGTGATGTCGTCCATGGGGGCCCCGGCGGAGATCATCCGCCGGATCTGCCGGTCGACCACCGCCACCTCGTGGATGGCGATGCGCCCCTTGTAGCCGGTGTGGCCGCAGATGTGGCAGCCCTTTCCCCGCCGCAGCCGGGGCAGATCGACCCCCAGGGCGGCCCGCTCGGTCTCGTCGGGGGCGTACTCCTCGGCGCAGTGGGGACAGACCTTGCGCACCAGCCGCTGGGCCACGATCCCCACCAGGGAGTTTGCCACCATATAGGCCGGCAATCCCATGTCCTGCAGGCGGACGATGGCCGAGAGGGCGTCGTTGGTGTGGAGGGTGGAGAAGACCAGGTGGCCGGTGATGGCCGCCCGCACCGAGATGGAGGCGGTCTCGCTGTCGCGGGTCTCCCCCACCATGATCACGTCGGGGTCCTGCCGCAGGAGGGCCCGCAGCCCCGCGTCAAAGGTGAGGCCGGCGGCGGTGTTGACCTGCATCTGGTTGATGCGGAAGATGTCCCTCTCCACCGGGTCCTCGATGGTGGAGATGTTGAGGGTGCGCTGGGCCATCTGCTCCAAAATCATGTAGAGGGTGGTGGTCTTGCCCGAGCCGGTGGGTCCGGTCATGTAGATGATGCCGTGGGGGGAGCGGAGCATCTGTGAAAACTTTTGATAGTTGTCGTCGTCCATCCCGAACTGGCCCGCCCGGTCGATGGGGGTGTTCTGGTTGAGGAAGCGGAGCACCGCCTTCTCCCCGTAGATGGTGGGGATGATGGAGACGCGGATGTTGACGTCCTGGCCGTCCACCTTCTGGCGAAAGTGGCCGTCCTGGGGCTGGCGGCGCTCGGCGATGTCCAGCCCGGCGAGGATCTTGATGCGGGTGATGAGGGAGGGGTGGATGGCCGGGGAGAGGGTGACGAAGTCGACGATCACCCCGTCCAGCCGCATCCGCACCGAGGTCTGCTGCTCAAAGGGCTCGACGTGGATGTCGCTGGCCCCCGAGTTGTAGCCCCGGTCCAGAAGGCTTGCCAGCAGCTTGACCACCGGCGCGTCGCCCTCCCCCTCCTCCACCTCGATGGGGGAAATGGGCAGGGGCTCCACGTCCTTGTTGGCCTGCTCGGCGGCCAGCTTGGCCCCGATTTCAGCGTAGTAGTGGGCGATGGCCGCGTCGATGGGGGCCTTTTCGGCCAGCAGGGAGTCCACCGGCATGCCGGTGATCTGGCGCACCTCCTCGGTGCCGTAGAAGTTGAGGGGGTCGCTGGTGGCCACCACCAGGTGCCCGCCCTGCTGGGCCACGGCGATGACCCCGTGGCGCAGGGCCAACTGCTTGGGGATCTTGGCCACCGCGTCGGTGTCCACCTCGTAGGTGGCCAGGTCCACCACCGGCAGCCCCATCCTCTGGCCCAGGGCCTCCAGCTTCTGGCGCTCGGTGACAAAGCCCATGTCCTCGAGGATCTCGCCCAGACGGCGGCTGCGGTTTTGCTTCTGGGCCGCCAGGGCCTGCTGCAGCTGCTCCTCGGTGATGTAGCCGTACTCCTTGAGCACCTCGCCGATGGGTATGTTTTTCATGGATACTCCCCTTTTCCTCTGTGTTGCGGTCGCGGCCGGTCAGCCCGCCCCCTGCCCGCTGGCAAAGAGGAGGGCCGGGTCCTCGACCTCGCCAGTCGGCCCCTCCGCCGGGGCGCCGCTGATTTGCAGGTTGAGCAGTTTGACGGTGGTGCGGGTGGTGTAGCAGAGCGCCCCGTCGGCGCGGTGGACCCGCACCGTCAGATCCAGGTAGTACTGGTCGTGCAGGGCGGCGGTGACGGACAGGGTGCGCCCCTGGTAGAAGGCGTCGCCGTAGTAGTCGATCCCCTGGCCGGGCTGGAGGGCCCCCTCCCCGCTGTTTCGGTACCAGAGGCGGCCCTCCTCCAGCCAGACGGCCTCGGGGGCGGAGAGGTCGTCCCCCCCGACGAGGCGCAGCTCAGTGGCGTAGCGCAGCTTGCCCGAGAGCCACTGGCAGGCGGTGTCGCCGATGAGCTTTTCCTCCCCCAGCTGGGCGCTGCGGCCCAGCAGGTTGCCCCCGGAGAGGATCATCCCCCCCGCCAGGGCCACCACCAGCACCAGCAGCAGGAGCACCACCGACACCTCCACCAGGGTCCAGCCGCGGCGGGCGGCCGGGCCCCTACTGCGCCGGCGCATCGGGGACAAAGACCCGGTGGCTGATGGCCGGGTCCTCCGGGTCGGTGACGGTGATGGTGCGGCCCTTCACGCTGCGGGTCGCGCCGTTTAGGGTGTAGGTGAGGGTGCTCTCCTCCTCGGTGCTGTCCACCTCGTCGGCGGGGGAGAGGCCGCCGGCGAGCATCTCCAGGGCAGAGATGGTCTTGTCGGTGCTGTTTTTGGTGTCGGTCCCCCGGCGGATCAGCTTGCCCGCCGCCGAGAAGCCGGTCACCAAGATGAGGGCGACAACGGCCAGCAGCGCCAGGGAAACCACCACCTCCACCAGGGTCATCCCCCCGGTGGCGGCGGTTTTTGCTCGCTCTTTTCGCTCCACTGCGCGCCCTCCTCTCTCTTCACTAGGCCGCCTCGTAGCGGACCAGCTTCCAGCGGCCATTGCTCGGGGCGACGGGTTTTCCCACCTCAGTGGGGCGGGAGTGGAAGTGGATGTCCGCCCGGTTGCACTGCAGGTGGTCCACATAGGCCGCGCCGGCAAACTCCCCCCAGAGGGTGAAGTTGGTCTCCGCCCCGCCCAACACGTAGAGGTTGAGGTTGTCCGGCTGGCTCCACTCGGTGCCGTAGGCGGTCTCAAAGGTGGTCTGGTTCCAGGGGGAGGCGCCGTCCTCAAGGACGATGAAGACCCGGACGTCCCCCTCGGTGGCCGGGCGGACAAAGTTGCACTGCAGCTTCTGCCCAGTGGGGACGACGAGGTAGCAGTCGCCACTCCCCACCACCCGGACAGTGGCATTTTGTTGCCAGCCGCCCTCACAGCGGTACCAGTGCTCCCCCTCGCCGCCGATCTCCACTGTGCCGCCGGTTTCCAGCCGCAGGGGGGCCGTCTCCCCGTTGGCGGGGCCGCTGGGCAGGCGGGGGCGGGGGACGGCGGGGCTCTCGCTCCACTGGGGCTCCACGCTCCAGCGGACGGCGTTGCCCCCCGCGCCGGTGGCCCCCGCTTTGACGATGGGGGCGCGGTAGGTCACCACCCGGTTTTGGGAGCCGACCTCCCGAAAGTCCTGCAGCACCACCATGTCGCAGGGGGTCTCCGGGGTGCCGAAGGTGTAGGTGTAGCTGCCCAGCCACCAGTGGTTGGCCACCATCCCGGTGAAGATGCTGCTCTCCCCTGTCCCGCCGCCGGAACTCTCCCCCCCGCTGCCGGCGACCGGCGGGCGGTATTCCAGCTCGGTCTTGGAGCCGGTCGCCACCTCGCCCGCACAGTAGATACTGCCGGTCAACTCGGTCGCCCCGCCCAGACTGACCTTGGTGTCCGCCCCGCCGCAGATGTAGAGGGGGGCGTTGTCGGGGTTTTCAAAGCCGTATTCGGTCTGAAAGACGCCGCCCGGCCCGGACTCCCCCTCCTCCAGCAGGACGAAGATCTGCACGTCGGCGGCGTCCTCGTCCCAGGCGATCTTGCTCAGATAGAGCTTCTGCCCCTGGCGGACCCGGATGTAGATGTCCCGGTCCCCGGTGATCGTCAGCGCCGAGGGGGAGGTGCTCCCCTCGAATTGGTACCACTGCTGGCCGCCCCCGAGGGTGGCGCTCCAGGCCCCGGCGGGGAGGGTCTGCACCCCCTCGTCGGGGAAGGTGATTGGGGGGAGAGTGGCGGTGATCTCCTGATTGACCGGCTCCCGGTTCTGGCCGTCATAGCCCACCTCTTTGGGCCAGCTGTACCCGGGGGTCAGGACGGGGGGGACGTCGGCGTGGACGTGGCCCTTCTGGCTGCCGGAAACGATGCTCTCGAGCACGTACATGGTCGAGGCGTCCTCGTCCCCCACGTCGCCCTCCAGTTCCAGCTGGCCGCTGACGACCCACCGGCCGCCCACAAAGCCCACAAAGCCGGAGAGGTCGGTGACCGGCAGGTCGCCGTCGCCGCCCCCCTCCCGGGTGAGGCGGCCCACCACTGTCTGCTCCTGGCCGCCGTAGCGGGCGGTGGCGGTGATGGTGATGACCCCCTCCTCTGGCCGGGCGATGACGGCGGTGCAGCTGCCCATCCCCTCGGTCTGGGGGATCTCCACCCGGATGCCCTCAGGGGTGGTGGGGACCAGTTCCGAGGACTGCCCCACCTCCAGCGCGTGCAGTTGGGAGGAGAGGGCGTCCACCGCCGAGCGGGCGGTGAGGTAGGCCTGTTGCCGGCTGTCGTTTTGGATGCTGCGCTGGGAGAAGGAGAGGGCCAGGGTGAGCACCCCGGTGGCGAAGATGGCGATGATGGCCAGCACCAGCACCGACCAGAGCATGGCGGAGCCCTGCTCTCTTGGTTTGGCGCGCACGGCAAATCCCTCCCTTCTGCGGCGGTTTGGGGGCTACTCGCCCTCCTGGTACTGGTAGATGGCAAAGTGGATGGTGAACAGGGTGCGGCTGGAGGTGTTGCCCGCCTCGTCCTTGCTCCGCTCCACGGTGGTCTTGTACTGGGTGACCCGCAGTTCGGGCAGGTCCTTGATCTCCTCCAGGAGGTTTTGCAGGTTGGACAGGGTGCCGTAGGCCTGCAGCTCGATCTCGGTGGTGGTCAGGGCGCCGACGGCCTCCTCCTCCCCCTGGGAGGCGCTCCCCTGCTCGGCGGGCTGGGAGAGGTAGGCCGGGATGGGGGTGTTCACCGGGTCGGAGATGGTCTCCTTTACCGGGGTCAGCCGGTGGCGGAGGGCCAGGTTGGTCACCATCTGGTCGGCCCGGTTGGAGACCATGGGGGCCGGAAGGCTGCCGGAGAGGGCGGTGATCTCCTCTTTGCAGGCGCTGATCTGGCTCTCATAGGTCTGGGCCAGGGCGATCTGCCGCTCCATCAGCTGGGCGGCCTCCCTGTCCTGGGCGAGCTGTTCCTGGGCCGCATCCCGCGACGCGGCCAGGGGTCGCGCCAGGAGAAAGGCCCCCGCCGCAAAGAGGATGAGAAACATGGCGTAGAGCAGCGTTCGCTCCCGCCGGGTCAGTTTGGTCATGGCGTTCCCTCCTTGCGGCTATTGGGCCGAGGCTGCCAGCAGGCAGTCGGCGGTGAAGTGGTAGCGGCCGTCCTGTTCGTCCACGCCGTACCCCCGGTAGGCGATGTCCTGAAAGAGGCCGGACTCCCGCAGCTTTTGGATGTAGGTCGGCGCGTCCTTCACCCCGGAGGAGGACAGTTCCAGGCTCAGCAGCCCGGTCTCGTCGGAGAAGGAGGTGCTCTCCACCTGCACGGCATTGCCAGTGAGGCCGATGACCTGCCGGTAGAGCTCCTTGTAGAGCCGGGGGTAGCCGGCCAGGGCGTCCAGGTCACTCTTGAGGGCGTCCCGCCGGGCGGTGTAGCCCGCCAGTTGGTCGGAGAGTTCCACCGCCCTGCTCTGGCGCTGGAGGTTTTGCGGGTTTTGCAGGTAGGCCTGCAGGGGTGCGTCCTCCCTTTTCAGGCGGGAGGTGGCGCCGGTGTAGTAGAAAAAGGCGGCGGCGAAGGCCCCCAACACCAGCACAAAGGGGAGCGCCAACAGGGCGATGCGGAGGATGGGGCGGGCGCTGCGCCGCCCGTCCTTCAGCCGGGCCAGATAGTCGATGTCCTTTTTGCGAAGCGCCTTCATCCCCAGATCCCCCCTGTCCGAATCAGTCCCCCCACGGCGTACAGGTGCTCGGCAAGGGTGAATTGGCACCCCCTGCGGCGGGGCAGGACGGCGATTTCAGGGCAGTCGGGGAAGGGGTCGGCGGCGATGCCCAAGCTCTCGCCCAGGGCCGCACAGAGCCCCTCCTCCCCCTCCTTGAGGCCGGCCAGGTAGACGTGCTCGACCGGCTCCCCCTTTTCGGAGGCGTTGAACTGCACCATGGAGGAGAGCAGCCGCCCGATCTCGGCGGCGGACTGGAGGGTGCCCCGCCCCTCCAACAGGCGGGAGCGGTTGCAAAACCGGTAGTCGCCGGCGGCCAGCAGGGTCAGGTCGACGCCCAGGTCGTCGAGCACCACCACCACGCAGCTCTCCCGCTGCAGGGCGGCCGAGAGCCGCGCCACCTTGATGAGGCCGCCGATGTTCAGCTCCGCCGAGCGCAGGCCGACGCCCGCCGACGCAAACAGCTGCCGGTAGGACTGGATGAAGGCCCGGGGCGCGGCGGTGCAGAGGACCGCGCCGCCCCCTTCGGGGAGGTGGGGGGTGAGGACCGCGTAGTCGTAGAGCAGCTCGGCGGGGTCCTCCACCTCGGGGAACTCGTCCACCAACACCCGCTGCAGTTTGCCGCGGGAGAGGGTGGGGACCACCGAGCGCTTGAGGAAGACCGAGCGCCCCCCAACCACCAGCCGCACCCCTCGCTGGGGGAGGTGGCTGCGGCCCCAGAGGCTGCAGAGGGCCGCCTTGACGGCCGCCTCGTCGATGAACACGCCGCCGATGACCGCCCCCGGGGCCAGGGGTTCCGAGCAGACCCGCTCGATCTGCACCCCCTTGCGCCCGGCCCGGCCCATCACCGCGTGGATGGCCTCGTTGCCGATATATACCGAACATTCCATGGTGTTTTTTCTCCTTTAAAAAGCGGGGATTGATCAGCCGCCGTAGCTGCCGGCGCCGGCGCCGATCTGGTCGTAGAGGGAGTAGATGGGCAGCATCACCGAGATCATGATGAAGCCGATGACCAGCGCCATGAGGATGATGAGCACCGGCTCGAGGATGGCGGTGAGCTTGGCGGTGGCGCTCTCCGCCTCGTAGTCGAAGGACTCGGCGGTGGACTCGAGCATCTCGTCGAGTTTGCCGGTCTCCTCCCCCACCCGGATGGTGGCGGCCAGTTTGGGGTCAAAGCCGTCCACCTGGGCGATGGCGTCGGACAGGGCGCCGCCGCTGCGCACCTGCCGCACCACCCCGTCGAACTGGTCGCCGATGTAGCGGTTGCCGGTGGTGCCGCGGGCGTTTTGCAGGGCGGTGATGATGGGCAGCCCGCTGGCGTAGAGGGAGCTGAGGGTGCGGGCAAAGCGGGCGGTGTAGATGGTGCGCAGCAGTTTGCCCACCAGGGGGAGGCGCAATTTGCAGCGGTCCACCGCCAGCCGCACCTTGGGCAGGCGCAGCACAAACCCCAGGGCCAGCACCGCCAGCAGCGCGCCGACGAGCCAGAACACCCAGTACCGCTCCAGCCCGCCGCTGATGGCCATCACCACCTGGGTGGGCCAGGGCAGCTCCATCCCCTCGAAGAGGGTGAAGAAGTTGGGGAGGACGAAGAGGAAGATGCCCAGGGTGATGACCACCGTCAGGCACAGGAGGATGATGGGGTAGACCATCGCCCCCCGCACCTTGCTGTTGAGGCGGTGCTCCTTTTGGTAGTGGAGGGCCATCTTTTGGGAGGTCAGGTCCAGCCGGCCGCTGGCCTCCCCCGCGCGGTACATCTGGATCAGCAGCTCGGGGAAGGCGCCGGTCTGCTCCTCCATGGCCTCCGACAGGGGGAGCCCCCGCTGGAGGGAGCGGTAGAGCTGCTGGTAGACCCGCTTGATGCGCACCTTGGGGTCGCGCTGGATGAGGATGGAGACCGAGCGCAGCAGCGGCACGCCCGAGCCGAGCATGGTGCCCAGGTCGCGGCAGAACTCGGAGAGTTCCAGCGGCCGCAGCCGGTAGGAGACGGTTTTCTCCTCCCTCTCCTTGCAGGAGAGGAGGAAGAGCCCGTCGCCCCGCAGCCGCTCGGACAGCTGGGCCTCGGCCGGGGCGTTCATCTCCCCCTCGGTGATCTTGCCGCCCTTGTCGGCGGCGCGGTACTGGTAGACGGGCACCTGCCCCGCCCCCTTTCCGATTTGATGAGCCCCCTAGGCCAGGCCAAAGAGGGAGAGATAGCCGGAGATGAGCCCCTCGCCCCAGAGGAGGGCCACCCCGATCCCCCCGGCCAGGAAGGGGCCGAAGGCAAAGTGGCTCTTCCGCCCGGCGCGGCGGGTGGCCAGCAGCCAGACCCCGTAGAGCCCGCCGCCCACCAGGGCCAAAAAGGCGGCCACCAGGGTGGCGCGCCACCCCAGCAGGAAACCAGCGGCCGCCATCAGCTTTACATCGCCCCCGCCAAAGCTCTCGGGCACCAGACGGGTGCAGAGGAACAGGGGCAGGCTGATCTCGGCCGCGCCGAAGAGGCGGGAGAGAAGCCCCACCCCCGGCGCGGCGGGGACCGCCAGCAGCGCAAAGGCCGCCAGGGCCAGCACCAGCCCGTTGGGGATCTCCATGGTGGTGGCGTCGATGCAGGCAACGCACAGCAGCGCGCAGAGGGTGCCAAAGGCCACCGCCGCCAGAGGGGTGGGGCCCAGCGCCCCCACACAGAGAAGGGCCAACACTCCGCCGGCGCACTCGACAAGGGGGTAGCGGGGGGAGATGGGGGCCCCGCAGGACCGGCAGCGCCCCCGCAGGGCCAGCCAGCTGAAGACCGGCACCATGTCCAGCGGGTGGAGGGTCTTGCCGCAGCTGGGGCAGAAGGAGCGCCCTTTGGCCACCGAGATGCCCTGGGGCACCCGGTAGATGACCACGTTTAAAAAGCTGCCGATGACGCTGCCGAAGGCAAAGAGGAGGAGGGCCAGCACGGTGCAGGCGACGTAGTACGAAGCTGGCACTGGCGGACCCTCCCCTCTCGGGCATTTTTGCCCCTATCTTAGAACACCCCTGCGGGAAAGTCCCGCAAGGGTGCCCTCGCTTTCTAGTAAATGCGCTGTTTTTTGACCGCAGAAATCACTGTTACAACTTGGTGACGGTATAGGTATCTCCCGTCGCGCTGTAAACCACCTGATAGGCGCCGTTCTTGGTCACATAGGTCAGACCGGTGACCTTGCCCGCGTCGATGGTGATGGAGGAACCCGCCGGGAAGGAGCCGCCGATGTCGGCCAGGGCCAGCACTTCGCTCTCCTGCGCACCGGTCAGGGCGGTGGCAGTGGGATTTTTTTCATAGGCTTCAGACGCGATGGTCTGGGCGGCCATGACAATCGTCCGCGCCTCGACAATGGCCTCTTTCTCGTGGGCCTTGTCGATCCACTTGACCATGGAGGGGATCAGCAGGGCGGCCAGGATCGCCAGGATGACCAGCACCACGATGACCTCGACCAGGGTAAAGCCCTTTTTGCCGGTCTTTTTTTGCAGCTGCGCTTTGGCACGAGTTGCCAATTTGTTCATTTAAATGACCTCTTTTCTCGGCGCTCCGCCCGGGGGCAGAGCAAGCGTTTTACACAGCGGCCCGCCGTGTCCTATGTACATGGTCTCATTATACGGCGCTTTCTCTCAAAAAACAAGACTATTTTACCCCGATTCGCCAAGGTTTTGGGAAAAAGCGACCCGGTTTTTCCCCGCCCCTTTGGCGGTGTAGAGGGCCTGGTCGGCGGCGTGCAGCAGCTCGTCGTAGTCGCTGCCGTCCTGCGGCCAGAGGGCCACCCCCACGCTGATGGAGGTGGGGAAGTCTTCGCAGGCGGCCACCGATTCGCAGAGCTGCTGGGCCCGGTGCTCCACCAGCTGGGGCGAGGGGGCGTCCCGCATCCAGACCAGGAACTCGTCGCCGCCGTAGCGGCCCACCACGTCGCTCTGGCGGAAGGTGCGCTGCAGCAGGGACGCCAGCTGGACGAGCACCCGGTCCCCCACCTGGTGGCCCAGCCGGTCGTTGACCCCCTTGAAGTCGTCCACGTCGATGAAGAGGCAGGCGTGCACCCGTCCCCCTTCCGGCACCCGCGCCAACATGGGCTCCACAGCGGCGCGCACCCCCCCGCGGTTGTAGATGCCGGTGAGCCCGTCGCAGCGGTTGGCCCGCAGCACTGCCTGATTTTTGCGCCAGATCAGCCAGATGCAGAGGAGGACCACGCTGTAGAGCAGCAGGTTGATCCCCATCAGGGCCACCGAGCGGCCGTTGATGCTGGAAAACTGCCGCTCCACCGACTCGGCCAGGACCAGGGAGAGGACCGTCCAGTCCCCCACCCCGGCGGGCTCAAAGTAGAGGTAGCGGGCCTTGCCGCCCCTGTAGTAAGTGAAGAGCCCCGACTCCCCCGCCCCGACGCGCTCGCGCAGGCTGGCGAGGGTGTCCGCCCCCCGAAAGTCCATCTGGCTGATGGCGTCGTAAAAGGTCTCGTACCGCTCGGTCCCGGCGTAGCCCGAAATCATGGCCCCGTCGGGCTGGATCACCATGGTGGCCCCCAGCCCGGCAAATTGGGCGCTGCCCAACAGTTCGGTAAAGTGGGTCACCGCGTACTCGGCATAGGCCACCCCGGCCACCTGCTCCCCCTCGTAGATGGGGATGGCCAGCACCACGCAGGAGCGGCCGTCCAGGCAGCTGCCGTGCACCTGGCTCAACACCCGCTCCCCGGCGGCGGCCCGCTGAAAAAAGTCCCGCCCGGAGATGTCCACCGGCACCCCGGTGCCGGTGTAGAGGGTGCCGCTCAAGTCCGAGAGGCCCAGCCTGCAATTTTCATCCCGGCTGTTTTGCCGGCGCAGCAGCTCGACGATGTTGTCGTTGTCCCGGTCGGCGTTCCCGGCGCAGAAGAGGGCCACCGCGTCCAGCTGGGCAAAGTAGTCCTCCACCAGGCCGGAGACCATCGCCCCGCTCTGGTGGGTGTAGCGGGCCATCTCCTCCTCGGTCTTTTGCAGGAGGGTGGCCCGCAGCTCCCGCTGGTAGTAGGCAAAGGAGAGCACCGACAGCACCAGGGCCAGGGCAATGGCGCAGGTGGGCAGAAGCAGGTTTTTTCGCCTGTGGCCGATCTCCTGTTTCACCCTGCGCGCCCCCCTTCGCCCCGCCCGCGGCGGGGAGGGGGACACCCGCGGCGCCCCCCCAATTTCCACCAGTATACCACGCCGACCCTCCCGCCGGAAGGCATTTCTAAAAATACCAAAAAAAATTCTCTGTTTTTGACATACAAAAAGCCGCCCCGGGCCAATTGCCCGGAGCGGCCCTCCCGCCGGCAGGTCACCAGCGGTCGATGTGGATCTTCGCCTCGTCGTACCGCTCGTCCGCAGCGGCGGGCTTTGTCTCCCCCGGCCAGCCGATGGAGAGGACGCAGAAGGGGATGATATGCGCCGGCAGCTCCAGGGTCTCGGCGACCCGGCGCATCTTGTCGGTCTGGGGATAGGTGCCCAGCCAGACCGCGCCCAGCCCCATGCCGTGGGCGGCCAGGAGGATGTTCTCGGCCGCGGCGGCGCAGTCCTCGACCCAGTAGTCCCTGCCCCAGCGGTAGGCCCGGTCCCAGTCGCCGCAGAGGGCGATGGCCAGGGGGGCCTCTCTCAGCATCAGCCCCGAGTGGCCCAGGCAGTCGGACAGGCGCTCGAGCACCGCCCGCTCCCTGGTGACGACGAATTCCCAGTCGCGGTTGTCCACCGCGGTGGGGGCGATCATCCCCGCCTTGAGCAGGGCCTTGACCGCCTCGTCCCCCACCGGCTGGCCGGTGTACTTGCGGATGCTGCGGCGGGTGTAGATGGCTTCCAACACGTCCATACAAAAAACCTCCCTCTCTTCCGGGGTCCGCCCGGTCACAGCCCCATCATACCACCGGCAGGGGGTGGGCGCAAATGCCGGTCGCCCTTAGAGGTTCTCGTTTTTCAGGGCGTCCATCACGTTCTCGCGGCGGAGTTTGCGCAGCGACAGGGCCATGGGCAGCCCCACCAGCAGGAACACCCCCAGCACCGCCGCCAGATAGGCCCCCCAGGGGAGGGAGAAGGCAAAGGCGAAGTTTCGCTCCAGCACCCTGTAGATGCCCAGGGCCAGCAGGGCGCTCACCGGCAGGCCCAGGGCCAGGGCCTTCACCCCGTAGGAGAGGCTCTCCCAGCGCATCATCCGCCGGAAGCCCCGGGGGGAGATGCCCACCGAGTGGAGCATGGCGAACTCCCGCCGGCGCAGGGCCACCCCGGTGGAGACGGTGTTCCAGATGTTGGCCCCGCAGACCACCGCCACCAGGGCCACAAAGCCGTAGACAAAGACCTCCACCAGCAGCAGGAGCTGGCTGTTTTGCTCCCGGTAGCGGGTGAAGTCGGTGACGCTCCACTCGCTGCGGGTCTCCTTCTGGTACTGGAGCAGGCGGCTGTAAAAGAGGTCGAGGTCGGCGGCACGCACCATCACGGTGGCGGTGCGGGAGTCGGTCCCCAGCTGGTCCAGCCAGCCGGCAAAGGTGTCCTGGGAGACCAGCACCGCCAGGGTGGAGCTGTTGCCCATGGCCCCGGCCACCGGCATGGGGGCTTCGGAGGAGACCCCGGCGATCTGCAGGCGCAGCTGGGGGCCCTCCACCTCGCCGGCGGCAAAGGTCAGTTCGCTGCCCAGGGGGGCGGCCAGGTGGCGCAGCTCCCGGAACTCGTGTCCGACCCGGTAGAGCTGGGGCGAGAGGAGGATGCCCTTGCCGCTGCCTGACAGCAGGGGAGCGGCCTCGAGCCCCGCGCGCCGGCAGTAGCTCTTCAGGGACGCCTCGTCCAGGGCGTAGACCTGGATCCCCATGGGGTAGAGCCCGTCTCCCCGCTGCCAGATGGCCGACCGGGCCTCGGCGGTGAGCTGTTCGGGGCGCAGGGTCAGTTGGCCGTACAGGCTTTGGGTGCAGGCGCTCTCCTCGATGCCGGGGAGGGCCTGGATGCCGGCGGCCAGCCGGTCGCGCTGGCTGTCGCCGGTGTAGGGGAAGTTGACGGTGTAGTCAAACTGCACGTCCTCCACCGTCATGGAGAAGGAGCGCCCCATGTAATAGGTAAAGGTGGAGGCGGTGAGAAAGAGCACCACGCTGACAAAGAGGGAGAGGAGGGTCGCCAGGTAGCGGCTGCGGCTGCGCTTGCTGTTTTTCAGCCCCAGCTCCCCTTCAAACCCCAGCAGCTTGCGGCTGATGGGGGAGGTGCGCACCTGCCGGGGGGAGATGCGCACCTGCCGGCTGCCGCGGATGGCCTCGATGGGGGAGATGCGGGAGGCCCGCTGGGCCGGCACCCAGGCCGAGAGGAAGAGCACCGCCGCCGAGAGGAGCACCGCCGCCCCGACGGCGGCCGGGGCGATGACCACCCGCAGGGGCTGGGCGGCGCGAAACATCTCCTGGACGATGGAGCCGATGCAGGCGAAGGTGATCTTGATGCCCAGCCAGCCGGCGAAGAGACCCAGGGGGATGGCCGCCGCCCCGATGAGGGCCGCCTCAAAAAAGACGCTGCCCCGCTTCTGGCGGCGGGTGGCCCCCACGCTGGAGAGCATCCCGAAGGTACGCCCCCGCTCGGCCAGGGAGATGGCGAAGGCGTTGTAGATGAGGCTGACCGAGCCGACGAGGATGACCCCGCAGACGATGGCCAGGGCCCCGAAGAGGGTGCTGTAAAGGGTGTTGTCGTCGGTGATGCCCATGTAAAAGAGCAGCTCACTGTTGTAGGTGCGGGCGCCGCCCACCTGTTCCCAGAGGCGGTCGCCCCAGTCGTAGACCCCCCGGTCGAGGTGGGCCATCGACGCGGACACCTCCAGCTGGCCGCCGTACCCGCCGGGCAGACAGGTGATGCCGGTGTAGCTGCGGCTCCAACTGGGCTCCAGGCCGGTGGAGAAGGAGCCGATGCCCACCAGGGTGTAGCGCTCGCTCTCCTCGGGCAGCCACTGCTCCCCGTCCACCGCGGGGGAGGAGGGGGAGACCGGCAACAGTTCGCCGCTCTGTTCGTCGGGGGCCAGCCGCCGGCCGGTGGGCAGCACCACCTGCTGCCCCACCTGCCAGTCGAGGGCGGAGGTCTCCAAAAACGCGCGGGAGACCACTAGTTCCCCCGCCCGCTCGGGCAGCCGCCCCTCCTCCAGGGTGAGGGGGGCCCGGGCGGCCGACTGGTCGGCAGGGTCGTAGCCCCAGAGGGCCAGGTAGGGGCGCTGGGTGTCCAGGCTCTCCGGCGGTTTGGCGTAGGAGAGCAGCCCCCGGGTGGTGACCGACCCGGTCTGGCTGTCGGCGCGCGCGGCGGCGGGGGCTTCCGCGGAGACCCCCTCGAAGCGGACGTGCCAGTCGCCGGTGTCGGCCAGCACGGTGCGCTGCATCATGTCCAAAAAGGAGACGGCGATGAGGGAGACGGCGGTGAGCATGGCCACCGACACGGCGGCCCCCAGCACAGTAACCAGGGTGCGCCGCCGGTTTTGGGCCATGTTTTTGAGGGTGAGGCGGTGGATGATGTTCATCGGCGGATCACCTCGTCCCGGGCAATCTGCCCGTCTTCAATGGCGATGATGCGGTCGGCCTGCAGGGCGATGCGCTCGTCGTGGGTGATGATGAGCAGGGTCTGGTCCAGGGTGCGGTGAAAGTCCTTCAGCAGGCCGATGATCTCGCCGCTGTTTTTGCTGTCCAGGTTGCCGGTGGGCTCGTCGGCCAGCACCAGGGCGGGGCTGGCGATCAGCGCCCGGCCGATGCTGACGCGCTGCTGCTGCCCGCCCGAGAGCTGGCTGGGCAGGTGGCCGAGCCGCTCGCCCAGGCCCAGTTTTTCCACCAGGTTTTGCAGCCGGAAGGGGTCGACCTTCCGCCCGTCCAGCAGCAGGGGGAGGGTGATGTTCTCCTCCACATTGAGGACGGGGATCAGGTTGTAAAACTGGTAGATCAGCCCGATTTGGCGGCGGCGGAAGATGGCCAGGGCGTTTTCGTCCATCTGGTAGACGTCGGCCCCGTCCACCAGCACCCGGCCGGAGGTGGGGCGGTCCACCCCGCCGAGGATGTGCAGGAGGGTGCTCTTCCCCGAGCCGGAGGGGCCGACAATGGCCACGAACTCCCCCTTTTCGACGGTGAAGGAGACCCCCTTCAGGGCGTCGGTGCCGGTCTCCCGGCCGCCGTAGTGTTTGCAGAGGCTTTCCACGCGCAACAGTTCCATCAAACCATTCCTCCCATGCGGGCCGGGGCCCGGTGATCGGCGGGGGCGCTCTCCCCCGCCTGGCCCCACTCTACTTTTGGCAGGTGACGCGGGGGTGACCCGGGCGGTGACCATTTGGTCACCTTTAGACGATCTGCTTGTAGAGCTTGACCGAGAACTCGGCCCCGCCCTCGGGGCGGTTGCGGGCGCTCACGTCGGCGTTCTGGCTCTGCAGGATGGTCTTGGCCATGGCCAGGCCGATGCCCACCCCGTCGGAGGCGGCGTTTTTGCCCTTGTAAAAGCGCTCGAAGAGGTGGGGCAGGTCGCCGGGGTCGATCCCCTCGCCGCTGTCGCAGATGGCGATCTCGGTGTGCAGCGGGTTCTCGCTACAGCGCACCCAGACAGAGCCCCCGGGCGGGGTGTGCTCGGCGCAGTTTTTGAGGAGGTTGCCCAGGGCCTCGGCCGTCCACTCCCCATCCCCCCGCCAGGTGAGGGCGGGGGGACAGTCGATGGAGAGGGAGAGCCGCCGCCCCTCTAAAAGCGGGCGCAGGGGGGCCGCCGCCCGGGCCAGGAGGTCGGCCAGGGCGAGCTCCTCCCTGGCAAAGGCGACGGCCTCGGCGTCCAGCCGGGAAAATTTCAGCAGGGTGCCCACCAGCCACTGGATCCGCTCCAGCGACTGGCCGGTGCTCTGCCAGAACTCCTCCCGCCTGTCCGTCGGCAGGTCGGGGGAGCGCAGCAGTTCGGTCATGACGAAGAGGCTGGTGAGGGGGGTCTTGAGCTGGTGGGAGATGTTCTGCATGGCCTCGGCCAGGTAGTCCTTGTCCCGGTGGAGCTGCTCGGCCTGCCGGGTGAGGACGCAGGTGATTTTGTAGAGGTCGTTTTTGAGGATGCTCAGCTCCCCCTCCCGGTTGTCGCGGATGTCCAGGGGTTTGCCCCCCGAATAGACCGACGCCAGGTACTGGGAGAGGCGGCGGATCTCCCGGTAGCGCCGCCGGGTAAAGGCGGCGAAGATCGCCCCCAGCAGCGCGCAGAGGGAGAGGCAGATCCACCCGGCCGCCGGGGCGACGGCAAAGCAGAGGGCCGTCCCCGCGGCGGAGAGGGCCGCAAAGTGGACGGCGGCGAGCTTCCCCTCCCGGCCGCGCAGCATCACTCCCCCTCCATTCGGTAGCCCAGGCCGCGGACGGTAGAGATCCGCCCCTCGTCCCCGGCGGCGGCCAGCTTTTCCCGCAGCCGCTTGATGTAGACGGTGAGGGTGTTGTCGTTGACAAAGTTGCCGGCCACGTCCCAGATCCCCTCCAACAATTGGCCCCGGGTGAGCACCTGTCCGGGGTGGGCGGCAAAGGTCAACAGCAGCCGGTACTCCAGGGCGGTGAGGGCCAGTTCCCGCCCGGCAAAGCGCACCTGGGCGCGCTGGGGGCAGATGGTGAGGGCGCCGAAGGTGAGAGAGGTCTCCCCCCCGCCCCGGCCGCTGCGGCGCAGCACCGACTTGATGCGGCTGAGCAGCTCCCGCAGGCGAAAGGGCTTGGTCACGTAGTCGTCCGCCCCCATGTCCAGCCCCATCACCGCGCTGACCTCCTCGTCGCAGGCGGTGAGAAAGACCACCGGGGTGTCCCCCAGGGCCTTGGCCCAGCGGCAGATGTCGTAGCCGCTGCCGTCGGGCAGGGTCAGATCCAGCAGCAACAGGTCCCAGCCCCCCGCCTCCACCTGTTCCAAGGCCCCGGCGCAGGTGGCGCAGTGCTCCACCTGGTAGCCCTCGGCCTGCAGCGAATAGCAGAGACCGGCGGCGATGGTGCGGTCGTCCTCCACCAGCAAAATGCGCATCTCCGCGCTCCCCCCTTCCCCGCGGGGCGACAGGGCCCCCGCGGCTAAACTTGCCTTTATTATAGCAAACCCCGCCCCCCTGCGGGTGACGATTTCGTCACCCGCAGGGGGGCGGGGAAGTTTCTGCCAGTGCAATCCGGGGGAACGGGGGGAGGAAAGGCGGTGATTGCCATCCCATTTTTATTACAGTTAGTATTACATCTATTTGTTTATACGTATTTTAGGGATTTGCGCAGCGGGAGCGGCCTCCCGCCGGCCGAAGGCGCAGGCCGAGAGGGCCGAGACCACCGGAACTGTCAGAATCACCCCCAGGGTGCCCGCAAGCCCCTGCAGGATCTCGATGCCGATGGCGTACATGTTGATCACCTGCAGGTAGGGCATGTCGTAGGCGTAGATCACCAGCAGGGTGTTGACCGAGCCGCCGGTGAAAGCCAGGATCAGGGTGTTGGACATGGTGCCCATCATGTCCCGCCCCACGTTGATGCCACTGCGAAAGAGCTGCCGCCGGGTGAGGGAGGGGGTCTGGGCGATGAGCTCGCTGGCGGTGGAGGAGATGGACATGGCCACGTCCATCACCGCCCCGAGCGAGGCGATGAGGATGCCGGAGAAGAGGACCCCGCCAATCTGCAGGCGGCTGTTTTGGCCGATGACGATCATGGTCTCGATGTCGCTGACGTTGTAGCCGGAAATCCTGCCCAGGGCCCCAAAGAGGGCGGCAATCCCCCCGGCGGCCACCACCCCAGCCACCGTGCCAAGGATGGCGCAGAGGCTTTTGCGAGTGGGGCCGCCGATGAGGTAGAGGGTGACCAGGGTGGTGAGCGCCACCACCGCCACCGCCGCCCAGAAGGGCGAGACCCCCAAGTAGAGCAGGGGCAGGTAGAGAAAGAGGACGCAGAGAAAGGTAAAGATGAGCCCCACTGCCGACTTGAGGCCCCGCTTTCCCCCAATGGCACAGAGCACCGCCAAAAAGAGGCCGACCAGGGCCCAGAGCACCCCGCCCCGGTCGTAGTTGTAAACGCTGGCGGTGAGGGCGCCGCCGTACTCGCCCAGCTGCACCACCACCCGGGTGCCTACCCGGCAGGCGGCCCCGTAGAGATAGCTGGCCGAGTTGTCGGCCGTGACCGTCTCCCCCCGGTGGGTGCCGCTGCGCAGCAGTACCTGGACGACCTGTCCGCCGCCGTCGGCCAGATCGTCCTCCAACAGGGCGATCACCGTCCCCTTTTCAAAGGTGCTGCCGTCCTCCGGCAGCAGAGGGGCCTTTTGCACCGAGCGGTTGAGGAGGATGAGGGCGAGGGCAAAGAGCAGCAAAAAGGCCAGCATGGCCAGGTCGGGCAGCCTGCGGCGCAGGCGGGCGCGGTTGGCGTCGCACATGAAAGATCCCTCCATCAAAAAAATTTGGGGCGAGGCAAGATGCAGAGGCGCCGGAGCGCCTCTGCATCTTGTGCGGGGAAAGGGGGGTCACCGGGTCCGGCGGCGCTTGGCCAAACAGGTGCCAGCGCCCGCCAGGGCCAGGACGCCGAGACCCGCCAGGGGGAGAAGGGCCACACCGGAGGGGTCACCGGTGTTGGGCTGGCCCGCCTCGGGGGGATCGGCATCGGGGGTCTGCTCGCCGCCCTGGTCGGGGCTGGGCGGGGTGGCGTCCTCGGTGCGCTGCCCGTCGGCAAAGGCCTGCACCGCGGCCCGCAGGGCCTCTGTGGCGGCGGTCAGTTCCCCGCTGCTGGCCAACTGGTCGCCGAACACCGCCCGGGCCGCCTCGACAGCTGCCTGCAACGCCGCTTTGGAGCCGGCGGGATACTGCCCGGCATGCTCGCCCTCTTCGGCGGCTTCCAGCGCCGCCTCGGCCCGGGCGATCTCCGCCTGCAGGGCGTCGGCATCGGCGCGCAGGGCCAGGCCGTCCAGCGCCTGGGTCAGGGCAACATAGCGGGCGGAGAGATCAGCCGCCGAGACGGTGGTGTTCTGCTGGCGGTGCAGGGTCTTGTCCAGCAGGGTGGAGAAGCCGGCTTTTAGGGTGGTGGCCTTGATGTTCAGGGCCCCGTCGGCAGCGGCCTGGTACATCCCCTGGGCGTAGCCGTAGTAGTTGAGGGGGTCGGCCCTGTTGTCGCCCTGGATGTTCTTGTCATACGCCTGGGCCAGCGCCTCGGCGCCGGGGTCCTCCCGGGTGTCCAGCAGGGCGGCGGCCTCGTCAGCGGCCTGTTGCAGGGCCGCATAGCTGCCCTCGGTGTAGTCGCCCGCCTCCTTTTCCCGGGCCTGGGAGATCAGGTTGGTGAGGGACTCCTCATCGGCGTTTTTGACGATGGTGAAGGGCTGGGCGTACTGGTTCCCCTCGTAGTCGTAGGTGCTGATGGAGAAGCGATCGCCCCCCATCTTGATGACCGAGAAGGTGGGCTTGTTCTCGTTGTTGCGTTCGGCCACAAAGTACTGCTTGGGGGTGTTCAGGTTGTAGAACTTACTGCCGCTGGCCGAGCCGGCGGACATATAGAGGGTGCCCTGGGGGTCGGCGATGGAGCCGGTGCTCTCGTCGTAGTCCACCACCTTGCCGTCGAGGATCTGGTAGGTGCGGGCGTAGGAGTGGTCATGCCCGGTGAGGCAGACGTCGATGTTGAACTGGTCCATCAGCGGCGCGAAGAGGATGCGCAGGTTGGCGCCGTCCACGCTGGCGTGGGGTTCGCCGGAGCCGTAGATGTCGTGGTGGAACATGGCGATGCGCCACTTGGCGTCGGGGTGGCTCTCGACGGCCTTCTGCATCAACTGCCGGTGCTCGGCGGTGTTGCGGTTGTTGCTGTTGAGGACGATGAAGAGGACATCCCCATAACTAAAGTAGTAGTCGCTGCCCGAGGCGGTGGCCCCCAGACCGTCTTCTGCGTTGGGAGTGTTGTAGTGCAGGGAGTAGTCGTCCCCATAGCTCTCGTGGTTGCCGATGGTGGTGGCCATGGGCAGCCCCTTGAGGGCCTCGGGGTAGAGGTAGCCGGCGTACTCGCTCTCGCGGATGGCCCGCTTCTCGGCGGTGTCGGCGCTGGAGTAGTCGATCTGGTCGCCGGCCACCAGCATAAAGCTGGCATTTTTGCCCTCGTTTGCGCGGGCGTACCGAAGGGTCTTGTCCCAGTTGTAGGTGTCCACTGCAATGTTGGCGTCGTCGGCTGTCCCCTGCCCGGCGCTGCCCGAGGCCCCCACCTGGGGGTCGCCCACATAGAGCACCTCAAAGCTGTCGAAGCCGTGGGACTGGTAGGTGGCGGGCTCGCTCCACACCGGGGCGACGGCCTCCACATCATCGGTATAGCTGTAGTAGTAGAGGGTGTTGGGGGCAATGACCCCCTCGGCCTCCACCTTGTTGGAGGCCAGATAGCGCACCCCGGCCACATTCTGGCGGTCGATGGCGGTGGCCGTCCCCCGGATGGGGGTGGCGGCGGCCAACCCCTCCCTGCTGGTGGCGATCTTCACCGCGGGCACCCCCTTCTGCTGGGCGTACCAGGCGAAGTTCAGGTCGGTCTCGCTCTTGCCGGGGGCGATGGCCAGCCGGCCGGAGTCGGCGGCGTTTTCAGCCGTCCAGTTGGCGCTTTTCCAGCTCTGGTAGGCGCTGCCCCCCTGGGTGTCGCCGGCAAAACTGGCAAACGCCGGCGCGGCCGAGGAAAGGGCCAGGGCGGCGGCCAGCCCCAAAACGGCGGCTCTCTTTGCAACTCTCACAGTCTTTTTCTCCTCTCTCTTCTTCAAAACATTTCCTGTGACGGTTGCATTATAGCGCCGCTCCGGCGGCCCTCTCAAGGCTTTTGACCCACTTTTTACCCGGCCTTACAGAGCTTTGACCGTCCCCCACCTTCCCCCTACGCCACCCTTTCCCAGACCTGGCATTCGGGCCAAAAGGGAGGGGGCCCCCGGCCGGGCCCCGGCACGCAGATGCAGTCGGCGGCGGCCACATTGGCTGGCCGGTGGGAGACGAGGAGGACCGCCTTTTCCCCCGCCAGGGCGTGGATTTTGGCTATGATGTCGTTCTCGCTCCCCACGTCGCTGTTGGAGGTGACCTCGTCAAAGATGTAGATAGGGGTGCCGTGCAGCAGGGCCCGCGCCAGGGCCAGCCGCTGCCGCCGCCCTCCCGAGAGGTTGGCCCCCTGGGGCCCCAGATGGGTTCCCAGCCCCTGTTCCCCCCGCGGGAAGTCGGTCGTCCGGGTGCGTTCCAGCGCCCGCCAGAGGACCGCGTCGTCAGCTTCGGGGCAGCCCATGTGCAGGTTTTCAGCCGCCGTTCCCGAAAACAGGTGGCCCGCAAAGCCCCCATAGGTGACGGTGCGGGCCAGTTCTCCGGTGGAGAGCCGGCCCCGTTCCACCCCGCCGATGCGCGCCTCGCCCCCACAGTCCCGGCAGCGCCCGGTGAGCAGGGCGGCAAGAGTGAGCCGCTCCCCCCAACAACGGCAGTGAGCGCGCCCAGGCGGATGTCCAGCAACACCCCCCGTAGCACCGGTCTGCACCGCGGCGATGGCCGCCGGGATCAGCGGCATACAGAGGAGGAGGGCCACCGCCGCCTTTTAGCTGATGGGGAAGAGCAGGACAAAGGGGGGCAAAGGCGCCAGCAGGCTGTAAAAAAACTGGGGCAGGCAAGCGCCAAAATAGGCCTTTAACTGCTGCACCACCTCCGAGGGGGAGACCCGCTGCGCGCAGGAGGGCCCCAGCCGCAGCAGCCTGTCGCAGATGCGGCGGCGCAGCGCCTTTTTCACCGAGCGGGAGGCGAGAAAGCTCTCCCGCCCGGCCATGGCGGTGCAGAACCAGCGCACTGCCATAGCCAAAAGCCCCACCCCGCAGGCGGCGGCCAGGTCGGCGCCGGTGGCCCCCCTGCAGCAGCCCGCCCAGCAGCCGGGCAAAGGCAAGGGGCGCTGCCGCGCCCGACAACAGCCCGCCCCACCGGTAGAGCACGTTTCGGGCCACTTGGCCCCTGCTGTCCGGCACAGCGCCGATCGGCCGCTTGTCGATCATCATCTCGTCTGTCCCCACTCCCTTTCCCGGGGCCTCATTGCGGCGGCGTTTTCCGGGAAAATATTCCTTTTAAAAAAGAGGGGCGCCGGCGGTTTTGCCGCCCGCGCCCCCCTATTTGTCTATTTGTCGGGGTGGCAGAGGCCCCGGCTGGGGCAGTCGCCGCAGCCGCAGCTGCAGCCGCCCCGGTGGTGTCTCCTGTTCCAGATGCCCCGCCCGACGATGGCGGCGACGATCGCCAAAATAATCAGCGCGCCGACGATGGTGGGTCCGTTCAAGAAATCATCTCCTTTTTCTTCGAGGCGGCGGTGACCGAACGCACCGCCAGGGTGTTGTCGCCATACCGGTTTTTGCGCACCAGCAGGTAGACGGCGGCCAGCAGGGCCAGGACAGCGGCGACGGTGCCGACGCCAAAGCCGTAGCCGGTGAAGAGCAGGCCCAACTGGTAGACCACCAGCGAGGCGAGGTAGGCCAAGCCGCACATGTAGCCGATGGCGGCAAAGGTCCACTTGGCGCTGTTCATCTCCCGCTTGATGGCGCCCATGGCCGCAAAGCAGGGGGCGCAGAGGAGGTTGAAGATCATGAAGCTGTAAGCGGAGAGCTGGGTGAAGTCGGTGGCGATGTTGCCCCAGATCTCGGCGCCGTCCTCAGCCACCTCGGCAAAGCCGTAGAGGACGCCGAAGGTGCCCACCACGTTCTCCTTGGCGATGAGGCCGGTGAAGGTGGCCACGGCCGGTTTCCAACTGCCAAAGCCCAGGGGCGCAAAGAGGAAGGAGATGGCGCTGCCGATGGAGGCCAGCAGGGAGGTGTTGTTGTCCTCCACCATCCCGAAGACCCCATCCACAAAGCCAAAGGACTGCAAGAACCACAGCACCACCGAGGAGGCCAGGATGACGGTGCCGGCCCGCTTGATGAAGGACCAGCCCCGCTCCCAGGTGGCCCGCAGCACGTTCCCCACCGCGGGGACGTGGTAGGCCGGCAGCTCCATGACGAAGGGGGCCGGGTCGCCGGAGAACATCTTGGTCTTTTTGAGGACGATGCCTGAAAAAATCACCGCCGCCACCCCGATGAAGTAGGCCGAGGTGGCCACCAGCCCGGAGCCGCCGAAGAGGGCCCCGGCAAACAGGCCGATGATGGGCATTTTGGCCCCGCAGGGGATGAAGCAGGTGGTCATGATGGTCATGCGGCGGTCGCGCTCGTTTTCAATGGTGCGGCTGGCCATGACGCCGGGCACCCCGCAGCCCGAGGCGATGAGCATGGGGATGAAGCTCTTGCCGGAGAGGCCGAAGCGGCGGAAGATGCGGTCCATGATAAAGGCGACCCGGGCCATGTAGCCGATATCCTCCAACACCGAGAGCATGAGGAAGAGGATGAGCATCTGGGGCACAAAGCCGATGACCGCGCCCACGCCGCCGACGATGCCGTCGACCACCAGGCCCACCAGCCAGGGCGCACAGCCGATGCCCTCCATCCAGGCGCTCAGGTTGCCGCAGATGAGGCTGCCAAACAGGGTCTCGTTGGTCCACTCGGTGACGACGTCCCCCACCGTGGAGATGGAGATGTAGTAGACCAAAAACATCACGGCCGCAAAGATGGGCAGGGCCAGCACCCGGTTGGTGACGACGCGGTCGATCTTGTCGGAAATCGAGAGGCTGTGTTTGGCCCGCTTCTTTTTCACCGAGCGCTCGATCACCCCGCTGATGTAGGCGTAGCGCTGGTTGGTGATGATGCTCTCGGCATCGTCGTCCAGCTCCTGCTCGCAGTCGGCGATGTGCTGTTCCAGGTGCGCCTTCAGGGAGGCGGACAGCCGCAGCTCCTCCATCACCCGCTCGTCGCGCTCGAACACCTTGATGGCGTACCAGCGCAGGAAGCGGTCGTCCACCTTCCCGGCGATGGACTCCTCGATGTGGGCGATGGCGTGCTCGACGCTGCCGGTAAAGACGTGGGGCCGTTCCCCCGCCCGGTGGCCCTTGGCCAGGGCCAGGGCGGCCTCGGCGGCGGCCATGCCGCCCTCCCCCTTGAGGGCGCTCATCTCCAGCACCTGGCAGCCCAGGGCGTCGCCCAGCTTGGCAAGGTCGATGCGGTCGCCGTTTTTGCGCACCAGGTCGATCATGTTGACCGCCACCACCACCGGCAGCCCCAGCTCGATGAGCTGGGTGGTCAGGTAGAGGTTGCGCTCGATGTTGGTGCCGTCGACGATGTTGAGGATGGCGTCGGGCTTCTCCCCCACCAGGTAGCTGCGGGCCACCACCTCTTCCAGGGTGTAGGGCGACAGCGAGTAGATGCCCGGCAGGTCCTGAATGACCGCGTCCCCATGCCCTTTGAGGCGGCCCTCCTTCTTTTCCACCGTGACGCCGGGCCAGTTGCCGACGTACTGGTTGGAGCCGGTCAGGGCGTTGAACAGGGTGGTTTTACCGCAGTTGGGATTGCCCGCCAGGGCGATTTTTATCTCCATTTCTTGTACTCCCCCTCTCTTAATTAGCACAAGCTAACCGCTTGGCCGAAAAACAGGCGGCGCCCGCCGCCCTAGCTGATTTCGATCATCTGCGCGTCCGCCTTGCGCAGGGACAGCTCGTACCCGCGGACATTGAGTTCCAGCGGGTCCCCCAGGGGGGCCACCTTGCGGATGTGGATGTCCACCCCCTTGGTGATCCCCATGTCCATGATGCGGCGCTTGACCGCCCCCTCGCCGTGGAGCTTGACCACCGTGACCGTGTCCCCCACCTTGGCGTCTCTCAGCGTTTTCATCGGGCTCTCTCTCCTCTCAAATCATCACCCGCATGGCCATGGTCTTGTCCAGGGCGATGCGGCTGTCTTTCACCTGCAAGATCAGGTTGCCGGCCAACTCGCTGACCACCGTCACCGACGTGTCCACCACAAAGCCCAGCTCCGCCAGGTGCTGGCGGACCTCGTCGCGGCCGGTGATCTTGCGGATGGTGACCGTCTCCCCCGCCTTTGCCATTGTCAAGGGCATCACGTCCCCTCCCCTCCTCTTTGGCGGCCCACCTGGGACCGAGGGCCAATGCATTTGGTTAGCATTAACTAACTTCTTTGAACAGTTCATAGTTTACCGCCGCTAACTCCATCTGTCAATCCCCTCTCCCCAAATTTTTCATCCCACCCCCAGCTTTTGCCGATTTGCCGCAAAATGGCCGCTGCCGCGCGAAATTTTGTGGGAATTTTTTCTTCTGATTTTCCCCCTCCGTGGGCTCTGTGGCCCCTTGGGCGGCGGGGAGGGGCGCCTTTGCGCCCGTGGTGGTAGGGACAAGGCGCTACCTGCTTTCCCTCCGCGCACAGAGGGGACGAAGGTGGGAGGAAATCAGGATGGCCGGGAGGAGGTGGCCTTTGCCCCGTGTACTGTTCGGGGGGAGTGTAGGGGGTGTCTATCCTCCGCCATGCAGGAAAGTGCTGGCAAGGAAGGCGGCAAGAGCGCTCCCGGGGCATTTTCTGTCAGAGGAAGGTACTCTTGCTCCCGTGTACTGTCGGAAGGAATGGGGCGTACCTGTTCTCCCTCCGCGCGGAGGGGACAGGATGGCAGCAAGGGGGCGCTTCTGAGAGCATGTTCAGCCGGAGGAGGTCCTCCCTGTCCCACTCGCTTCCCATACCGCGGAAGGCGTGGATGGTGCGGACAATACCGCCGGAAGAAGCAAACCCACCCTTTTAATACCCGCTTTCTTATGGGGAGAGGAGTGAGGGGAGGAAAAATGGGCGTGCCAAAGGGCGTTTTCTGTCAGAGGGAGGTACCCTTGCTCCCGTGTACTGTCGGAATCTTGTTATATCCATCGCACGCTGGAAAAAAGGGGTGAAACAGGTTCTCTCTATCTCGCCCCATGCCGTGAAAAAAGAGGGGATGAGACGGACTGTGCTGGCGGGGAGAGGGCGCATCTCCCTCCCTGCTCCCTTTCCATCACCCACGGCGGTATGCTTTCTCCCCAATAACTCGCGAGGTGGACACCCGGCAAAAAAATATGGCAATACCCTCAATTGTTGGTATATTGTCTTCTCAAATCCTGTATGCTGTTGAGTTGACTGTGGGGATTGTCTCAGCAGATTTCAAAAAAAGTACCGCCGCGGCCTTTCTGTCCGCAAAAAGGCCGGTCTGTCGATTCTCCGCGGGGAAAATATTTCCTATACTAAAAAAGGGCCCTGGCGGCGCGGCGCGCGGTCAGGGGCCCATGCAGTCTTATACCAGACGGGCAGAGAGGGGGTGGGACCGGGTGGACCGGACACAGTTCGGCAAGCTGCTCAACGAGGCGCGGCTGGCCAAAGGGGTGACAGTGGAGGCGCTGGCCGAGGCGTGCGACGTCTCCGCCGCCTACATGCAAAAGATCCTCAGCGGCAAGCGGGGGCTGGAGCTGGACCTGCTGCTGAAAATCTGCAACAACCTCACGGTCTCCCCCCAGTACCTTTTGCAGGGGGACCTCTGCCTGCCCGACGGGGGGGAGGACCTCCGCCCCCTGGTCGATCGCCTCACCCCGCACGAGCGGCGGCTGTTCAAGGAACTGCTCAAATCCATCATGAAGGCGCGGGACTAGCCGCCCCTTCTGCCCGAAAGGGGATGCGCCCCATGTCGCAGTGGCCGGACGTCTCGCAGCTCTCCCAGGCGCAGCGGGAGGAACTGGACGCCATCTGCCGCCGGTGGGAGGAGGTCTACCCCCGGCTGCTGGCGGCCGAACAGGCCCGCGACCGGCTGGAGCGGCGCCCCCACTTTTGGCGTTGGACGCCTGTTGTATACGCCCTCCTGCTCTGCCTCGGCGCAGGCTTTTTCCTGTTTTTGCGCTTCCCCGGCTGGGGGCGGTACGTCTTTTTGGGGTGCACCTGCCTCTGCGCGGCCGCCACCCTCGCCGGTTTCCTCCTGACAAAGCGCTGGAAGCGGCTGTGCGGGCGCTACTGGTCCGCCTACCGCACCTGTGTGCAGTTGAGCGACCGCCTCTACCAGATATGCCCCCTCCCCGACGGCAAATCCCCCTTGCAGCCCCTGCCGGGGGAGGAAAACTTGTAATTGTTTTATTGTATATTACAAACCGTATAGAACAGGTGACAAAAGAGGGCCCACACGGCTGTGTGGGCCCTCTTTTTTTTGGCGGCGGGGAAGAGGGGGGGCTTTACTCCCCCTGCTCCTGCTGCTCTTCTCTCTTCTTTTTGGCCCGCTCCATCTCCTCCAGCGCGTCCTTGCGGGAGAGGTTGATGCGGCCCTGGCGGTCGATTTCGGTGACCTTGACCACCACCACGTCGCCCACGTTGACCACGTCCTCCACCTTCTCCACCCGCTCTTTGTCCAGCTTGGAGATGTGGACCAGCCCCTCTTTGCCGGGGGCGATCTCCACAAAGGCGCCGAAGTTCATCAGCCGGGTGACGACCCCCTTGTAGAGGGCGCCCACCTCGGGGTCCTGCACGATGGTCTTGATGATGGTGATGGCGCGCTCCACCCCGGCCAGGTCGATGCCGGAGACAAAGACGCGGCCGTCGTCCTCCACGTCCACCTTGACGCCGCACTCGGCGCAGATTTTTTGAATGACCTTGCCGCCCGAGCCGATGACCTCGCGGATCTTGTCGGGGTGGATCTGCATCCCCCGCATCTTGGGCGCGTACTGGGACACCTCGGGCCGGGGAGCGGGCAGGGCCTTGAGCATGATGTCGTTTAAGATGTGCATCCGGGCCTTGTAGGTCTTTTCAAAGGCCTCGGCAATGATGTCATAGGTCAGGCCGTCGTTTTTGATGTCCACCTGGATGGCGGTGATGCCGTTTTTGGTGCCGCCGACTTTGAAGTCCATGTCGCCGAAGAAGTCCTCGACCCCCTGGATGTCCACCATGGTCATCCAGCGCTCCCCCTCGGTCACCAGGCCGCAGGAGATGCCCGCCACCGGCTCTTTGATGGGGACGCCCGCGTCCATCAGCGCCAGGGTGGAGGCGCAGATGGAGCCCTGGGAGGTGGAGCCGTTGGAGGAGAGCACCTCGCTCACCAGGCGGATGGCGTAGGGGAACTCCTCCTCGCTGGGGAGGACGGGCACCAGGGCCTTTTCGGCCAGGGCGCCGTGGCCGATCTCCCGGCGGCCGGGGCCGCGGCTGGGCCGGGTCTCCCCCACCGAGTAGGAGGGGAAGTTGTAGTGGTGCATGTAGCGCTTGCCGGTCTCGTGGTCGATGCCGTCGAGCCGCTGCGACTCGCTGACCGGGCCCAGGGTGGCAACCGTCAGCACCTGGGTCTGCCCGCGGGTGAAGAGGGCGCTGCCGTGCACCCGGGGGAGGACCCCCACCTCGGCCGCCAGGGGGCGGATCTCGTCGATGCCGCGGCCGTCGACCCGCTTGCCCTCGTCCAGCAGCCAGCGGCGGACCACCTGCTTTTGCAGCTTGTAGAGGCAGTCGTCGATCAGGCCGGGGTCGTCGGGGCAGCGGTCGTCAAAGTGGTCGTGCACCTCCTCGTAGAGGGGGGCCAGCCGCTCGTCGCGCACCCGCTTGTCGTCGGTGTCCATGCAGTGCTGCATCTTCTCCAGGGCGTAGTCGCGCACCGCGTCCAGCAGTTCAAAGGGCACGTCTTTCGAGGTGTAGGGGATCTTTTCCCTGCCGATCTCCAGGCGGATGTTCTCGATGAAGTCGATGATGGAGCGGATCTCCTCGTGCCCGGCCTTGATGCAGTCGAGCATGGTGTCGTTGTCCACCTCGTTGGCGGCGCACTCGATCATGACGATCTTTTCCTTGGAGCCGGCCAGGGTCAGGTGTAGGTCGGAGCGGTGGCCCTCCTCCTCGCTGGGGTTGAGCACCACCTTGCCGTCCACAAGCCCCACCTGCACCCCGCCGATGGGCCCCTTCCAGGGGATGTCGGAGATGGCCAGGGCGATGGAGGTGCCGATGAGGCCGGCGATTTCGGGCGCGCAGGCGGGGTCCACCGACATCACCGTCATCACCACCGCCACGTCGTTGCGCATGTCCTTGGGGAAGAGGGGGCGGATGGGGCGGTCCACCATCCGGCAGGCCAGCACCGCCTTTTCGGAGGGGCGGGACTCCCGCTTCAAAAAGGAGCCGGGGATCCGCCCCACCGAGTAGAGCTTTTCCTCAAAGTCCACCGAGAGGGGGAAGAAGTCGATCCCCTCCCTGGGTTTTTGGGACATGGTGGCGTTGCAGAGCACGGTGGTCTCGCCGTAGCGCACCAGGCAGGAGCCGTTGGCCAGGCAGCACATCTTCCCGGTCTCCACCGACAGCTTCTTCCCCGCGAACTGGGTCTCAAACACTCTGAATTCCTCAAACATCACGCATTCCTCCTGCGCACACAAAATTGATGGCCGGCGGGACCGCGCTTTTACAGGGTATCCCACCCCTTTTGAAGGCGCAAAGGGGGCGCGATAGTCTGCAAAAACCGATGTCCGCCCCCACCCCGGGGCCGGGCGGCCCGCCCCCCTCCCCCACGGCGGGAAAGGGGAGGCGGCCGTTCGGCTATGGAATCAGTATAGTATAAATACCAGTTCACTGTAAAGGAATGGCCGCAGTTTTGTGGGCTATGCCCATAACTGTGGCCATTTTGTAGGCAATTCGACAAATGCCGACGGGGGGTAAGGGAAGGGAAGGCAGAGCCGGCCCCCTTCGCCACCGGACGGGGAGGGGGCGGCCCTGCCTTCCAGAGGTGCGGAGGGGGGAAAGGCGGTGCGAGGGGACGGGTACGCTGCGGCCGAGAGAAAAAGGCGGCTCTGACAAAGGGGGCGGTGGCAAAATGGAAGGGGGGATAGGGCGGCGGGGCGGCTTCCCCCGTCACCGCTGGGCGAGGTACGCCTCCACCTCCTGGGGGCGCAGCCGCCGCACCTGGGTGCCGGGGAATTCGCGGTACCGGCCGGCCGAAAAGAGGGGCGCGCCCTGGGGGCAGCGCTTGCCGGGGTTTTTGCGCAGAAAGGCCGCCAGTTCCTCCCGGCCGGGGAAAATTTTGTAGAAGGTCCGGCCGCCCGGCCCCTCGATCTGGTAGATGCCGCAGGCCCTTTGGCAGGTGTGGTCGGCGACCCGCAGGTAGAGTTTGGCCTGCTCGAGGGTCTGAAAGGGGAAGTTCCAGCGCTGCAGCCCGCGCCGCTCCTCCCTCTCGATGCAGATGCAGCGGCCGCAACTGCCGCAGATGTACTGGGTGTGCCCCTCCAGGCAGGCCCGCGCCCCCCGCAGCGGGGTGGCCCGGCTGTCTTCGCTGTAACACTCCTCACACATAAAAACGCGCTCCTTTCAAGGTGGGGTCCGAGGGGGGCCCTGGGCGCCCCCCTGGGCAGGACGCCCTCTCTCTCACCGGGCCCGCGGCGCGGAGGGATGCCGGCCGCGGCGGGCGGGGGCTTTCTGCCGAGCGGCCCTGTTCCCCCCCGTTCGCCTCGGCGGACGGCAGGGCCCTTTGGTGGGTTGGATGCCAGTTTACCCCCAATTCCAGTTGTTGTCAAACCGCAAAGTCGTTGACAGCGGGCCTGTGCAGACAGTACACTGGGAGAAACAGCGGCGAAAGGAAGCGATTTTTATGTCCACCGGCGAAGCGCCCAAGCGCGACGACCCCACCCCTCCTCCCGAGCCGGGGGAAGAAAACTACCAGTCCCTGGGGCTGGGCCTGGGTCTCTGCCTGGGAACGGCCTTTGGCGCCGTCTTTCACAACCTGGCCATCGGCATCTCCGTCGGCCTCTGTCTGGGGCTGGCCATCGGCACCGCCATCAAGAAAAAGGACCCGCCCGGGCCCACCCCGCCCCCGGAAGGGGGGGCGGAGGGGTGATCGTCCGCCCCGCCACAGACGGCGACGACCGGCTCGCCATCGGCCAGGTGTACGTGGACAGTTGGCGGGCCGCCTACCGGGGGCTCATCCCCCAGGCCTATCTCGACGGTCTCGACGCCCGCAACTGGCTGGGGGTGCTGGACGCCCCCCAGCGGACGAGCTTCCTTCTCCTGGACGGGGACGCCATCGCCGGCACCTGTTCCTGCTGCCCGGCCCGCAGCCCCGAGATGGCGGGCTGGGGGGAGGTGGTCTCCCTCTACCTAAAGCCCGCCTACTGGGGCCGGGGGCTGGGTGTCCCGCTGCTGGGCGCAGCGCTGGACGAACTGGCCGGTCAGGGCTACCCCTCTGTCTACCTGTGGGTGCTGAAGGGCAACCTGCGGGCCCAGGCCTTTTACCGTCGCCAGGGCTTTGCCCCCTCCGGCGCCCGCCTCGAAGGGGAGGTCGGGGGCCAACCGGTGAAGGAGATCCAGTACACCCGCCCCCTTGCATAGGGGCGCCCCCATCCCCTTCCCCGCCGCTTTGAGACGGCGGCGCATTCAGAAAGGAGCATCTTCTTTGAACTGCCGACCCCTCACCGCCAAAGAGGTGCGCGCCCTCTACGCCCGCCACCTCTCCCGCGATTTTCCCCCCGCCGAGCGCAAGCCCCTGACGGCCATCCTCTCCCTGCTGCGGCGGGGGCGCTATCTCTGCCTGGGCGGCTTTGCGGGGGAGGAACTGCGCGCCTACGCCTTTTTCACCCGGGTGCCCGAGGGCCCCTGCTGGCTGCTGGACTACTACGCCGTCTGCCAGGGGGGCAGGGGCCAGGGGGCGGGCAGCGCCTTTTGGCGGCAGCTTCCCGGCCACCTCGACGGCTGCCAGGGGCTGCTCATCGAGGTGGAGGACCCCGACACCGCCCCCACCGCCCAGGAGCGGGAGACCCGCCGCCGGCGCATCCGCTTTTACCTGAAAAACGGGGCCCGGGAGACCGGCTGCCGCTGCCGCCTTTTCGGGGTGGAGTACCGCATCCTCTTCTTCCCGGTGGCGCGGGACTTCCCCGACCGCGAGATCCCCGCCCTGCTGGACGCCGTCTACCGCGCCACCATCCCCGGCCCCGTCTACCGGCGGCAGGTGGCCTTTCCCCCGGCAGGGGAATAGCGGTCTTCTACCCGCCCATTGAGAGGGGACCCTGCGGCCCTCTCTTTTTTTGCGCCAAAGTTTTGGTTGACAACAAAACAATGTTATGTTACGATAAGTCCATCGACAGAACATTGTTACGAAAGGGGGCGATTTCCCTGGAACTCATCTCCAAAAAACAGCTGTTGGCCGAGACCGGCATCTCCTACGGCCAGCTCTACCGCTGGAAGCGGGAGCGGCTGATCCCGGAGGGGTGGTTTATCAAGCAGTCCTCCTACACCGGGCAGGAGACCTTTTTCCCCAAAGAGCAGATGCTCGCCCGGGTGCAGGCCATTCTGGAGGCAAAAGACCGCTACTCCCTGGAAGAGCTGGCCAAGATCCTCTCCCCCGAGGCGGTGGATGTCCCCCTTGCCCCGCGGGAACTCTGGGAGTGGGGCGAGCTCGGGCCCGACCTGCTGGCCGCAGCCGAAGCCGCCGCCCCGCCCGCCGGCCTCTCCTTTGACCAGGCGGTGCTGTTGGCCGCCCTGTGGGAGGGGGTACAGCGCCTCTCCCTCCCGCCCGAAAGCGCCAAGGACTTGGTCTATCAGGCCCTGGCGCTCCCCCCGCCGCTGCGCTGCGCCGAGGGGGGCTGCACCCTCTTTCGCTGCGGGGGGGAGCTGACCCTGGCGGTCACCGGGGGGGAGCAGCCACCCCTTTTCGGCCCGGCCGTCTCGGTGCTGGACAGTCGCCCCATGAGCGAGCTGGCCGGCCGCATCAAGATGAAGTACACCGCCCGCTTTGAGAGCGGCCCGACAGATGAGAACAGGAGGAAGTAAGATGCAGGATACGCGAATCGATGGGATGGGCACCATTGCCGGGGGGGAGTACGGCAGCGTCAAGGTCTCGGGGATGGGCAAGTGCACCGGCGATCTGACGGCCCAGTCCCTCTCCGTCTCGGGCAAGTTCACCTGCCAGGGGAAGCTGAAGGTGGGCAAACTCACCTGCAGCGGCACCGCCGACTTCGGGGGCGACATCAGCGCCGCGTCCCTGTCCGCCTCGGGGCGGCTGGTCCTGGGCGAGGGCTGCAACCTCGAGGCGCAGGAGGTCCGCTGTTCCGGCTACATCCGGGTGGAGGGGCAGATCTCCGCCGACTTCCTCAAGGCCGAAGGCGCCATCAACGCCCGGGAGGTGGTGGGCGACCAGATCCAAATCATCTCCCACAGCCGCGGGCTGGGTGCCCTCCTCTTCCCCACCCTCTCCACCGTGGGGATGGTGGAGGCCACCACCGTCTCCCTCTCGGGGGTCCGGGCCGACACGGTGAGCGGGCAGAACGTGACCATCGGCCCCCGCTGCGAGATCGGGCAGGTGGACTGCAGCGGCACCCTCTCGGTCCACCGCTCGGCCAAAATCGGCCGGGTCACCGGCGACTGCGTCCGGCAGGGCCTGTAAAAAACGCACGTCAAAGGAGCGCTGCCCCCGCCGATGGCTGGGGCGGCGCTCCTGCAAAAAAGGGCCCTGGCCGATAGTGGCCAGGGCCCTCTCTGTTTTTTTGATCGTCGCCTACTTGCGGATGCCCAGCTCTTTGATGATGGCGCGGTACCGCTCCACATCGACCTTGGTCAGGTACTTGAGCAGGTTGCGGCGCTTGCCGACCATCTTCAGCAGACCCCGGCGGGAGTGGTGGTCGTGGGGGTGCTCTTTCAGGTGCTCGCTCAGGTGGTTGATGCGGGCGGTCAGAAGGGCGATCTGCACCTCCGGCGAGCCGGTGTCTTTCTCATTGACGCGGTATTTGGCGATGAGTTCCTGTTTGTTTTCCATGTCTTTCACCTCATTGTAAAATTTGCGCCGCAAAACTTCGCAGTGGGCAGGTGAACTCCCCGTTTCGGGGCATGCCCCCAGAGCCAAGTAATGGGTCACACAGTTGTTAGGATACCACAAACCAGGGCTGTTGTAAAGCAAAAATCCAATCTTTTCCCGGCGTTCGCCGGCGGGGAACGGCCCCTCCTCCCCCTCCAAAAAAGGAAGGGCGTGAGGGCGTTGCCAAGGGCCCGCCCCTCTGCTATAATGGGGGCAGAAGCAGTTTCTTCCGGCCAGGCGGCCGGACCCTAGAGATAGGTATGATCGATATCATACCTGTCTTTTTTTATCCCCCCCGCCGGCGGGGGGACAGAGAAAACCGCCCCGCCCCCCCTTTTGCGCTGGGGGGCGGGGGCGACCGCAGGGCCGAACGGCGGCCCACATCACCTTTTGATCGGGGAGGGCGAAAAGATGGAAAAAATCGTCGTCGTGGACGGGCACAACCTGCTGTTTCGGATGTACTATGGGATCCCCGCCTCTATTTTAAACAGGGAGGGGCGGGAAATCAAGGGGCTGGTGGGCTTTTTGGGGAGCCTGAAGAAGCTGGCCGAGCAGTTTGACCCCTGTGCCCTGGCCGTCGTCTTTGACAGCGAGACCAGCTGGGCGGGCAATCTGGCCATCGACAGCGGCTACAAGGCCAACCGGCGGGACTACGCCGACGCGCCAGAGGGGGAGAACCCCTTTGCCCAACTGCCCCTCATCAAAAAGGCGCTGGACTACCTGGACATCCCCCACCGGGAGGCGGAGGGGGTGGAGGCCGACGACTTCATCGCCTCCCTCGTGGCGCGGGAGGGGGCAGCCGGGCGAGCCTGCACCGTCGTCTCCACCGACTCCGACTTCATTCAACTGGTGGACGGGCACACCACCCTCTACGTTCCCCGGGGGAAAAACAGCGTCCTCTTCGACTGCCGTCGGGTGAGGGAGCGGTTTCAGATCGCGCCCGGGGAGTACGTCCCCTACAAGGCCCTTGTGGGGGACAAGAGCGACAACATCGAAGGGGTGCGGGGGATCGGCCCCAAGACCGCGGCGGCCATTCTGCACAGCGGGGGGATCGCCCCCTACATCGCCGCCCAGCCCGCCTCCAAAACGGCGGGCATCCTGCGGGAAAACCGGGACAAGATCGCCCAGAACGAGCGGTTGATCGCCCTTGACCGGACACTCGACACCGGGACGCTGGTGCCGCGGCGGCCGAGCCCCGCCCTGCGCGAGCGCAAGACTTACGAAATCATCGCCGCCATCGGCGAGCGGTAGGCCCGGCACTTTTTTGCCCCAAAAGTGCCGCCGCCCCTGTACAGGGGGGAAACTCTCTGCTATGCTGGAGAAAAGAAAACGGAAAGGCGGCGCTTGCCATGCGTCTGATCGACATCTCCCACGAACTGCTCTCGGCCCCCCTCTACCCGGGTGACCCGCCGGCCGAGACCCGCCAGACCCTCAGCCGGGCGCGAGGGGACGACTGCAACTGCACCCAAATCACCACCTCAGTGCACAAGGGCACCCACACCGACGCCCCCTGCCACTTCACCGACTCGCCGGTCTCCATCGCCGACATGCCGCTGGAGCACTACATCGGCGAATGCCTGGTGGTCAGCTATCCCGGCCAGACTGTGGGCGACGCCTGGCTGCGGGAGCTGGACACCCAGGGCTGCTCCATCCTCCTCGTCAAGGGGTTTGCCTTTTTCAGCGAGAACGCCGGCCCCATCCTCCGGGAGAAGGGGATCATCACCCTGGGCACCGACGCCCTCTCGGTGGGCCCAGTGGGCGGGGAGAAACCGCCCCACCAGAGCATCCTCGGCGAGGGGATCGCCATCATCGAGACCCTCAAGCTGGATGGGATCGAGCCGGGGCGCTACTTCCTCTCGGCCGCCCCCGTCAAGATCGCCGGCAGCGACGGCGCGCCGGTGCGGGCCGTTCTGATCGCCCCCTGACCCGCCCGGACAATCCAATTTGTTGTTTTTATAAAAATAATACAGGCAGGCGTATCATCCGCCTGCCTGTATTTTTATTTTGCAGCTTTGACACCCAGCCTCTCCCCGGTTTGACCGGAGGAGCGCAAACGGGCTTTGGCAGAAGCCCCTCCTGAAAGAATGGGCGCCGAAGAGGCAAAAAAGCGATTTGAAGGGGGGTAAACGGCGCGAAACGGCGTCCCACCGGGGGCGATGGGGGCGGGGCGATGCCAACATCCCGGCGCCCCTCTCTGGGGCAAAGGCCGGAGCATGCCCTTTTTGGCCCGGCAGATACCGCCCGTTGCCCTGGCGGGGTCCACCTCTCAGCCGTTTTGGGCGAAGTAGTCCCGGGCGCTCTGCACGTCCCGGGCAATCTGTTCCCGCAGCGCCTCCACCGAGGCAAACTTCTGTTCCCCCCGCAGAAAGTGGAGCAGCTCCACCCGTATCTCGGCCCCGTACAGGTCGCCGGAAAAGCCCAGCAGGTTGGTCTCGGCCACCGGCCACTCGCTCCCCACCGTGGGCTTGACCCCCACATTGGTCACCGAGGGCCACCAGCGCCCGGCCGCCCGGGTGCGGGAGACATAGACCCCGAAGCGGGGCTGCACCATCCCCTCCTGCAGTCGCTGGTTGACGGTGGGGAACTGGAGGGTGCGGCCCAGGTGGTTGCCTTGGCCCACGCTCCCCTCCACGGCGAAGGGGTAGCCCAGCAGCCGGCCCGCCTCCTCCATCTCGCCCTGGGCGATGAGGGCGCGGATGCGGGTGGAGGAGACCTCCCGCCCCGCCAGCCGGAACTCGGGCACCACCTCCACGGCGATGCCCAGGGGGGCGCAGAGGCGCTTGAGGGCGGCGGCGTCCCCCGCCCCGCCCCGGCCAAAGCGAAAGTCGTAGCCGCAGGTCACCGCCCGGGCCCGCAGCCGCAGATGGATCACCTCGGCCACGAACTGCTCCGGCTCCATCTGGCGAAAGCTGGCGAAGTGGGGGGTGAGCACCAACTCCACCCCGGCGCCCGCCAGCAGCCGCTCCTTGGCCGCCTCGGTGAGCAGCTGCCCCTGCAGGGCCCGCTCCCCCTTGCGGCCCCCATCTGCCACAAAGGTGAAGACCGCCGGGCGCAGCCCCTTCTCCCGGGCGGTGGCCACCGCCCGGGAGATCACCTCCATGTGGCCCCGGTGCACCCCGTCAAAGTACCCCAGCGCCACCGAGGTCTGCTGCAAACTGCAAAAGTCCAGTGTTGCCGCCACTTCCATCGGCTATCTCCCCCCCAAAAACAGGCGTTTGATCCGCAGTTGCCCCCCGTCTTGCAGGGCGACCCCCAAAAAGCCGTCCGGCCCAAAGACCCGGTACTCGCCGGGCTGCGGGCTGCCCACCTGCTCGGCCCGCAGCCGCACCCCGTTGGCAAAGAGGCGGGCAAAGTGGGCCGAGAGGGAGAGCGCCGGCAGGTGGGCGAAGGCTGTCTCCACCGGCAGCAAAAGGGAGGCCAGCTCCTCCCGCTTGGCCTGGGCCTCTTCCAGGGTGATGCAGTCTTTCAGGGTGTAGGGGCCGGAGCGGGTGCGCACCAAATCGGTGAGCACCGCGCCGCAGCCCAGGGCCTCGCCCAGGTCGCTCACCAACGAGCGCACATAGGTGCCCTTGCTACAGAGGATGCGCAGGGTGTAGCTGGCCCCCTCGCCGTCCAGCAGCTCCAGCTCCTCTACGGTGATCCGGCGGGGCTTGCGCTCCACCTCGATGCCCTGGCGGGCCAGGTCGTAGAGCCGACGCCCCCCCACCGACACCGCCGAGTACATGGGGGGCAGCTGCTCCTGCTCCCCCGTGAAGCGGGGCAGCAGGGCCAGCACCTCCGCCCGCCCCACCCGCACCGGCCGGGTCTCCAGCAGGGTGCCGGTGCGGTCCAGGGTGTCGGTGGTCTGGCCCAGCAAAAAGGTGGCCCGGTACTCTTTTTTCTGGCCGGGCACCATGTCCACTGCCCGGGTGGCCGCACCGAAGTAGAGGGGCAGCACCCCGGTGGCTATGGGGTCCAGCGTCCCCCCGTGGCCGATCTTCTTGCAGCGGGCGATCCCCCGCATCTTGGCGATCACGTCAAAGGAGGTGAACCCCTCCGGCTTGTTGACGCACAAAATTCCGTCCATCTAGTGCAAAAACTCCTTTGCCAGTTGGTGGATGGTCTCCACCGCCTCGTCCGCCGTGCCGCGGACGGTGCAGCCCGCAGCGCGGATGTGGCCGCCGCCCCCCAGCCGGGCCGCCAGGGCCGAGGCGTCCACATAGCTGGAGGTGCGCACGCTCACCTTGAAGAAGCCGGGTTCCCGCTCCCGCAGGGTGACCCCGATCTCCACCCCCTCCACCTGGCGGGGCAGGGCGGTCAGCCCGTCAAAGTCGGCCGGGCCGGCCCCGGTCTCGGCGATGGTCGCCAGGTCCATCACCGCCACGGCCAGCCGACCGCCGCAGAAATAGCGGATCGAGCGGATCAGGGCGCTCTCGGCCGCCAAGCGCCCCTGGGATTTGGTGTCGAAGATCGCCCGGTTGATTTCGGCCGCGTCGGCCCCCCACTCCATCAGCTCGGCGGCGATGCGGTGGGTGCGGGGGGTGGTGTTTTGGTATTTGAAGCAGCCGCTGTCGGTGGCGATGCCGGTGTAGAGGCAGTCGGCCAGGTGGGGGTCGGGCGCCAGCCCCCACTCCTTTGCCAGGGCGAAGATGACCTCGGCGGTGCCGGCGGCCTCCCGGTCCAAAAGCAGCCGGCGGGCGTACCCGGTGTTGGAGATGTGGTGGTCGATGCAGAGGTCCACCGAATCGCCGTACTGCGCGCAGAGGCGGCCCATCAGCTTGGCGTCGGCGATGTCCACCGCCACCACCAGGGCGGGGTCGAACGGCTCCTCCCTGTACCCCCGCAAGAGGGGCTTGAACAGCTCCGGTATCTCGTCCGGGCAGAGCACCCGGGCCCGCACCCCCAGCTTTTTCAGGCAGAAGTACAGCCCGTACCCGCTGCCCAGGGTGTCCCCGTCCGGGCTCTGGTGGCAGAGGATCAGCACGTCCTTTGCCCCCTTGAGCAGGTCTGCCGCCCCTTTTACCGTCATCTCCATCTCCAACGTCTCCCCCTTTGATAGGGCCCCTCCTCGGGGCCGGTCCCCGGTGTGCCGACGAGGAAGGGCCGCCCCGCCTGTGCGGGGCGGCCCCTGGGTCTCGCCGGAACACCTCTGTCAATCGGACTCGGTCTGGTCCTTCTGCCGGTTCTGCCGGTCCTTTTCCCGGATGTCGTCCAGCTTTTTGAAGATCTCGCTGCTGTAAGCGATGGAGTCGTCGGCCACGAACCGGAATTCCGGGGTCCGGCGCAGCCGCAGGCGGTTGCCGATCTCCCGGCGGATATAGCCGGCCGCGCTCTCAAAGCCCTTGACGGCCTCCCTCGCGTCCTCGATCCCGTCGAGGGACGAGACGTACACCGTGGCGTAGGACAGGTCGCTGGTCACCTCTGCCTTGACGATGGAGATGACCCCGTGCTTGATGCGCGGGTCTTTGAGGACCCGGATGATGTCCACCAGTTCCTTCTTCACATCTTCAGAGATGCGGTTTACCCGAAAGGATGACATGGTTTCCCCTCCCTATCCCCGGCCGCCCGGTTGGGGGCGGCGGGGGCAGATTGCGGCGCGGGTCGCGCCCCTATTAGTCTTCTCTGTATTCCTCCATCATATAAGCCTCGAAGAAGTCGCCTTCCTTGATGTCGTTGAACTTCTGCAGGCTCATGCCGCACTCGTAGCCCTGGGCCACCTCTTTGACGTCGTCTTTGAAGCGCTTGAGGCTGGCCAGCTCGTCGTCGGCAATGATGATGCCGTCCCGGACCACCCGGATCTTGGCGCCCCGGAGGATCTTGCCCTCGGTCACGTAGCAGCCGGCCACCGCGCCCACGTTGGAGATGCGGTAGACCTGACGGATCTCGGCCCGGCCCAGGTCCACCTCGCGGATCTTGGGGGCCAACATCCCCTTCATGGCCGACTCCACGTCCTCGATGGCGTCGTAGATGACCCGGTAGAGCCGCAGGTCGACCCCGGCCTCTTCCGCCCGGTTCCTGGCCAGGGGGTCGGGGCGGACGTTGAAGCCGACGATGATGGCGGAGGAGGCCTCGGCCAGCATCACGTCTGACTCGGTGATGGCGCCCACCGCGCCGTGGATGACCCGCACCTTGACCTCGTCGTTGGAGAGTTTTTCCAGCGACTGGCGCACGGCCTCCACCGAGCCCTGCACGTCGGCCTTGACGATGATGGAGAGCTCTTTGGACTCGCCCTGCTCGATCTGGCTGAACAGGTTTTCCAGGGTGACCTTCTGGTAGGAGTTGAACTGCTCCTGCTTCTGCTGGTAGCGGCGCTTCTCCACCAGCTCACGGGCCAGCTTCTCGTTCTCGACGGCGTTGAAGTCGTCGCCCGCGGCGGGCACCTCGGCCAGGCCGGTGATCTCCACCGGGGTGGCGGGGCCGGCCTCTTCCAGGCGGCGGCCGTTCTCGTCGGTCATGGCCCGCACACGGCCCACGGCGGTGCCGGCGATCACCACGTCGCCCCGGTGCAGGGTGCCGTTTTGCACCAGCACGGTGGCCACCGGGCCGCGGCCCTTGTCCAGCTTGGCCTCGATGACGGCGCCCTTGGCCATCCGGTTGGGGTTGGCCTTGAGCTCCTTGACGTCGGCGGTCAGCTGCACCATCTCCAGCAGGGTGTCGATGCCCTGTTTGGTGGTGGCCGAGACCGGCACGCAGATCACGTCGCCGCCCCACTCCTCGGGCACCAGCTCGTACTCGGTGAGCTCCTGCATCACCCGGTCGGGGTTTGCCTCGGGCTTATCCATCTTGTTGATGGCGACGATGATCGAGACCCCGGCGGCCTTGGCGTGGTTGATGGCCTCCACCGTCTGGGGCATGATGCCGTCGTCGGCGGCCACCACCAGGATGGCGATGTCGGTCATCAGGGCGCCGCGGGCGCGCATGGCGGTGAACGCCTCGTGCCCGGGGGTGTCGAGGAAGGTGATCTCCCCGTCGCCCACCTTCACCTTGTAGGCGCCGATGTGCTGGGTGATGCCGCCGGCCTCGGTGGAGGTGACGCTGGCGTGGCGGATGGCGTCGAGCAGGCTGGTCTTGCCGTGGTCGACGTGGCCCATGACCACCACGATGGGGCTGCGGGTGACCAGGTCTTCGTCCTTGTCCTCCTCCTCTTCAAAGAGGCGCTCCTCGATGGTGACCACCACTTCCTTCTCGGGGGCGCAACCCAGCTCGCTGGCCACCAAAAAGGCGGTGTCGTAGTCGATGGTGTCGCTGATGGAGGCCATGACCCCCAGCCCCATCAGCTTTTTGATGACGTTGGCGGCGGTCATCTTCATCCGCGCGGCCAGCTCGCCCACGGTGATCTCGTCGGGGATGAGCACCTTCAGCGGGGTCTTTTTGATGTTCTCCATCCGCAGCCGCTGCAGCCGCTGGGCCTCGGTCTCCACCTTCTTGCCGCCGCGGAAGCCGCCCCGCCGTCCCCGGCTGGTGAACTTCTGCTTGGTGACGGCGTTCTTGGTCTTGGGGGTCTGGGGGGCGATGCGGTCGTACTTCTCGTTGAATTTGTCCAGGTTGACGTCCACCGTCCGGGTGTCCACGTGCCGCAGGGTCTTGGCCTGTTTGGCGATCTCCTCGGCGGCCTTCTCGGCCTCGGGGTCCTGCACCACCGGCAGCTTGACCGTCTGCAGTTTCTCCTTGGGCTTTTTGGGCTTGGCCGCCTTCTGGGGCCGGGCCTTGGGCGCCTCTTTCGCGACGGGCTTTTTCTCCAGGTAACTGTCCAGGTTGGGCAGCTGGTTGCGCTCGGTCAGCTTTTCAAAGAGGTAGCTGAGCTGCTCGTCATCCAGGGCGCTCATGTGCTTTTTGGTCAGGTCGGCCTTCCCCTCCATAATCTCCATCAAGTCCTTGCTGGGCAGGCCCATATCCTTGGCCAATTCGTGGATGCGATGCTGTTTAATCATATACACAGTCCTCCTCGTTCGTACAGGTCAACAGGTTTTGTATGCTGGCGGCAAAGGAATCGTCGTCCACGCTGAGGACGGTGTACTCCCTGCCCATTCTCTTTGAAAGGTCCCCGCGGCCGACGGGCAGGTCTCTGCAGGAGACCCCTTCCCTGCCGCAAAAAAACCGAACTTCCTTGGCGGTTTTGGGGGAGCAGTCGGCAGCCAGCAGACAAAGCCGGCTCGCTTTGCGCACCAGCGCCTCTTTGGCGCTGTCAAAACCCATGGACAGTTTTCCCGCCTTTCGGCAGAGGGACAACATATTCAGCAGTTTCTCTCTACTCTCCATGGGCTTCTATCTCCGAGAGCAGGGTTTCATAGACGTCCTCCGGGATGGGCGCGCTCAGCGCCCGCTCCAGCCGCTTGGCCTTTTGGGCCTTTTTCAGGCAGCCGGCGCTGGGACAGAGGTAGACCCCCCGCCCGGGCTTTTTGCCCGTGGTGTCCAGGGAGACCTCCCCCTCTTTGTTGCGCACCACCCGAATCAGTTCCCGCTTGGGCTTCTGTTCGCCGCAGCCGGCGCACATCCGCATGGGGACCCGCTTTTGAACCATCTCTCTTCACCCTTCTCTGCTCAAAAAAACACGCGTTTGCCCGCCTGCGCGGGCCCTTGCCGGCAAACGGGGGGATCAGCCCTCTTCGCCGCTGTCCTGGGCGGGGGCCGGGGTCTCATCCTCGTCCTCGCCGTAGAATCCGCTCTCGGGGCGGATGTCGATCTTCCAGCCGGTCAGCTTGGCCGACAGGCGGGCGTTCTGCCCCTTGTTGCCGATGGCCAGGGAGAGCTGTCCGTCGGGCACCGAGACCCGGCAGGTCCGCTGCTCCTCGTCCAAGATCTCCACCCCGACCACCTGGGCCGGGCTCAGGGCCTCGCTGATGAAGGCCACCGGGTCCTCGTTCCAGCGGACGATGTCGATCTTCTCGCCCCCCAGCTCGGCGACGATGGCCGCCACCCGGGAGCCCTTGGGGCCGATGCAGGCGCCCACCGGGTCCACGTCGGGGTTCTTGCTCCAGACGGCCATCTTGGTGCGGCTGCCCGCCTCGCGGGAGACCGCCTTGATCTCCACCGTGCCGTCGTAGATCTCGGGCACCTCCATCTCGAACAGGCGCTTGACCAGGCCGGGGTGGGTGCGGGAGATCATGATCTTGGGCCCGCGGTCGGTGGCCAACACGTCCACCACGTAGACCTTGACCCGCTCGCCCTCGTGGAGGACTTCCCCCTCCACCTGCTCGGAGCGGACCAGCACCGCCTCGTTCTTGCCCAAATCGACGGTGACGAAGCCCTTGAGGGGGTCCACCCGCAGCACGGTGGCGGTGATGACCTCGTGCTCCTTCTCCTGCATGTCGCGGACCATCAGCCCCCGCTCCGCCTCGCGGATGCCCTGGCGGATGACGTGCTTGGCCGTCTGGGCGGCGATGCGGCCGAACTCCTTGGTCTTGAGTTTGATTTGGATGGTGTCGCCGATCTTGGCGCTCTTTTTATAGGACTGGGCCTGTTCCAGGGTGAGTTCGGCGGTCTCGTCCTCCACCTCTTCCACCACGGTCTTGACCAGGTAAACGTCGAATTTGCACTTTTCGGCGTCGATGTCCACCAGCACGTTGTCGCCGCAGTTGTAGTCCTTCTTCACGGCGATCACCACGGCGGCCTCGATCTTCTCCAGCAGGTAGTCGGCGGGAATGCCCCGCTCCTTCTCCAGCAGGGCCAGCGCTTCAAAAAATTCGGTGTTCATCTTTTCTCCATTCCTCCGTCCTCGTCTTCACTGTCGGCAAACGCCTCTTCGGTGTCCACGGCGTTGACCTTGGCCGTCTGGGCCAGGTCGATCTCCACCGTGCCGCCGCCTTCCAGCGCCAGGGTCAGCAGGGCCCCCTCCTTCTTCACCAGTTCCCCCACCAGCTCCTTGCAGCCGTCCAGCGGGCGGATCATGGTCACCCGGACGGGCTCGCCCAGGTAGCGGGCAAAGTGCTCATCCCGGGTGAGCGCGCGCTCGATGCCCGGGGAGGAGACCTCCAAAAAGTAGCTCTCAGGGATGGGGTCGGCCTCGTCCAGCAGGTCGCTGACCCGGCGGCTCACCGCCTCGCAGGTGTTGAGGTCGATCCCCTCGGGGCGGTCGATGACCACCCGCAGGAACCAGTCGGACCCCTCTTTGAGATAGAGGACGTCCCAGAGTTCCACCCCCAGCTCCTGGCAGATGGGCTGGACCAGCTCGCGCACCAGGTTGGCGGTCTTGCCGCCGGAAGTTCGTTTTGCCACAGCAGTGCCTCCCTTATTTTCTGTGGAGGGGGACCCGCCTGGGCCCCATAAAAATGAAAGAGCGGGAAACCCCACTCTTTCAACCTCACTTATAAAACCTTACTGTGTTATTCACTATACCACATCCCCCGCCCCATTGCAAGGGGCTTTGAGGCAAAAAGCGGGGTAAACATCCCTTTTTTGGGGTGTTTGCCACTCCCAAACGCCGCTTTTTCCCCGCTGGGGTCAGCCCTCGATCTGGCGGCCCAAAAAGGCAGCGCCGGCCACCGTCAGCTTGCACTCGGCCTCGGTGGCCGAGGCGGTGCCGTCGCCCTGCAGCAGCACCGCATAGCCCACCACGTCCCCGTTGCTGAGGATGGGGGAGGCCGTCTGGGCCTGGCGCTCCAACCCCTCCACCGGGCGCAGCACCTCGCCGCCCTTCTCCCAGAGGTAGTTTTTGCGGCCCTCCCCCAGCTGTTCCAGGGCCGGGGCCACCCGGCGGTCGAGCACCTCCTTCTTGGAGATGCCGCCGGCGGCGATCACCCCGTCGGTGTCGCAGATCAGGGCCGGCAGCCCGGTGGTCTTGGCCAACACCTCGGCGCAGACGGCGGAGAAGGTGGACATCTCCCCCATGGGGGAATACTTCTTAAAGATGACCTCCCCCCCGTTGTCGGTGTATATCTCCAGGGGGTCGCCCTCCCGGATGCGCAGGGTCCGGCGGATCTCCTTCGGGATCACCACCCGCCCCAAATCGTCGATTCTCCTCACAATTCCCGTTGCCTTCATCTGGCTTTTCCTCCCATGTCAAAACTGGCGTTATCCGCGGCGCCTCCTGGCGTCTGCGGGAAATTTCACATTGCTAGTATTTGCACGGCAGGTTATTTTATGCCAAAATCCCTTCCTCGCGCAGACGAAAGCAGGCCATTTTTTCCGGCGAAAAAACGGCCTGCTCTCCCAATCGAACAGTTATGCAAAAATCATGGGCGCCACCACCCCGGCCAGCACCACCGAGGCCACGCTCACGGTGGTCACCCCGGCGATGAGCATTTTGGGCAGCACGTAGTCGGTGAGGCGCTGCACCTCCTGCTCGGTGTAGTCGCCGCCGTCGGTGACCCCCTGGACGACCTCCATGGCCACCGTGTAGGTGATGGGGTAGCCGAACATGCAGGAGAAGCCCGCCGCGATGGAGAGGGCGGGGCTCCACTTGAAGATCTTCCCCACCACCACCGAGAAGACGGCGATGCCCAGCGCCGAGATCAGCAGCATCCCAAAGACCGGCACCAAGATGCTGGCAAACTGGGAGAAGGACATGGTCAAAAAGCTGACCGAGCAGTAGGCGTAGGTGGCCAGCAGGATCACCCCGTCGCCCCCCGCTTTGGCGAGGGCGTTTTTGTCCACCACGCCGGTGGCCGAGGCCAGCGCCCCGAAGAGGAGGTAGACGATGGTGGCGTTGAGGCCGGTGGCCGAGGCGGCCAGTTCGGCCAACCCCGCCACCAGGGCCAGGCGGGCAAAGTGGGCGAAGGGGCTGTCCAGGCCCTTCGGGGTCTTGGGGAGGAAGTGGAGGTCGATGCGGCGGCCGCCCTCCTCGGCGGCCCGCTTCAGGTTGCCCTCAGAAGCGTACTTGGTGGCCGCCTTCTTTAGGCAGAAGGAGGAGATGGGCAGGCCGACGATCACCTGCAGGGCGTTGACTGCCGCCACGTAGGAGGCCACGTCGGGCCGGCCGGCGGCGGTGGCCGCGTCGCTGGTGATGATGGTGGCCACCACCCCGCCGGAGACCGGGGGCAGCGCCGAGAGGGCCAGTTCCCGGCCAAAGATGAGCTGGCCCAGGGTGAAGCCCAGCACCAGAATGCCGATCACCGCCGCCAGGGCCACCAGGATGGTCCTCCACTCCTTTTTCAGCTCGTTGAGGTCCAGGGTGGAGCCCAGGTTGGTGAGGATCAGCCCCATGCCAAAGGTGGGGATGATGGCGTTGAGGCCAGAGGTGTCCATCAAGTCGGCGGGCAGCACCTTGAGCACGCCGCCGAAGAGCACGAAGAGCACGATGGCGACGATGAAGGCGGAGATGATGCCCTTGGTTTTGCGGGCCACCAGGTCGCCCAGGGCAAAGACAATGGCGACCACGGCAAAGGCCAGAATGGGGGTAAAGGTCATGGTTGTTCAGTCCTCCTCAAAAATTGGTTTCGGGTGTCTGCGGGCGGGCGTTTTTCCCCGCCATCGAAACACCGGCAAGACCCCGGCGGCGCGGCTGTTCATCCCTCTCTCCCCCTTCTCACGGGCCTTGCGCGGCCCAACTCGACAGATGCGGTGGCGGCGGTCCTTTGCCGGGCAAGAGTGCACTTGCGACCCCCTTTTGCGGCCGCCCCCTCGATTTCCCCGGCAATAAAAAATCCCCTGTCCCAGCAATTTCTGCTGGGACAGGGGAATCACTCTCCTGCGGTACCACCCAAATTGGCGTCTAGGCGCCCACTCGCTCCGCACACCACCATGTGCGCTCCCTTGGTAACGGGTGGAGGTCCCGTCGGGCACTACTCGGCCGTCCGCCTTTCGTCCCGCCCTCATGAGTCCATTCAGTCCGGCGCCTTGCCCGCTGCGCTCTCACCGCCCGCAGCTCTCTGGAAGGGAGCACTCCGCACCTACTCTTCTCAATCAACGGTTTTCTGGAATATGGTGTCATTCTACTCCGCCCCCGCCGTCTTGTCAAGGGGAAAAATCGTCCTCTTTGGCGCTCGCCGCCCGGTGGGGCGGAACGGGCAGGCACTGCCTCCAGGAGCGCTGGGTTGCACTGCAGGGGCCTGGGGGAGCACGAGCGGCTGCGCCGGTCAGGCCCTGCGTCAAAGCCGTCCCATAAGGGTAGGAAGGCCGGCCTACGGGTCTCTTCCCCTTCCCCTACCGCCCAAATCGCTCCGGGGTGGGCCTGGCGCGGCAAAGGGGAGGAAAAGGCAGCCACTTGCCCTTCACTGCGCTGGCTCCGGGGAGAAACTGCCCCGAGCGCCCCAAGGGCCCGCCAGAGCGGGCCTGCAACTGGATGGGGCGGGGAAGGTGTTTTCCACCAAGCGCCTCTCGACTGTAGGGCGGTGGGATGAAGCGGCCAAAAGGAAGACGACCCTTAGACCGCCCCGGCGCATCGGCACCGCGCCGCTTCCCCCGCGCCCCGACCCAATGCGGCCAGAGGGCACCTACAAAAGAAGGTGCGGGGGAGTGGATTTTCCAGTGCGCTGTTGGATTTACGAGGGGTGCGGAACTGTCTCCTCCTTTCCGGGAATGCTCATCCCATCGGACACACAGTAAAGGGGGGCGTAGCTGCCTTACTCTCCAAGGCCGCCCAAACTGTGTCCGCACCACACTGTCCCCCCATACCCCGACTTAATGCGATCGGGGCGCGCCTGTAAAAAATGCGCCGGATGGGATTTTTCCGGCGCACTGCCGGATTGAAATTTGTAGAAAAGGATGGAACCGTCTCCTCCTGCCCAATAAGCCCGACCTGTCGGGTGCACGGTAGAAGGGGCGGAACCGTCTCTCCAGAGCCGTCCGCGTCATGTCAACACTGCGCCGTCCCCTACGCCCCGACTTGATGCGACTGGGGCATACCCACAAAAAAGCGCACTGGGGGAGGATCTCCCGGCGCGCCGTTTGATTTGGACTTATGAGAGGGGCAAGGTCGTTCCCCCTACTTGAAAATGTTTCCCCTGTCGGGCGCACAATGGAGAGGAGACATGGCCGCCCCGCCCTCCAGGGTCGTTCACACTGTGCCCACACCCCGCCGTCCCCCTATGCCCCGACTTGATGCGACCGGGGCACGCCCACAAAACAGCGCGCCGGGGAAGTCCTTCCCTGGCGCGCTGTTTGATTTGAATTTACGAGAGGGACGGGACCGTCTCCTCCTGCCCGGAGACGCTCACCCCGTCGGGTGTGCAGTAGAGGGGGGACGTGGCCGTCTTGCCCTCCAGGGCCGCCCGCACCGCGTCGGCCACCTCCTGGCGGGAGGTGCCGGCCGCCACGGTGAGTTCCCCCACCTTGGTGCCGTTGGGCACGCCGGTCTCCCCCACGTCCACGTAGAGCCGGTCGGCCTTCAGGGCCCGGTAGTCCACCCCGTTTACCTGCTCGGCCAACATCCAGGGGCTGGCCGGGTAGTAAAGGCTCAACTCGGCCCCCGACTCCTTGGCGCTCTGGGCGATCCCATCGAGGGAGGCCTGCAGCGCCTGCTGGGCGGTGGTGCCGCCGGAGAGGCCATAGCCCGCGTCCTTCAGGAAGGCGGCCACCGGGTAGGTGGCGTCGGCGAGGATGATCTCCTTGACCCCCTTCTGCCCCAGTTCGGCGCACAGGGCCTTCAGGTAGGTCTGGGCGCTTTGGGCATTGGGGTTGAGCCAGGGTTTGCCCCCGGCCTTGGCGGTGTTGTCCAGCCAGAGGACCCCTGCCTGGTTTTTGTAGAGGACCGCCGCCGTCTTGTCGTAGCGGGAGACCAGGGGGTCTTTAAAGGCCGACAGCTGGGCAGCCACCTCGATCCCCTTTTCCGAAAAGACGCTGACCACCCGGTCCAGGTCGATGCCGCCGGCCGCCACTGCCCCGGCGGCCTGGGCGGTGGCCACCCCGGTGTTGTAGTGCACCAGCCCCTCGCTGTCCTTGAGGGGGAGCACCGCCCGGGTGACCCCGGCGGCCTCCAGCCGCTGGGCGGTCTCGGCGATCTTGGCCTCGTCGGCGAGGTCGCTCAGGGAGACCCTGGCGTAGACGGGGGCCTTCTCCTCCTGGGGCGGCGTCTCCTCCTCGCCGGTCTGGCCCGGGTCCTGCGCCGGTTGAGAGGTGGGGGGCTTCTCCCCGGTATAGACGCCGTTTAGGAAGTTGACCAGGGGGCGGTAGGCGGCAAAGCCCACAAAGGCGAGCACCACCAACACTGCGCCCCAAATGGCGATATTTCGGATCAGGTTTCGGTTGCTGCTGCGGTAGATCTTGTCGTAGCGCTTGATTTTGTATCGCTTCGCCATCCGCCTGACTCCCTCCTTTTTGCCCGCTGTTCGGGCGCTGTGATCAGCCGTGATAAGTATACACCATTTTTTTGACGAGGTGTGCAAAATGCAAAAGGGTTTAAAAAAATTTCATAAATTGGCCGTCTGCCGGCCCCATTTCGCCCTTTCCCCCTAAAAACTCAGCTGGTAGCCGGTGAACCCGTAGATGCAGAGGCTGAGGATGCCGATGTAGAGCAGCGTCACCGGCAGTCCCTGAAAGGAGGCGGGGACACTGCGGTTTTTCAGCTTTCTCTGCCCCTCGGCCACGATGAGGGTGGCCAGAGTGTAGCCCGCGCCGCTGCCCAAACAGAAGCCGACGGTCTGGGGCAGGGAGAAGACCTGCCCGGAGCAGAGCATCAGGGTGCCCAGCACGGCGCTGTTGAAGGTGGCCAGGTGAAAGTGGGGGCGCACCTTGGTCTGCCACTTGACAAAGCGGGGGATGCGGATGCGGCGGGCGATCCCCGACAGGGCAAAATAGACCGCCACCATGCATAGGATGAACAGGAGCGGCTTGTAGATGTAGGCGTTGACGTCCTGCTGCAGGGGGAAACTCACCAGATAGGTGAGCAGCGAGGTGAGGGTGACCGAGAGGGTGGTCAGGCAGCCAAAGGTGACCATGGCCCCCATGTCGTCCACCAGCAGCAGCGTCCGCTCCACCCCTAGGGCGCGGGAGAAGAGGGCGTTTTCCGCAAAGATGGCCAAAATGACCGAAACCAGCATGTTTGCTGCGACCTGTGCCATGGCTTACTTCCCCTCCTTTTTGTTGATCCAGTGGCGGAAGCTGTTGTTGAGAAAGCGAAAGCCCGCCGCCAGCACGGCGATGAGGAAGAACCCGAAGAAGGGCAGGGCGATGGAGCGGGAGACCGGCACCACCCCTTTGAGGGTGACGCCCCAGAGCCGCCCGTAGGCCAACACCTCCCGCAGGGCACCCACCACGCAGACCACCAGGGTAAAGCCCAACCAGGTGCAAAAGAGGTCCAAAAAGGTGTAGCGGTCCACCCCGAAATGGGTGTAAGAGCTGCACTTGGTCACCACGATCGAATCCACGATCAGGATGGGCAGGTAGATGCCCACATTGGTGGAGACAAAGGGAAACATCTGCGACAGCCCGTAGGCCACCGGCACAAAGAGCAGGGCCCCCAACAGCGCCGTGAGGATGGTGCGGTAGACTGCGTCCACCTTTTTAAAGAGCAGGCTGCCCAGGAGGATGGTGGGCACCACCACCCCCAGAAAGCCCAGGGAGAGGATGACCCCCGCCTTGAGCGATTGGGTGGCCACGATGGCCGGCGCCAGGGCCAGCCCCTGCATCAAAATCGGGTTTTGGGAGAAGATCCCATCCACCCGGCCCAGGTCGTCCTGGTGGCGGCCAAAGAAGAGGCGGCCCCGCTCCTTCCAGGCGCGAAAGCGCCGCTTGAATTTGGTCACAGTTGCTTCACTCCTTTCCGCGCCCTCACTGGGAAATCACCCGCAGGCCGCTGTTGCGACTTTGGAACCAAGCCAACTTGCGGTCGATGAAGGCGGCCATGGCATTGGAGGCGATGGCCGCAAAACAGATCCCCATCTCAAAGGCGCCGTAGTAGCGAAAGAGCATGGTGATCACCCCGAAGAGGGCCCCGTAGATCAGCCGGGACAGGGGCTGCTTGGGGGCGGTGATGGGGTCGGTCACCACAAAGAAGGCCGCGAAGACCAGGGTGCCCGAGAGCAGTTCCAGACAGGCCGCGTCCAGCCGGGTGGTGTGCAGCCGGGGGAAGAGGTAGGAAAAGAGGGCGCAGGCCCCCAGGAAAGAGGCCGGCAGCCGCCAGTCGACCGCCTTTTTCACAAAGAGGTAGACCGCCCCCGAGAGGACCACCAGCGTCCCCACCGCCCCCAGAGGGCCGGGGTAGTTGCCGATGAGAAATTCGATCTTCTCCACAAAGGGGACCCCGCCGATCTTCATGGTCTTGAGGGGGGAGTCCACCAGCACCGCGCCCTTGTGCAAAATCAGCGGCACGCTGGTGAAGGGCAGGGGATAGGAAAACATCCATTCCGGCCAGAAGAGGGCCAAGAAGGCACCGCCCACCGCCGCGGGGTTGAAGATGTTGTTGCCGTAGCCGCCAAAGGCATTTTTGGCCAGCACAATGGCCACAAAGACGCCCACCACCGCCAGCCAATAGGGGGCGCTGGCGGGGAGGAACATCACCAAAATGGCGCCGGTGACCATCCCCGAGATGTCGTGGCGGTCGAATTTTTCCTGCCGCATCCGGGCGGTGAGGGCGTCGAAGAGATAGGAGAACGCCATCGACACCGCCAGCAGGAGGAGGGGGCGAAGGCCGTAGGTGATCACATTCATGAGGAAGATGGGCAGCATTGCGATGAGCACGTCTTTGGACAGCGCATACCGCCGGTAGAGGGGGGAGGACCGATCCATGGAGGACTCCTTTCCGGTTGTGAGAAGTGGGGGGATGGGACAGCCATGACCATTGAGAGGATAGACGCCGACCGCTGGAAGATCGCCCTAGAGGCCGCCGAGTTGCGGGCCCTGCAGATCGGCGAGGGCTGGCGGCCCGAGGGGGAGCCGGCCCGGCAGGCCATCGCCCGGCTGCTGGCGCGCATTCAGCGGGCCACCGGGCTGGCCCCGCTGCGGCCGGAGGCGCTCTCGGTCGAGCTGCGCCGCCAGGGCGAGGGGGCGGAGCTCTACCTCACCGGGCTGGCGTCGGGCGCGCCGCCCCAGCTGTGGGAGTTTGCGAGCCTGTCCCACCTGGCGCAGGGGTGCGCGGCGCTGCTGCGCCAGGCCGGGCCGGGGCGCTTTGAGAGCGCCCTCTTCGCCCGCGAGGGCCGCTACCGGCTGCGGTTGGCCCCCTGCCGGGGGCAGTCGCCCCGCCCCCTCTCCCTGCTGGGGGAGTTCGGGCGGCCGCTGCCGCCGGGGGGCGTGGCTGACGCCGCCACCCGGGAGCACTGGCGGCCCCTGGCCGGGCAACAGGCGGTGGAACAGCTGGCCAGGTTGGCCTGAAAGAGAGCGGGGGCAGGCGGGGGTCACCCCGCCCGCCCCCGCTTTTTGGCGCGCGAGAGGGCGATCAGAGGGCGCTCTCGCCGGCTGCCCGCAGGGCCCGCACCGCGGCGGTGCGGTCGGGTTTGCCGAAGATGGCCGAACCGGCCACCAGCACGTTGGCGCCGGCCGCCGTCACCAGCGGCGCGGTGCCCGCGTCGATGCCGCCGTCCACCTCGATGTCCAGGGAAAGCCCCAGCTCCTCGGCCTTTTTGCGGATGGCCTCGATTTTGGGGAGCATGTCGCCCATGAACTTCTGCCCGCCGAAGCCGGGTTCCACCGTCATCACCAGCACCATGTCCAGCAGGTCCAGGTAGGGGAAGACCGCCTCGGCCGGGGTGCCGGGCTTGACCGACAGGGCCGCCTTGATGCCGTGGGACTTGATCTTGGCGATGGTCTCGCCCACGTCGCTCTCGCTCTCCACGTGGAAGGTGATCAGGTCGCTGCCGGCGGCGGCAAAGTCGTCGATGTAGCGCAGCGGCTCGGAAATCATCAGGTGCACGTCAAAAAAGAGGTCGTTTTTCGGCCGCAAGCACTTGACGATGGGCGCTCCCAGGGTCAGGTTGGGGACAAAATGGCCGTCCATCACGTCGATGTGCAGCATCTCGGCCCCGGCCTCTTTCATCTGGGCGCACTCGCTCTCCAAATTGGCAAAATCACAGGACAAGATCGAAGGTGAAATTTTCAGCAAGGTGGGTAACCCCTTTCTGCAAGTCGCATTCATACAGATATATTGTATAACAAAACCGCCCGGCCGTCAATTTTGCCGGCGCCGCGGCGCTTTCCTTTGCAATGGTCCGGGCGATGGTGTATGATAAGGGCGAATCTGTGGGGATTTCCCACGCCATTAGGGAGGAATGACACGTGCAAAGGAGACAACTGGGCAACCTCGAACTCTCCACCCCGCTGCTGGGTTTCGGCACCATGCGCCTGCCCCTGCAGGAGGACAAGAAGACGGTTGATTTTGAGCGGGTGCAGCAGATGGTGGACTGCGCCATGGAAAACGGGGTCAACTACTTCGACACCGCCTACCCCTACCACGACGGCACCTCTGAGGAAAATGTGGGCCGCGCCCTGGCCAAGTACCCCCGGGACAGCTACATCCTGGTGGACAAACTGCCCATCTGGGCCTGCAAAGAAAAAGAGGACATGCAGAAGGTCTTTGACACCCAGCTGGCGCGCTGCGGGGTCGACTACTTTGACATCTACCTGCTGCACGCCGTCAGCCACGAGAACTATGACGACGCCGAGCGGCTGGGCGCCTACGACTTCATGCGCCGGATGCAGGCCGAGGGGAAGGTCCGCCACGTGGGCTTCTCCTTCCACGACTCCCCCGCCTTTTTGCAGCGGGTCCTCGCCTCGCACCAGTGGGACGTGGCCCAGATGCAGCTCAACTACGTGGACTGGTCGCTGCAGCACGCCGACGAGCAGTACCGCCTCTTCACCGAGGCCGGCGTCCCCCTCATCGTCATGGAGCCGGTGCGCGGCGGCTTTTTGGCCAAGCTGCCCGAGGCGGCGCAGGCCCCCCTGCGCGCCTGCCAGCCCGACTGGAGCGACGCCGCTTGGGCCCTGCGCTGGGTGGCGGGCCACCCCAACGTGCGGGTCATCCTCAGCGGGATGTCCGATTTGGCGATGATGGAGGAGAACATCGCCACCCTTAAAGACGCCGCCCCCCTCGCCGAAGAGGAGGAGCGCGCCCTGGCCGAGTCCCTGGATGAGCTGAGCAAGGTCACCGCCGTCCCCTGCACCGGCTGCCGCTACTGCATGCCCTGCCCCTTTGGGGTGGACATCCCCCGCATCTTCGCCCTCTACAACGACTACAAGCGGCACCAGAACCAGTTTTTGGTCAAATCCATGTACCAGCGCTTCACCCCCGCCGAAAACCGGGCCGACCAGTGCCAGCGCTGCGGGGCTTGCATGAAGCACTGCCCCCAGCACATCGAGATCCCCGACCGGCTGGCCGAGATCCACGCCGAGATCCAGGGGCTGGAATAGGGGTTTTCCCAAAAAAAGCGGGGGCCGGCGAACATTCGCCGGCCCCCGCCATCTATCTCAACGAGGCCCCGCATGCCGGACCTCGACAGTCCCATCCTATGCCCCTTTCGGGGGGGCCGTTCGGCAAAAGAGGGGGGCGCGCAGGATCTGCGCGCCCCCCTCGCCCTTTCCCCGGGCAAAAAGGGCCCCTCTCGGGGCCCTTTGCGGAGAAAAGATCGGTCAAAAAATCATTCAGCTCACCTTGGAGCGGGCGGACTGGTTGACGACGGCGTTGGGCACGTCCTCCTTGAGGGTCACCACCACCTCGAAGGTCTTGTCGGTGCCCGACTGCTGGGACCGGTAGATGGTCAGCTTTACCTCGTCGCCCGGCTTGCAGTTTTTCAGCTGGGCCTGCAGGGCCTCATAGCTCTCGGTGCTCTCGCCGTTAAACTTGCGGATGATGTCCCCCGGCTGCACGCCGGTGCCCTCCAGGCTGCTGCCCTGGTCGATGCTCTTGATGTAGAGGCCCTTGGGCAGCCCGTTGAGGCGGGAGGTGGTGTCGTTGATCTCGATGACCGTGACCCCCAATTTCACCCGGTCCTTCACGTAGCCGTTTTGGATCAGCCCGTCGATGATGGGCTTGGCCTCGTTGATGGCGATGGCAAAGCCGATGCCCTCGTACTCGGTCTTGGCGATCTTGGAGGAGTTGATCCCCACCACCTGGCCGTACATGTTCACCAGCGCCCCGCCGGAGTTGCCGGGGTTGATGGCCGCGTCGGTCTGGATGCAGTGCAGCGAGTAGCCGGTGGAGCCGCCCACCGTCCGGTTGACCGCCGAGACGATCCCCTTGGTGACGCTCCCGGCCAGGCTGGGCCCGCCCGGGTTGCCGATGGCCAGCACGTCCTCGCCCACCTTCATCTGGTCGGAGTTGCCAAACTCGGCGTAGGTCAGGTTCTGGGCCTCGATCTTCACCACCGCCAGGTCGGTCTTGGTGTCCGTCCCCACCACCTTGCCGGTGTACTCCTCGTCGTTTTCCAGGGTGACGGTCAGACCGACCGCCCCCTCCACCACGTGGGCGTTGGTGATGATGTAGCCGTCGGCGCTCATGATGATGCCCGAGCCGTAGCCACTGGCCTCCACCGTGCTCTGCTGACTGTAGACGGCGATCCCCACCACCGCCGGTTTCACCTTGGTGGCCACCTGCTCGGTGGTCATCTTTTCGCCGCTCTTGGCATCATCGCCGTCGTCTCCGTCCTCAGGGCGGTTTTGGATGGTCACCCCCGCCTGGGAGCTGCCCCCCTGGCCGCCGGAGCCCTTCTGGGAGTTTTTGTAGAGGATGTTGGCCCCCACCAAAATGCCCGAGAGGGCCAGCACGCAGCAGAGGATGACGGCAAAGGCCACCGCCCCCCTGCCCTTTTTGGGCTTTTTGTCCGGCCGTTTGCCCCCCGGGCCGCCGGAGGATGCGTACCGGTCGGGGTCAAAGACAAAGGGCTGCGCCCCGCCCGGGCCCGCCGGCCGGTAGGGGGAGTAGGGGGACTGGCCGCTCGCCTGTGCGCCGCCGCCCGCAGGCGGGGTCTGGGGGCGATGGCCGCCCGGTTGCTGCTGCCCATAGGGCCCGGGGCCGGGAATGCTGGAGCCGCCCGGCCCGCCCGCGGGGGAAGCGCCGCCGGTCTCGTCCCGGGGCGTTTCGGGATTTTGTTGGTTATCAAACATGGAGAGGCCTCCTAATTTTGAATAGTACGCTTTTGATTGTACCAATAGGATGTGACAGAATGGTGAAATCCCTTTAAATTTTTCTGTCCCCATCCCCCGGGTCGGGGGCCTGTTGCCCCTCCGCCTCGGCGGGGATGTCTGCCAGCTGGCCATCCCGCCGGCCCTCGCCCTTGGCGGCCCGTTTGGCCCGCAGCGGTTTGGCTGCCGGCAGGGAGAAGCGGAATTCGGTATACTCCCCCTCTTTGCTGCTGACCACGATGTCGCCGCCGTGGCGGTTGACGATGGTCTTGGCGATGTAGAGGCCCAGCCCGACCCCCTTCTTGTCCAGCCCGCGGGAGCGGTCGGTCTTGTAGAAGCGGTCAAACACCTGCTGCAGCTGCTCTTTGGGGATCCCCTCGCCGCTGTTTCGCACCGCGGTGAAGGTGTAGCCCCCCACCGTCTCAAATCCAAAGGAGATGACGCCCCCCTCGTTGACAAACTTCACCGCGTTGTCCACCAGGTTGTAGATGACCTGGTGCACCAGGTCCCGGTCGCCCTCCACCATCACCTTGTCCACGTCCAGCCCCTCGATCTCGATGGACTTCTGCTCGATCTGCTGTTCAAAGGAGAGCAGGGCGGTGAAGATCACCTCGCAGATGTTGAAGGGGACGGTGTTGAGGGTCATCTCCCCGGCCTCGATCTTGGACACGTTTAGCATGCCACTGACCAGCCGGGATAACCGCTTCACCTCGTTTGAGACCAGGCCCAGGTAGTGGTTTTGCCGCTCCGGGGGGATGGTCCCGTCCAAAATCCCGTCCACAAAGCCGCCGATGGTGGTCATGGGGGTCTTGAGCTCGTGGGAGACATTGGCCACAAAGTTGCGCCGGGTCTGCTCCACCACCGCCAGGGAGGAGGACATGTTGTTGAGGGCCATGGCCAGCTGGCCCACCTCGTCGTCGGAGGTCACCGGCACCGTCTGCGAGAAGTCGCCCTGCCCGAAGCGGGCGGCGTAGCCGGCCATCTCCTTGAGGGGGGAGACCAGCCGCTTGGTGGTGTAGTAGATCACCGCAAAGGAGATGGCCAGCACCACCACCGCGGCGATGGCGAACATCCGCAGCACGTCCACCAAAAACTGCGAGAGCTCATCCGCCGGCGAGGCGGCAAAGACGTAGCCGATGATGTAGCCGTCGTCCCCGGTGATGGGCACGCTGACGATGTAGTGGGGGCGCTTGTAGATCTCCCCCAGCGTCCCCATCCCCCGGTAGCCCTTGGCCGCGCTCGCCTGGGAGGACTTCTCCAGCACCTCGGCGGGCACCCGGTAGGTGGTGTGGGCGCAGCGGGTCCCCTCGGTGCAGAGGACGGTGACGCCGTTCACATCGGTCATGAAGAGGTCGGCGTCCTCCTGGGTGGAGATCAGCAGCCGGTAGCCCTGGCGCAGGGTGTCGAAGTCCAGCAGATAGGAGTTGCCGTCGCTGGTGGTCAGGCCCGAGCTGGTGCGCTCGGCCGCCCGCTGGGCGATGATCAACAGCTGGTCCTGGCGCTCGTCTTTAAAGTACTGGGCCGACAGCCCCAAAAACACCGCCCCCAGCACCACGATGCTCACCAGCACCACCGACACACAGGTAAAAAAATACCGCTTGACTATCCCGTTTCGCACCTCGGCGCCCCTTTCCCGTCCAGTCGCAAAACGGGGGCCTTCCGCCCCCGTCTGCACCGCTTTTTTTGCGCGCTAGTCTTTCACTTCAAACTTGTAGCCGACGCCCCACACCGTCTTGACCGACCACTGGGCGGAGACGCCCTCCAGCTTTTCCCGCAGCCGCTTGATGTGCACGTCCACCGTGCGGGAGTCACCGTAGTACTCAAACCCCCACACCTCGTCGAGCAGCTGGTCGCGGGTGTACACCCGGTTGGGGTTGGAGGCCAGGTGGTAGAGCAGCTCCAGCTCTTTGGGCGGGGTGTCCACGATCTTGCCGTCCACCTTCAGCTCGTACCGGGTCAGGTTGACCACCAGCTTGTCGTAGCGCACCTCTTTCACGTCGGAGGCCTGGGCGCGGGTGCCGGTGCGCCGCAGCACCGCCTTGATGCGGGCCACGATCTCCTTGGACTCAAAGGGCTTGACCACATAGTCGTCGGCCCCCAGTTCCAGCCCCAGCACTTTGTCAAAGGTCTCACCCTTGGCGGTGAGCATGATGATGGGCACGTCGGAGGACTTGCGGATCTCCCGGCAGACCTGCCAGCCGTCGAGCTCGGGCATCATCACGTCCAGCACGATCAGGCAGGGGGCCTCCTCCTCAAAGAGTTTCAGGGCCTGTTTGCCGTCGTAGGCCACAACGGTCTGGTAGCCCTCTTTGTCGATATACAGTCGCAGCAGTTCACAGATGTTTTTGTCGTCGTCTACGACGAGAATCTTTTCCACGCGTAAATCCCCTCCGGTTTCTTTGCCGCCGGACAGCCCGCCGCCCGGCGTCTCACCTTCTATTTTCCCATTATAGCGACTGCTCGGCGCGAAAGGTGAACAGTTTCTAAATGTTTGCCGCACGGCGCGGTGAGGGCGCCTATTTACCATTTATTATAGTACGGATCGGCGAAAGAAACCATATCATTTCCCCTGTTTTTTCCCCGCCGCGGCACTTTTTCGCGCCCCTCCCCCGCGCGGCGGGGAAAAAGGGCGGCCCGCCGCCCGGCAGACCGCCCTTTTGAGGCCAAAGGTCCTATTTTTTCCCCTTCTCGGCGCGCACCAGCAGCATCATCGGCCGGCGCAGCTCGTCGGCCATCCCCGGCACCTCCATCAGGCGGGGGTCGGGGCGGGGCTCCACCACCTCTTTGATGGCAAAGCCCGCCTGCAGCAGGGTGTTTAGGTAGCTGGTGAGGGTGCGGTGGTACTTGGTGACCTCGCACCCCAAAAAGTGGGCGGTGCGCCGCCCCTCGTCAAAGTAGCGGTCCACCGGCCAGTGGCGGGGGTTGCCCGCCCCGTCGCAGCACCACTCCTGGCTGCCCTCGGCGGTGAAGACCGGGTGCTCGCAGGAGAAGACAAAGCTCCCCCCCTCTGCCAGGCAGTCGCAGACGGCGCGGCAGACCGGCGCGAAGTCCTCCACATAGTGCAGGGCCAGCGAGCTGATCACCACGTCAAAGGAGCCGGGGGCAAAGTCCATCTCCTCCATGGACATCCGCCGGTACTGGACGCGGGGGTCGGCATTTCGCTCCCTCGCCCCGGCCAGCATCTTTTCGGACAGGTCGGTGCCCAGCACCGACGCCGCTCCCTGCTCGGCCGCGTACTTGCAGTGCCAGCCAAAGCCGCAGCCCAGATCCAGCACCCGCTTGCCCGCCAGGTCGGGCAGCATCCGCCGCAACTCGTGCCATTCGCCGGCCGCCGACAGCCCCTCCACCGAGCGGGGGAAGTGGCTGTACTGCTCAAAAAAGGCCGGGTCGTCGTAGTGGTTCTCTTTCATCTTGTTAATCTCCTCGTCTCTCTTCGCGCCCCGTCCAGCCTGCCCGCGGCGGGGCGCAAAAAAGCCGCCGGCAGGGCGCTGTCGGCGGCAACCATCTCCCGGCGGCGGGCAACACCAACAGACGGGTGCGCCTTCGCACCCGCCGGGCTGCCTGATCGCCGACGAGAGGGGAGGGCGCTTTTCAGCCCTCCGTCAAAGCTCCGAACAGCGTCTCATCGCTTTTCATCTGCGCGGAGCGGCTTTTCCTTCTCATTTCCAGGGTCCAAATGGCGCACATTCGCCGTCCCTCCCTTTCCCCTCTACCATACCCCGGCGCTCCCCCTTCTGTCAACTGCAAAAAGGGGCGGCAAATTCACACGGGGGCATTTCCACCGGGCAGGCATTTGTGCTATACTGTTAAAAGCGCCGGGCGGCGGGGGTCCTGCCCCCCAAAGCCGTCCAAATGGAATAATAGTGAGGGATCTGCACGTGAAACTGGGAATCGTGGGTCTGCCCAACGTGGGCAAAAGCACCCTTTTCAACGCCATTACAAACGCCGGGGCCGAGTCGGCCAACTACCCCTTCTGCACCATCGAGCCCAACGTGGGGATGGTGGCCGTCCCCGACAAGCGGCTGGACAAGCTCGCCGAGATGTACCAGCCCGACAAGTTCACCCCCGCCACCATCGAGTTTGTCGACATCGCCGGGCTGGTGAAGGGCGCCTCCAAGGGCGAGGGGCTGGGCAACAAGTTCCTCTCCCACATCCGCGAGGTGGACGCCATCGTCCACGTGGTGCGCTGCTTTGAGAGCGGCGACATCGTCCACGTCGACGGCAGCGTCGACCCCCTGCGGGACGTGGAGACCATCAACCTGGAGCTGATCTTCTCCGACCTCGACATCGTCGAGCGCCGCATCCAAAAGGCCCAGAAACTGGCCAAGGGCGACAAGGCCTACGCCGCCGAGACCCAGCTGCTGGAGCGGCTGAAGGCTCACCTGGAAGAGGGCAAGCGGGCCTCGGTCTTCCCCTGTGAGCCGGAGGAGAAGGCCCTCATCGACGCCATGGGCCTGCTCTCGGACAAGCCGGTCATCTACGTGGGCAACATGAGCGAGGACGACTTCATCGGCGACATCTCGAACAATGAGAACTACCAGAAGCTCTGCACCCTGGCCCAGGGGGAGGGGGCCCTCTCCCTGCCCATCTGCGCCAAGATCGAGGAGGACATCGCCGACATGTCCGCCGAGGACAAGGCCCTCTTTTTGGGGGAGTTGGGGCTGGAGGAGTCGGGCCTGGACCGGCTCATCAAGGTCTGTTACGAGCTGCTGGGCCTCATCTCCTACCTGACCGCCGGCAAGCCCGAGGTCCGCGCCTGGACCATCAAAAAGGGCACCAAGGCCCCCCAGGCCGCCGGCAAGATCCACACTGACTTTGAGCGGGGGTTCATCCGCGCCGAGGTGGTGGCCTTCGACGACCTCGTCGCCCAGGGCAGCATGGCCGCCTGCAAGGAAAAGGGGCTGGTCCGCTCCGAGGGGAAGGAGTACGTGATGCAGGACGGGGACGTGGTCCTCTTCCGCTTCAACGTCTGATTCTGGGCCCCATTTGACAAACCGGCAGGGCGCCGCTATAATAGACCCATTCCGCCGGCGTTCGCGCGCCGGCGACAAAACCAGACCGCTGGTGTCAAATCGCCGACGGGGAAAAAGCCCATCCAAGCGCCTTCAGAGAGCCGTGGCAGGTGTGAGCACGGCGGCGAGCGGGGTGGGGTCAGTCGCCCCCGAGAGGGCGGGTGAACGGGGCGCGCCCCCAGTAGTCCGCCACGGCAGGCCCCGTTATCGGCCGGGGATGTGTTTGCATCCCGCAGAGTTGGGCGCTCTTTGCGCCAAGTTGGGTGGTACCGCAGGAAACTTTTGTCCTGTCCCTTCACGTCACCGTGAAGGGGCGGGACTTTTTTTCGTTCTCCGCGGGGGGACCGAATCAACAAAGGAGTGTGAAAAAACATGGACAAGAAAAAAACGGGCCGCGGCCACTTCACCGGCTCCCTGGGCTTTGTCATGGCCGCCGCGGGGTCGGCCATCGGCCTGGGCAACCTCTGGAAGTTCCCCTATGTGGCGGGCATCTCGGGGGGCGGGCTCTTCATCGTCTTCTACCTGATTTTCGCCCTGGTGCTGGGCATCCCCATCATGCTCTCCGAGATGGCGGTGGGCCGCAAGACCCAGCTCAACGCCATCGGCGCCTTTCGCAGCATCGACAAGAAGTGGTCCTTCGTCGGGGTGCTGGAGATCTCCTGCGCCTTCATCATCCTCTCCTATTACAGCGTGGTGGGGGGCTGGGTGATGAAGTACATCGGCAGCTACCTCACCGGCGCCAACGTCTCCGACGGGGCGGCGTTCGACACCTTTGTCTCCTCCCCGGTGCAGCCGGTTATCTGGCACCTGCTGTTCATGGCGGTGGCCGTAATCGTGGTCATCGGCGGGGTGCAAAAGGGGATCGAGACCTGCAGCAAGTGGCTGCTCCCCCTCCTCTTCGTCCTCCTCATCGGGGTGGTGGTGCGCTCGGTGACCCTGCCCGGTTCGACGGAGGGGCTCAAGTTCCTCTTTGTCCCCGACACCGCCCTCCTCTCCGACCCCAAAGCCCTGATCGACTCCATCGTGCTGGCCATGGGGCAGGTCTTTTTCAGCCTCAGTTTGGGGTTGGGCATCGCCATCACCTACGGCAGCTACCTGAAAAAGGACACCGACATCACCAAGGACACCTGCACCGTGGTGGGGCTGGACACCCTGATGGCCCTGCTGGCGGGGATGGCCATCATGCCCGCCGTCTTCAGCTTTGGGATGGAGCCCACCGGCGGCCCCGGCCTCATCTTCAAAACCCTGCCGGCGGTCTTTGACTCCATGCCCCTGGGGCGATTTTTCGGGCTGGCCTTCTTCTTTTTGGTCTTTATCGCCGCCCTCACCAGCGCCATCGCCCTGCTGGAGGTGGTCGCCTCCTTCTTCATCGACACCTTCCACTGGCGCCGCCGCACCGCCACCCTGGTGATGGGCGGGCTGATGGCCCTCATCGGGGTCTTTGCCAGCCTCTCCATGGGCCCCCTCTCCGGCTTCACCATCGGGGGGATGAACCTGTTTGACGCCATGGGCTTCCTCACCGACAAGATCCTCATGCCCCTGGCCGCCCTGGCCACCTGCCTCTTTGTGGGCCACGTCTGGGGGGTGGGCAAGGTGACCGAGGAGGTGGAGCGCTGCGGCAAGCGGTTTGCCATCCGCCGCGTCTACGGCTTCCTCATCCGCTGGGTGGCGCCCATCCTCATCGCCGTCATCTTCGTCATGGGACTCATCGGGGGGTAAGCCCCCTTTTCCCAAAAGCCCCTGCGCTTTTTTGGCGCAGGGGCTTTTTTCTGTCGCCCCTTCACAGCGACAGTGGGCAGTGCTCCCCCCTTCGCTTTCTCTGGCCGCCCCCGCTTTTGCCCGACAAGACGGTCCTCTCGCCCTCTTTTGACAGCATTTTTTGGCCATCTCGCTGCACGTAAACTGTCCAATATTGGCCAATCCGCCAATCTTTTCCCGCTCCCTTGACTTTTCCGCCCAGGGCTGTCTATACTGGGACTGGACATCGGCATGACTGCCGAGGACCGGTGGTAGGAGGTTCGACGCGCAAGCTGTCTCTTCTGCCTATTTTTTTGCCCTTTTCGTCACCGCAAGATCAGCAGCAACGCGTTGCAGCCGCTTCGCCTTGCTGTTTTTTTGCCTTTTTGGGGATTTTTATCCGCCCCTGCCCGGGGCGATCGCGGCGCACAATACACCTTCACAGAAAGGATGAACGATATGACAAAAGACATGACCCGCGGCAACCCGGGAAAGATCCTCTTTCTCTTTGCCCTTCCCATTTTGTTTGGGAACATCTTTCAGCAGCTGTACAGCATGGTGGACTCCATCGTGGTGGGCAACTTTGTCGGCTCCGACGCCCTGGCGGCGGTGGGCGGCTCCTATGCCATCACCTTCGCCATCACCGGCATCGCCTTCGGCCTCTCCAACGGCGCCTCCATCCTCATCGGCCAGTACTTTGGCGCCGGTCGCAAGCGGGAGGTGCGCCACTCCATCGTCACCTGCGTGGCCTTTTCCATCGCCCTCTCCCTGGTGCTGGCGGCGGTGAGCATCCTCGCCACCCCCGCCCTGCTGCGCCTGCTCAACACCCCCCAGTCCCTGATGAGCATGTCCAAACAGTACATCTACATCTACTTTTTGGGGCTGGTGTTCACCTTTACCTACAACATCCTCTCCTCGGTCTTTCGGGCGCTGGGGGACTCCAAGACCCCGCTGCTCTTCCTCATCATCTCCTCCATCACCAACATCGTGCTGGACCTGTGGTTTGTCATCAGCTTCGGCTGGGGGGTGGCCGGGGTGGCCATCGCCACCGTCATCTCCCAGGCCATCTCCTCGGTGCTGGCCCTCTTCGCCCTGCAAAAGCGGCTGGCCTCCATCGCCGCGGCCGACGAGGAAAAGCTGGACGCCGAGCCCCTGCGCCGCCAGTTCTCCCCCGCCCTGCTCAAGCAGATGATCAAGCTGGCCATCCCCACCACCGCGCAGGAGATCGCCATCTCCGCCGGGATGATGATCATGCAGGCCCTGGTCAACGGCTTCGGCCCCGTCATCATGGCCGCCTACACCGCCGCCATGAAGATCGAGAGCCTGGCCATGATGCCCATGGTCAACATCAGCACCGCCGTCACCGGCTACACCGCCCAGAACATCGGCGCCGGGAAGGTGGGCCGGGTCAAGACCGGCTACCGCTACTCCCTGCTCATCTCCCTGGGCTTTGCCGTGCTGATGGCCGGGGTGGTGGTCCTCTTCGGCGGGCCGCTCTGCTCCATCTTCGTCAGCGGCGAGGGGGCCGAGGCGGTGATTGCCGCCGGGGCCAACTACCTGCTCTACTCGGCCGCCTCCTACTTCCTGATGGCCCTGCTCTTCCCCGCCGAAGGGGTGATGAAGGGCGCGGGGGACGTCAACCTCTTCATGGTGTTCGCCCTCTCGGGCATCGCCTCCAAGACCATCGCCGCCCTGGCCCTCTCCCCCATTCTGGGGTACACCGGGATTTGGATCGCAGTGGTCATCGGCTGGCTGGCCGAGTGCATCGGCACCACCGTCCGCTATCTGACCGGCCGCTGGAAGGACAAGGCCATTGTCCGCCCCGCCTCCGCCGAGGAGGTCGCCGCCCAGTAGCCCCGCGCCGCCCAAACCACCGCCGAAACGGGCGGTATCTGCGGGCCCGAACGGGACATTGCCCGGGCTTTGCCCCTCAAGGGGGACCGACATTTTGTGCGCGCATAACACCCGCAACGGTCCCCATCCCCTCCGCGCGGCTGACATCTCATGGGCATAGACACCTGCCGTCACCGGCAGCCCGGCAATCCAGTAGACCATCTCGCGCCGCCCGTACCCAAAATTGCCTTTCTCTCTATGCCTTCGGCGCCCCTCCTTTCCGGGAGCGCTGCGCCAAGGCAATTGGATTTCCCGGCAGACCCCGGGGGCGCTAACGCCAGAAAAAACGGCTGAGAGCAGGTTGCTCTCAGCCGTTTTCCACTTCTGCAGGCAGCTGGTAGAGGTAGGCCCGCCCCGCCTTGCCCGCGCGCTCCACCAGCCCCAGGGAGGCCAGCACGTTCAGCGCCCGGCGGGCCATCTCCAGGCGCTGGCGGGCGGCCTTGGCGTACTCTTTGGCGGTGAACGGCTGTGGCAGGTCGGGGGGGATCAGCTCCCCCCACTCCCGCCAGCCGGAGACCCACACCTGGCCGAACAGCCGGGTGGGCACCCGGTCGCTGCGGGTGGCCCGCCGCTTTTTGGTGCGGTCCCAGCCGTCGAGAAGGCGGTAGTCCTCCACCTCCAACAGGGGGATGCAGAACCGCAGCCCCTCCATTTGTAAAAATTCTTTTATTTTATACAGTTCGTAGAATACGTCTGCCGCCTGTCCCCGGCGGGGGGAGCGGTTGCGGGCCACCACCTCGCCGCTGGACGGGTCCACCCAGTTGACCCACTTGAGCTGGGCCACCGGGTAGACCACCGTCACCGGGCAGACCGGCAAAAAGGCCGCCAGCTTTTTGCGCAGCTTGTCAAAGCCCTTTGTCTGGATTTCAAAGATCCCCTCGCTGCCCACGATGTCGGCCACAAAGTCGCCGACCCGGGTCTCCTGGTTCTCGCCCGCGGGCTCAAAGTAGTTTTTCAAAATCGCGTGCAGGCTCTTCTCCCCCAGGGTGCCGATCCCGGTGCGCAGCCGGTCGCCCCCCTGCACCCGCAGGCGGGCCTCCTCAAAGCGCTGGGGGTTGCCCGGCTCCACCATTGCCACGCCTCCAGTCAATACGACTCGTATATTATCTTATAAAAATTACAAAATAGCGATTTCTGCAGTGGTGCCGCCCACCAATTTCAGCAGGTCGCCGGGGGCGCACTCCACCTGAAAGCCGATTTTGCCGGCGCTGAAGATGATGGTGTCAAAGAGGAGACAGCTCTCGTCCACCACCGTCTTGTAAGGCTTTTTCATCCCCACGGGGGAACAGCCGCCCCGCACGTAGCCGGTGACCTGGTTGATTTCCCGGACGTGGATCATCTCCACGCTCTTCTCCCCGGCCGCCCGGGCCGCCGCCTTCAAATCCAGCTCGGCAGCCACCGGGATGCAGAAGACCAGGTAGCTGCCGCTGTGGCCCCGGCAGACCAGGGTCTTGAAGACCTGCGCCGGGTCCTGCCCCAGTTTGGCCGCCACCCCCTGGCCGTCGATGACCCCGTCTTGGTGGTCGTAGGCGTGGGTCTGGTGGGGGATCCCCTCCCGCTCCAAAATGCGCATCACGTTGGTCTTTTCCGCCTTTTTCTCCCTGCCCATGGGCGCGCCCTCCTTTTTCCCTATTGCGGGTTTTAGTATACCACGTTCCCCGGCGGGCGGCCAGTGCGCAGAACCAAAAAAAGAGGGGGCCCAGCAGGCCCCCTCCCCATGGACAGTCGTCTGTTACAGCTTGCCGCCCTCCAGCTCAAAATAGCTCTGGGGGTAGTGGCAGACCGGGCACTTCTCCGGCGCCTTCATCCCGGTGCAGATGTAGCCGCAGTTCTTGCAGACCCAGGTCTCGGCCTGGGGCTTTTGAAACACCTCGCCGCCGTCCAGGTTCTGCTTCATCTGGTTGTAGCGCTCCTCGTGGGTCTTCTCGATCTCCCCCACCAGGCGAAAGCGCTCGGCAATGGCGATAAAGCCCTCTTCCCGGGCGGTCTTCTCAAATTCCTTGTACATCTCGCTCCACTCAAAGTGCTCCTTCTCGGCGGCGTCCACCAGGCTGTCGGCGACGCCGGGGACCTCGCCCCCCTTGAGGTATTCAAACCACATCTCGCCGTGGGCGCGCTCGTTGGCGGCGGTGAGTTTGAAGAGGTCGGCAAACTGCTCGTACCCCTGCTCCTTTGCCTTTTTGCCGTAGAGCAGGTATTTGAGATGGGCCTGTGCCTCCCCGGCAAAGGCGGCCAACAGGTTGTCGTGGGTCTGGCTGTTTTGCAGTTCCATAGAAGATTCCTCCCATTTGGGGGCGCAGAGACACGCCCTGCCGCCCGGTGTTTTTCACCCTTCAATATGGGCGGTTTGGGGTACCAATATGCAGCCGGATGTGGTACAATTTCCAAACGAGACAGACGCCCACCGGGCGCAAAACAGGAGGAGACGAGAGATGCAGACCATCGGGATCATCGGCGCAATGGAAAAGGAGATCGCCCTCATTCGGGCCAACTTGAAAAACCTGCAGGAGGAGGTGGTGGCCGGCGGCACCTACCTCTCGGGCCAGCTGGGAAGACAGCAGGTGGTGCTGACTTGCAGCGGCATCGGCAAGGTAAACGCCGCCATCAGCGCCCAGATCCTCTGTGACCGCTACCGGGTGGACGCCCTGCTCAACACCGGCATTGCCGGCAACCTAGCCGACGACCTGGGGCTGGGGGACGTGGTGGTGGCCGAGCAGGTGCTCTACCACGACTTTGATCCCTCCATCTTCGCCCAGTGCCACCCCTACACCCCGGTGCTCAAGGCCGACGGGGCGCTGGTGGAACAGATCTGCCGCTGCCTCGACCAGATCGGCGGGGTGCGCTACAAGCGGGGCGTCGTCGCCACGGGGGACCAGTTTGTCAGCGACAGCGCCGTCAAGGCCGACATCATCGCCCGCACCGGCGCCGACTGCGCCGAGATGGAGGGGGCGGCCGTGGGCCACACCGCCGTCAAAAACGGGGTGCCCTTTGGGGTGATCCGGCTGCTGTCGGACACGGCCGACGACGAGGCCGAGAGTATTTACGAGGACTTTGCCGACCGCGCCGCCGAGTTGAGCGCCGAACTGCTGGTGCGGGTCATTCAGGGAATGGCGTAAAGGGGAGGGGGATGTTCCCCCCTCCCTTTTTTGATTGGGAAACGGCGATCTTTGGCTGGCGTTTCGACGCTGCCAAAATGCCGGTCTTGTTCTTTTGCCCACAACCTGTTAAAATTGAGGAAATAAGGGAAAAAGAGGCGAAGGGAGGACCCCCGCATGCCGCTGCAGGAAAAGCCGAAGGGACACCGTCGCTGGACAGTCACAGCCATCCTCCTCTGCCTCTGTTTTGTCGTGGGCAGCGTTCTGTTTTTGGCGCAGATGGGGCACCAGTACACAGACGAAAATCTGCTCTATCTGAAAAACGCCGTCCGCCAGCACGAGACCGCCCTCATCAAACAGGTGGACGGCGACTTTCAGACCCTGCACGGGGTCGGCGTCTTTGTGGCCGAACAGGACATCACCGATTTGGAGCAGCTGGCGCGGCTGATGGGCGAGGTCAACGAGGGCAACGCCTTCACCTGCATGGGCTTTGCCACCGCCGAGGGGCGGCTGGAATTGATGGAGTTGGGCGGCCGCCGCTACCGCAACCTGGACGTTTCGGGGGAGGATTTCTTCACCCGCGCCCTGGCGGAGGAGGACGTCATCTCCGCCGCCATCGCCGACCCCTTTCGCGAGGGGGAATCGGTCCACTACTACGCCGTGCCGGTCGAGCGGGCCGACGGCCAGGTGCTGGGCGTCCTCTGCGCGGTCAACAGCGTCTCGGTCATCCAGGAGATCCTCGACGCCCCCCTCCTGGACGGCAGCGGGTACACCGACCTGTACAGCAATACGGGGGCGGTGATCCTCGCCTCGTCCCGGGCCTCCTCTGCCACCCCGGCGGCGCTGGACGCCCTGGAGGGGGTCGATGGGGCGGAGAGGGCCGACCTGCAAGCCGCCCTAGAGCGGGGGGAGAGCACCCACTTTCGCTACCTCGCCGGCGGGGTCGCCATGCTGGCGGTGCTGGAGCCCGCGGGGATCGAGGACTGGTTCGTGTTGGCCTCTGTCCCCCTGCAGGCCCTGCGCCAGCGCTACCTGGCCACCTCGGTGGGGGCCGTCGCCATCATCATCGCGGCCTGCGCCCTGTTTTTGCTGCTGCTGTTCCAGCAGCGGCGGATGATGAGCCGCAACCAGGCGGAAATCGAGCGGCTGGCCTATGTGGACCCGCTGACCGGCGGCCGCAACTACAACAAATTTCTCCTGGACGCCGAGGTCGCCCGCAGGGGAGACGGCCCCTTTGCCGTGTGGTATTGCGACCTCAAAAAATTCAAATACTACAACGACGCCCTGGGCTACCAGATGGACGACCAGCTGCTGCGGCAGATGTACCGCCTCTTTCAGGAGGGCGAGCGCCCGGGCGAGGTGTTCTGCCGGATGGCGGCGGACAACTTTGTTGGGCTGCGCCGCTACCGGGAGCGGCAGGAGTTGACCGACTGGTTCGACCAGCTGCTGCACGCCCTCCACCAGCCGGAGGAGAGCGCCGCCAACCTGGCCTACATCGGGCTGTGCATGGGCTTTTGCTGCCTGGAGCCAAAAGACAGCGGGCTGACGGTCAACGAGCTGATCGACCGGGCCAACATGGCGCAAAAGTCGGTCAAGGGGGAGGCGGGCAGCGGCTGCGCCTTCTTCACCGAGTCGCTGCGCCGGCAAAACCTGCAGGAGTCGGCGCTGGAGGCACAGGGCAAACAGGCCCTGCGCCTGGGACAGTTCCAGCCCTATTTTCAGCCGAAATTCGACATTCAAAACGGCAACCGCCTGGCGGGGGCGGAGGTGCTCTGCCGCTGGATCCACCCCGAGCGGGGGGTCATCCCCCCCTGCGAATTCATCCCCGCCTTTGAAAAGAGCGGGCTGATCGTCCAGCTGGACCGCTACATGTTCCGCCAGGCCTGCCAGTGGTACCGCCGCCACCTGGACGGGGGCGGCCGGCCGCTGAATCTGGCGGTCAACGTCTCCCGAGCAGGGCTCCTGCGGGAGGACTTTGTCGACTACTACGCAAAGACCAAGGAGGAGTTCTCCCTGCCCGACGGCCAGCTTGAGCTGGAGGTCACCGAGAGCCTGGCCCTGGGGGGCGAGACCCTCTTTCTCCAACTGGTGCAGCAGCTGCACCAGCGGGGGTTCGTCTGCTCGCTGGACGACTTTGGGTCGGGCTACTCCTCCCTCAACCTGCTGAAAAACCTGCCCATTGACGTCCTCAAGCTGGACATCCTCTTTTTCCACAAGAGCGTGGACAAGAGCCGGGAGCGCATCGTGGTGCGCAACATCATTCAGATGGCCAGGGAGCTGCACATCCGCGTCATCGCCGAGGGGGTCGAGAGCATGGACAGCGTGGCCTTCCTGCGGGAGGCCGGCTGCGACACGGTGCAGGGCTTTGTCTTTGCCAAACCCATGCCCCTGGCGGATTTCGAGCGCCGGCTGAAGAGCGAGGATTAGCGCGCACCTTCCCCCTCTGCGCCATAAAAAAGAGGACTGGCTTTTGCCAGTCCTCTTTTTTTATCAGAGCCTCTACGCCTTGGGGAAGAGGGGCATCAGCTCTTTTTTGAGCACGTCCACCAGCCCCAGATCGCTGATTTTCACCTTGGGGATCACCGGCAGGGCCAGGGTGGCGATGCGCAGCAGGGGGTTTTTCTGCTGCAGTCCCACCTGGCGCAGGGCCTTTTTCATGGCCACCGACTGGGCCGCCACCTGCTCCCAGGAGAGGTTGGACATCAGCCCGCCCACCGGCAGGGGGAAGGTGCAGAGGACCTCTCCCCCGGCGGCACAGGCGATGCCGCCGCCGCACTCCCGCAGCTTTTTGTAGACGGCGTAGCCGTCCTCCGGGGTCTTGTAGACGATGGTCAGGTTGTGGCAGTCGTGGGAGACGGTGGAGCCGTCGGCCCCCCGCTCCAGGCCGAAGCCGCGGACCACCCCTTTGGCCAGGGTGCCGTTGCCGTAGCGGTTGATGACAATGGCGTAGCAGAGGTCGCTGTCGCCGGAGATGTCCACCCGGCCCTCTTTGACCGGCAGCGTCTCCACCACGGCGTCGGCGGTGGAGACCTCCATGTCGCCGTAGGTCATCACGTTGACCGCCACCTGCTCCCCGCAGCCGGCGGGGGCCGCCAGGGCAAAGTCGGCGGCGGTCAGGTCAGGCACGTCCATGGAGTTGACCGTCTCAAAGGGGTGGGCCTGCTGGGGGATCTCCACCAGCAGGGCCCCGTCCTCCGCCACCTTTTTGCCGGCGGTGAAGACCTCCTTGACCTGCAGGTTCTGCAGGTCGTCCAGCAGCAGGAAGTCGGCCACATAGCCGGGGGCCACCGCCCCCAGGTTGTCCAGGCGGGCGGCCTGGGCGGGCAGCAGGGTGGCGCTGCGGATGGCCAAGACCGGGTCCATCCCCAGGCTGACGGCGTGGCGGACCACGTCGTCGATGTGCCCCACATAGAGGATGTCGTCGGCCTCTCTGTCGTCGGTGCAGAAGGTCAGCCGGTCCAGGCAGGGAAAGTCCTTGACCCCCTCCCAGACGGCGGTGACGTTGCGGGAGATGGAGGAGTCCCGGGCGTCGACGTAGATGCCGGCGCGCATCTTGTCCACCGACTCCTCGCTGGTGGTGGACTCGTGGCAGGTCCAGGGGCCGCCCACCCGGTAGGCGGAGACCATCCGCCCGGTCTGGCGGGGGAGGTGGCCCTGCAGGTAGAGCCCCTCCTCCTCGGCGGCGGCGATGATGTCCATCATCCGCTCCTCGCCCTCGACCACCCCGACAAAGTCCATCACCTCGGCCAGGCCGTGGACATTTTCCAGCTTGGCCAGCCGGTGGATGGTGCCGGCGTCAAAGGTGGCCCCGGCATTTTCCAGCCCGGGGACCGAGGGGACGCAGGAGGGGATGTTGATGAGCTGGCGCATGGGCAGGCCCAGGGCCGCGTCGTGCATGTAGTGGACCGCCTCCTCCCCGGCGACGTTGGCGATCTCGTGGGGGTCGGTGACGGCGGTGGTGGTGCCGTGGGGCAGGACGGCGGCGGCGAAGTTGCGGGGGGTCAGCATCGAGCTCTCCACGTGGACGTGGGCGTCGATGAAGCCGGGCACCAGGGTGCGGCCGCGCCCGTCGTAGACCTCTTTGGCCAGGTGCAGGTCCGCCTGGGGGTCGCCCGCCTCCACGTGGGCCACAAAGCCCTGGTGGACAAAGACGGTGGCAGGGTAAACCTCGCCGGTGAAGACGTTGACGTACTGGACGTTGGCGATGGCCAGGTCGCAGGGGATGCGGCCCAGGGCCGCCTGCAACAGGGCGCGCTTGTCGTTGGGCTGATATTTCATCTTTTCAGGTCTCCTTTTCTCTTTTCCCCGGCCCGGCCGCCGCCCGCTGCAAGGGGCGCCCGGGTGCCGGTCTCTCTCCGCAGGGTGTTCGGGTGAGCTCTACGCCGCCTTACAGCGGGGTGTTGTAGAGGAAGTAGAGGACAAGGGGCACGCAGAGGACGTACATCCCGGGATGGACCTCTTTGAAGCGGCCGGTGATGCACTTGATGAAGACGTGGGCGAGGATGCCGGCGGCGATGCCGCTGGCGATGGAGCCGGTGAAGATGACGAAGAGGATCATCACGAAGGGGCCAAATGCCTCGGAGAAATTGGAGAAGTCGATCTTGCCGATGTCGGCCATCATCAAAAAGCCCACGAAGATGAGGGCCGGGCCGGTGGCGGCGTCGGGGATCATCAAAAACAGGGGGGCGGCGAAGACCGAGAGGAGGAAGAGGGCGGCGGTGGTGACGGCGGTGAGGCCGGTGCGGCCGCCCGCCTCGACCCCGGAGGAGGACTCCACATAGGTGGTGATGGTGGTGCAGCCGGTGAGGGCGCCCACGCAGGTGCCGATGGCGTCCACCAGGAAGGGTTTCTGGATGCCCGGCAGGTTGCCGTCCTCGTCCAGCATCCCCGCCTTGCCGGCCACCCCCAGCACGGTGCCCAGGGTGGAGAAGAAGTCCCCGAAGAAGGCGATGAAGATCAGCACGATGAAGGCCGGGGTGAAGAGGCCGGAAAAGTCAAACTGGAAGCAGAGGTTGCCCACCTGGCTGAAATCGGGCAGCTTGAAGAGCTGGGTGGGGAGGGTGGTGACCCCAAAGGGGATGCCCAGCAGGGTGGTGGCGACGATGCCGATGAGGATGGCGCCCTTGACCTTGAAGGCGGTGAGGGCGGCGATGATCAGCAGCCCCACCACCGCCAGGATGACCGAGGGGGAACGAAAATCGCCCAGCCCGATGCCCCCTTCAAACACCCCGATGCCGGTGTTTTTGAAGCCCAGGTAGGCGATGAAAAAGCCGATGGCCGAGCCGATGGCCAGCTTGATGTTTTTGGGGATCATCCGCACGATCAAGTCGCGGATGCCAAAGACCGACAGCCCTAGGAAGATGAGGCCCGAGACCAGGATGACCGCCATGATCTGCCCAAAGGAGATGCTGCCCGACTGGAGCAGCGCCCCCAGCATGAAGTTGCTGCCCATGCCGGTGGAGAGGGCGAAGGGCATGTTGGCATAGAGCCCCATCAGCAAAGTAATGAGGCCGCTGATCACCGCACAGGTGACCACGACGGCCTCTTTGGATACAGAAATTCCGTTGATGTCGACAATGGCCGGCACCGCGCCAAATCCCACAATGGCGCTGGGCTGCACCACCAGTACGTATGCCATGGTCATAAAGGTGGTGAGTCCGGCGATGATCTCGGTCTTGACCGAGGTCTTCCGCTCGCGCAGGCCGAAAAATTTCGACAGCTGTCCCATAGTTTTCCTCCTCTTTTCGCGTTTCGGGTTGTTGTTTTGGTTTCTGCAGCTTTTTTGTCGGCAGTCACTAAATGGACAACTCACAACACGCACGCGGCCGGCGGAGGCGGAGAGACAGCTCCGCCCGGCCGGTGAGAAGTTAGCCATAGTACTTCATTTACGGTGAAGTGTAGAAACTACCCGCCATATCCGGGTATTATATAGCAACCAGCGACACCCCGAGTATACCCCACCCCCTCCCCCAAAAGCAAGGGGAGGGCGCGCCGAAAGTGCGCGGCAAAAACAGGGCGAAATTTGTTCTTTCATACAAACTTTTGCATCTTCTCTTTTGCATCTCTCCAAAAATTCATGCAGAGTGTTGAAAAACCGATCAGCCCTCCGCCGCCCTTTTGTGGGGTCATCCACTTTGCGCGCATCCCCCATGTTGGATAAAAAAGAGGCGATTTTTAGATAAAAACGGTTCGCTAAGTTCCCTGGCAGGGCCCTTTTCGCAGGGAGGGGGGATCGCCGCTGCTGGGAGACAGATGCGCCCTTTCCTCGCCCTCTCTCGGCCCCCGCCGACATATCCCCTTATCCGCGAAAATGGTCCCCCTTCCAGCTGACGCCTTTTCCCTCTCGGGCAACCGCACACCGCAGGGAAAAACAGGGAAAATGGCAGATGGCAAAGAGCAAAGGGCGCGGACAGTGCAGGCGGTGAGGGGCGAGCGGGAAAAGGGCGGAGAAGCAGTTGCGCCGCCACTCTGCCCCCGCTGTGCCCGGGCCAGCACAGCCATCTCTCCCGAAAAACCTGCCCCTCCCCTAGCCATCGGTTTCTTTTCTCCACCCCGTCAGTCGTGCAGCGCAGGGCAAAGCAGGGCAAGGTATGGCAAGGCGGGGTAGGGGGCAAGACAAACGGTGGCGAAAAGGAGCGCAACTGAGGAAAGGCGGCCGCGCTGTCAGCCTGTTCCCCACCATATGCAGCCAGAACACTCCTCCTTTGGGGTAAGCCTCATCTTCCATCCTCCCCGGGAAACGCTCTCCCCCCTTGCCGCCGGGCAGTTGTGCAGCCCAGGGCAAGACCAGGGGCAAGGCGGGCGATGGACTGCGGGGAGGGCGACTGCGCTATTTCTCTGGCCCGCTGCACCCGCCCGGTAGCCCACCTTTTGGGGGGGCCTATCCACCCCATCAGCGAACTTCCCTCCTCCCCCACCAGCTGATCACGTATCGCAAGACAAGGCGGAACAGGAGACCAGGTCAGCGTCGGGAGGGCCAGAGAGGGCAACCGCGCTGTCACTCCGTCTCCGCCGCTCCCAACCAACGCACCTCCTTTCTCGAAAGACCTGTCCTCCTTTGGCCATCTCCTCCCCCCTTCGCCCATCGGGCTGCCACATCATGCGGGACAAAATGGGGCGGGGGCAAGGCAAATCGCGAAGGTGAAAGGGAGCAGGAAAGCCCGGGGGGCACACCCACCGCCCGCGCCGCCCGGGGAGAAGGGTGACAAAAAAGTAGGGCCCCGGCCAAATGGCCGGGGCCCTGTGCAGAGACCTCTACTTCCAGAGGTCTTTGATGCGCTCGAGAAAGCTCTTTTGCTTTTCGTAGTTTTGCTCGATGGAGAGGGATTGCTCGAACTCCTCCAGCTCCCGCTTCTGCTCGCGGTTGAGGCGCTTGGGCACCTCGATGGTGACCTTGACGTACTGGTCGCCCTTGCCGCGCCCATTGAGGTACTGGATGCCCTTGCCCTTGAGGCGAAAGGTGGTGCCGGGCTGGGTGCCCTCGGGGATCTGGTACTTGACCTTGCCGTGCACCGTGGGGACCACCACCTCGCCGCCCATGACGGCAGTGTAGTAGCTGATGGGCACGTCGCACCAGACATCGAATCCCCGCCGCTCAAACAGGGGGTCGGGGCGGACCGAGACCACCACGATCACGTCGCCGCTGGGACCGCCGTTGTACCCGGCGTCCCCGTAGCCCCGCATGGCAATGGTCTGGTCGTCGTCGATGCCGGCGGGGATCTTCACCTCCACCTTGCGGGTGACGGTCTTGCGGCCGCTCCCGTGGCACTTGGAGCAGGGGTTCTCGATGATCTGGCCGGTGCCGCCGCAGCGGGAGCAGGGCCGGGTGGACTGGATGACCCCAAAGGGGGTGCGCTGGCCCACCGTCACCTGGCCGGTGCCGCCGCAGTCGGGGCAGGTCTTGGGGGTGGTTCCCTTGGCCGCACCGGTGCCGCCGCACTCGTCACAGGCTTCCTGTTTCTGCACCTCGACGGTCTTGGTGCAGCCGTGGGCGGCCTCGAAGAAGTCCAGCACCACGTTGATGTGGCTGTCCCCGCCCCGGCGGGGGGCGTTGGGGTTCTGCCGGCGACCGCGACCGCCGCCGAATCCGCCCCCGAAAAAGCTCTCGAAGATGTCGCCCAGGTCGTCAAACCCGCCGAACCCGCCGCTGTAGGCCCCGCCAGCGCCGCCGGCGCCGTAGTTGGGGTCCACCCCGGCATGGCCGAACTGGTCGTACCGCTGCCGCTTGGCAGAGTCGCTGAGCACCTCGTAGGCCTCGTTGACCTCTTTGAAGTGGGCCTCGGCCTCCTTGTCGCCGGGGTTGAGATCGGGGTGATATTTTTTCGCCAGCTTGCGGTAGGCCTTTTTCAGCTCGTCGTCGCTGGCGCTCTTGGAGACGCCCAAGACCTCGTAGTAATCGCGTTTATCTGCCAATGGATACCACCTGTTTCCTTTTTAAAGTAGCGGGGGAAGGGGGCGCTTTTGCCGTACCAGTATAGCACAGACCCGGCGCAGCGTCCACCGCACCCCTGCCGCCAAACAGGCCGACTGCTCTGCTCGTCGGCCTGTGACTCGCTGCTTTGGGGCGCAGCAACTTATTTCTTGTCGTCGTCCACCTCGGTGAAGTCGGCGTCGACCACCCCGTCGTCGCCGGGGGCGGACTGGGCGCCGGCAGCGCCGGCATCCGCGCCGGCGGCCTGCTGCTGGGCGGCGGCCTCTTTGTAGACGCGCTCGGAGACCTCGTAGAACTTCTTCTGCAGCTCTTCGGTCTTCTGCTTCATCTCGTCCACGTTGCCGCCGGAGATGGCACTCTTGAGGGCGGTGAGCTTCTCCTCCAGGGCGGATTTCTCCTCGCTCTGCAGCTTGTCGCCCAGGTCGGCCATGCTCTTTTCGGTCTGGTAGACCATCTGGTCGGCGCTGTTTTTCACGTCGATCTCCTCGCGGCGCTTCTTGTCCTGCTCGGCAAAGGCCTCGGCGTCCTTCACGGCCTTGTCGATGTCGTCCTTGGACATGTTGGTGGAGGAGGTGATGGTGATGTTCTGCTCTTTGCCGGTGCCCAGGTCCTTGGCGTAGACGTGGACGATGCCGTTGGCGTCGATGTCAAAGGTGACCTCGATCTGGGGCACCCCTCTGGGGGCGGGGGCGATGCCGTCCAGGTGGAAGCGGCCCAGGGTCTTGTTGTCGGCCGCCATCTCCCGCTCGCCCTGCAGCACGTGGACCTCGACCGAGGTCTGGTTGTCGGCCGCAGTGGAGAAGATCTGGGATTTCTTGGTGGGGATGGTGGTGTTTCTCTCGATGATCTTGGTGGAGACGCCGCCCATGGTCTCAATGCCCAGGGAGAGGGGGGTGACGTCCAGCAGGAGGATGCCCTCCACGTCGCCGCCGAGCACGCCGCCCTGGATGGCGGCGCCGATGGCCACGCACTCGTCGGGGTTGATGCCCTTGAAGGGGTCTTTGCCGATGAAGTTCTTGACCGCTTCCTGCACGGCGGGGATCCGGGAGGAGCCGCCCACCATCAGCACCTTGTGCAGTTCGCTGGCGGAGAGGCCGGAGTCCTTGAGGGCCTGGCGGACCGGGGCCATGGTGGCCTCCACCAAGTCGGCGGTCAGCTCGTTGAACTTGGCGCGGGTGAGGGTCATATCCAGGTGTTTGGGGCCGGTGGCATCAGCGGTGATGAAGGGCAGGTTGATGCTGGCCTGGGCCATGCCCGACAGCTCGATCTTGGCCTTCTCGGCGGCCTCTTTGAGGCGCTGCATGGCCATTTTGTCCGAGGAGAGGTCGATGCCGCTGTCCTTCTTGAACTCGCTGACCAGGTAGCCGATGATCCGGTCGTCGAAGTCGTCGCCGCCCAGCTTGTTGTTGCCGGCGGTGGCCAGCACCTCCTGCACCCCGTCGCCCATCTCGATGATGGAGACGTCGAAGGTGCCGCCGCCCAGGTCGTAGACCATGACCTTCTGGTCGTCCTCCTTGTCCACCCCGTAGGAGAGGGCGGCCGCGGTGGGCTCGTTGATGATCCGCTTCACGTCCAGTCCGGCGATGCGGCCGGCGTCCTTGGTGGCCTGGCGCTGGGCGTCGGTGAAGTAGGCGGGCACGGTGATGACCGCCTCGGTGACGGTAGTGCCCAGGTAGGCCTCCGCGTCGGCTTTCAGCTTCTGCAGGATCATGGCCGAGATCTCCTGGGGGGTGTAGTTCTTGCCGTCGATGGCCACGTGGTAGTCGCTGCCCATGTGGCGCTTGACGCTCATCACGGTGCGCTCGGGGTTGGTGATGGCCTGGCGCTTGGCCACCTGGCCCACCATCCGCTCGCCGTCTTTGGTGAAGGCCACCACCGAGGGGGTGGTGCGGGCGCCTTCGGCGTTGGCGATGACGACCGGCTCGCCGCCCTCCATGACCGCCACGCAAGAGTTGGTTGTACCCAAGTCAATGCCGATGATTTTTCCCATTGTCGTTTCCTCCTATTTCAATCCGTCGATCTGTACTGTATGGTTGTGAGGGGCGGCTGCCCGCCCCGGGATATTTCGTCTAGTTGGCCACCTTGACCATGGCGTAGCGGATGACCCGCTCCCCCAGCAGATAGCCCTTTTGGAAGACCTCCACCACCTGGCTCTCGCCCAGGGTCTCGTCCTCCACGTGCATCACCGCGTTGTGCAGCTGGGCGTCAAAGGACTCGCCCACCGGGTTGATTTCCGAGACACCCATCTTCTCCAGCACCTCGCGGAACTGTTTGAGGGTCATCTCCACCCCGGTCTTGAGGTCGCTGTCCTCCTGGCAGGCGTCCACCGCCCGCTCGAGATTGTCCAGCACCACCACCATCTGGGAGAGGGCGGAGGCCACCCCGTCGGTGAACATCCCCTCCTTCTCCTTGGTGGAGCGCTTGCGGAAGTTGTCGTACTCGGCGCGCAGGCGCAGCAGCCGGTCGTTTAGGTCGCTGTTCTCCTGGCGGCAGCCGGCCAGCTGCTCCTCCAGGGCCTCTACCTCTTTGTTCTTCTTGGGCTTTTTGGACTTTTTCTCAGCCGCCTTCTCCTCTTTTTCGGGGGCGGCGGGGGCCTTCTCCTCCGCCGGGGCGGTCTGTTCAGCTTCGGTCTGGGCCGTCTTCTTTTCCGGTTCCACCTGCAAGCTCCTCTCTATTGTTATTGGGTCGGGAGGGGGAGACCCCTCACCCGTCCCCGTCGGTTCCATTTAAGATCCTGCCCAGCAGGTCGGTAAAATAGGCCAGGTGGGGAATGATCCTGGTGTAGTCCAGGTGCCGGGGGCCGATGATCCCCAGCACGCCGGTGTGCTCGTCCCCGAAGAGGTAGCCGGTACTCACCAAGGTGGTGCCCGCCAGCTCCTGGTCCAGGTCGTCGCCCAGCAGCACCGCCACGTTCCCCCCCTCTTTGGGGGCGGCCCGCAGCAGGGTGTCGGTCTCCTTGAGCAGCTCGAGAAAGGCGTTGTAGCCGTGCTCCGGCGCGGCGTAGCGCAGGAGGTTCGACTGCCCCTCCAGGTGCACCTTGGCCCGGCAGAGCTCGGCGCACATCCGGCAGATGAGCTGCACTGCGGGGGCCAGACAGAGGTAGTCGCCCCCCAGTTCCCGCTGCAGGAAGTCGTCCCGCAGCAGCGCCACCTCGTGCAGCGGCCGGTGGAGGAGGTTTTTGCGGCAGAAGCCCGAGAGCTTCTCCAGCTGCCGCTCCCCCGCCGGCAGCCCCAGCTGGCAGACCTGGTTGAGCACCAACCCGGTGTTGGTGAGGGCCACCAGCGCCAGCGTCTGGGGGGTGAGGGCCACCACCTCCAACTTTTCCATCGACAGGTCGGAGAGCTGGGGGGAGGTGGCGAGGACGGCGTAGTTTGTCATGTAGGCCAGAAGGGAACTGGCCCGGGTCAGGAGGATGTCCGGATCCCTGACCCCCTGGCGGAGGAAGCGGGCGATCTCCCGCTGTTTCTCCACCGGCAGCTCCCGCCGCAGCATCAGGTGATTGATGTAGTAGCGGTAGCCCTGGGCGGTGGGGATGCGCCCAGCAGAGGTGTGGGGCTGTTTGACACAGCCGAGGGCCTCTAGCCGGGCCATCTCGCTGCGGATGGTGGCGCTGGAAAAGGCGTCGCCCGCCAACTTGGCGATGGCCCCGCTGGAGACCGGCTCCCCGGTCTCGGAGTAGAGGTCGCAGATGGCCTGAAGCACAAATCCCTGTCTCGGCGTCAACATCGTCCCGCCCCCTTTCCGGCGGCCGCGGCACCCGTTTAGGGGGGACAAATGCCGAAGCAGCGCCGTTTTTGCGTTTAGCAGTCGAACCTCTCGACTGCCAACACATACAGTCTACCCCCAAAGTCAATAAAAGTCAAGAACTGAAATAAATATTTACATATTGGCAACAGTTTTCCCGGCGCCCCCCTCTAAGGGGGCATTTCTGCACAAAAAAAGAGGGGCCACTGGGGCCCCCCTCTCAAGGGGTGCGCTCCGCCTGCGCGGCGGGGGATGTTAGAGAGGCGGGGAGGCGCCTCCCCTGCCCGGGCCGTCCCCACCGGGGCGGCCTTCGGGGGAGATGGGGTGCTGGGCGCGGCGGATGTCGTGCAGGATCTGCACCCCTTCGGCCACCGCATAGAGGAGGAAGACCCCCACCAGGGCGCCGCAGAAACTGTCCAAAAAGACGGCGAAGCGGGCGGTGAAGGGCACCGGCGGGCCGCCCGATGAGAGGCTGGCCCCGTCGGCAACGGCCAGGAGAAAGCTCCAGACCGCGTCGAGATAGGCGAAGTTGCGCACGATCTTGGCCGCCAGATTCTCGTCCCTTCTCTCCTCTTTCACGAATATCACCGCCTTTTCTACCCATTCTAGTAAATATATGTACTAAAGTCAATAGTAAATATTTTTACTATGCTAAAATGCTGCCAGTTCAACACCAAACGAGAGGGGACGACTCACCATGGTGCCCTACCAGCAGCGGCTGCGGGATCTGCGGGAGGATCACGACAAGACCCAGGCGGAGATCGCCGCCGTACTGGGCACCTCGCAGACCATGTACGCCCGCTATGAGCGGGGGGCCAACGAGATGCCGGTGCGCCACGTCATCGCCCTCTGCCGCTACTACGGCGTCAGCGCCGACTATCTCCTGGGGCTCACGGGAGAGGAGCGGTGATCCCCCCTCCCCCCTCGGCCGCCGCTGTGGTATAATGGCCACAAGGCGGCTGTGCTGCCGAGGATGGCCCGGCAGAGGCGCAAATGCTCCCCGCCCCCTGGCCAAATGCCACTGCGCCCGCGACGCCGGCGGTATGGCAGCCGCAGGGCAGTTGTGATGCCAGGGCGGCCCGCCAGATGTGCGGATACCCTCTGTCCCACGGCCAAATGCCGCCGCGCAGTCACGATGTCGGGGCGGCCCGGCAGATGTACAGATGCCCTCTGCCCCACGGCCAAATGCCGCTGCGCCTGTGGCAATGTCGGCCGTGGGGCGGTTGCGATACCGCGGCGGCCCGGCCGGCGCAGACGACCCCTGTCCCATTCCCCCGCCCTTGGTCCTCTGCCTGCGGCGAGGCGACATCTGCCCCGCTGCTGCAGCGCGCCGGAAGGGGAGAGTCGCGCACCGGTTCTTTTTTACCAAATACAAACGGCGCCCCGGCCTGTCGCCGGGGCGGATGGGAGGCAATTTGTCAATGAACGCACTGCTGATCTGGTACCCCAAATGTTCCACCTGTCAAAAGGCCAAGGCCTGGCTCGACGAGCACGGCGTGGCCTGCGAGACCCGCCACATCGTGGAGGAGACCCCCACCGCGGCCGAACTGGCCGATTGGCACGCCCGCAGCGGCCTGCCCCTGAAGCGGTTTTTCAACACCAGCGGTTTGGTCTACAAAAACGAGCACATCAAGGACCGTCTGCCCGGGATGAGCGAGGAGGAGCAGTACGCCCTGTTGGCCCAAAACGGCATGCTCATCAAGCGCCCGCTGCTGCTTTTGGGGGACCGGGTGCTGGTGGGCTTTCGCCCCGCCGAGTGGGAGGCCGCCCTTTAGAAAGGAGCACCTGTGATGCCTGATTTTTCTGCCTCGGCGGCCCTCTGGCCGACGATTTTTACCGTTTTGCTGGCCCTGGCCGACTGTTTTCTGGGCTTCAAGCTGAGCAAGTTCTGGATTTCCCTGGCGGGCTTTGTCCTGGGCGCGGCCCTGGGGGGCTGGCTCGCCTCCCTCCTCTCCATCGAGGGGTGGCTCCTGCTCCTCCCCATCCTGCTGCTGGGGGTGGTCGGGGCCCTGCTGGCCTACCGCGTCTACCGGGGCGGGGTATTTCTGCTCTGCTTTCTGACCGCCTTTGTCGGCATCTACGCCCTGATCCCCATCCCCTGGGCCGGGGCCCTGGCCGGCTGTGCCGCCGGGCTGTTGGCGGGGGCCCTCTCCCTCAAACTGCTGCGGCCCGCCCTCATCCTCTCCACCGGCATCGGCGGCGGGCTCTGCGCGGGGGCGGGCCTCCTCCCCCTGTTGGGGCTGAAAAATCCCCTCTGGGGGCTGTTGGCAGGGGTCGCCCTGGCAATTGCCGGGGTCGCCGTCCAATTTCACACCACCAGCGAGGAGGAGGGCTGACCCCTCCTCCATCGCGCCGCAAGAGCGGCCCGGCCAACTGGCCGGGCCGCTCTTTTCAGCCGTACAAAATTTCAGCGATAAGGGGGGTGGAGACCAGAAACCCCTTGGGTGTCAGCTGGATGACCGGGCCGTCGATGTGCAGCAGCCCTGGCTTTTCAAAGGGGCGGGCCCGCTCCAACAGCCCGTCCGGCAGCCCCGCGCAGCCGGTGTCCAGCCCGGCGGCGGTGCGCAGCCGCAGCATGGCGTACTCCTCCCAGTCGGGCGTTCCCTCCCGCTGGAGCTGCTCCAGCCCCCCGCCCACAAAGGCCGCCCGGTCGGCCGGGTAGAAAAAGCGGGCGCCCCCCAACAGGGAGTGGGCCGCCGGGCCGATGCCAAGGTATTCCTCCAGGCTCCAGTACTTCTCGTTGTGGCGGCAGGCAAAGCCGGGCAGGGCAAAATTCGACACCTCGTACTGGCCGTAGCCCAGGGCGGAGAGGCGGGCCACACAGCTCTCGTACAGGTCGGCGGCGGTGTCGTCGTCGGGCAGCCGCAGCGCCTCCCCCATCTCCCCAAAGGGGGTGCCGGCCTCCACCTTTAAGATGTAGGCCGAGAGGTGCTGGGGCGCCGCCCGGCGGACAAAGTCCTCCATCCCTTCCAGACTCTCCTCGCTCTGGCCGGGCAGGCCCAGCATAAAATCCAGCGAGAGGTTGGCAAACCCCGCCTCCCGGGCGGCCTCTACACAGGCCATGGCCTCGGCGGCGGTGTGCAGCCGCCCCAGGGCCCGCAGCTCCCCCTCCACCGCCGACTGCACCCCCAGGGAGAGGCGGTTGAACCCCGCTTGGCGCAGGGCTCGCAGCTCCTCCCGCCCCACCGTGCCGGGGTTTGCCTCCAGGGAGATCTCCGCCCCGGCGTCCAGCTGGAAACAGCGCCCCAGCTCTGCCAACACCCGCGGCAACTGCTGCCAGAGCAGGCTGGGGGTGCCGCCGCCGAAGTAGACGGTGTCCACCGCCCGCCGGCCCAGCCTCTCCCCCCAGAGGGAGATGTGGCGGCAGAGGGCGTCGGTGTACTCCTCCCATGCGGCCTCCCCGTCAGGGGCCGAGTAGAAGGCGCAGTAGTTGCACTTTCGCCTGCAAAAGGGGATGTGCAGGTACACCCCCAGCGGCCGGTCCTCCATCCTCGCTCCCCCTCTCGCCTCTCTCATCTCTTCTCCGCCCCGCAGTCGCTGCAGACCCTGTCGTGCAGGGAGACGACCCCGCCGCACCCGGGGCACCGCCAGCGGCGCGCCTCCTCTTGCAGCAGGGCGGCCATCCCCTCCTCTGCCGCCGTCCGGCTGTTTTCAATCAAAGAGACCCGGTAGCGGGCGCGATAGCTCCGATCCAGCCGCTTCACCTGCCGGCAGGGAAATAGGGGACAGGCCGCGCAGAGGCGCAGCCCCCGCCCTTCGGCGCAGGCCCGGATGGTGCAGCGGCGGCAGTGGGCGGGCATCCCTTCCCCGCCCTCCCGGCAGCCCCCGCAGGGCTGGGGGGAGAGGCAGTGCTTATAGCAGATCAGGCAGTTCATCCCGCAGGGGGCCAGCATCCCCTCGGGGATGGCAGTGGGCATCTTCATCTCGTTTCTCCCCTTACTGCCTGGGCCCCGCACAAGCATCCTGTGCGGGGCCCAGGGCAGACCAGACGGCGTTTTAGGAGTCGCTGTCGAGCTTGAGCACCGCCATAAAGGCCTCCTGCGGGACCTCGACACTGCCCAGCTGGCGCATCCTCTTCTTGCCCTCTTTCTGCTTTTCCAGCAGCTTTTTCTTGCGGGTGATGTCGCCGCCGTAGCACTTGGCGAGCACGTCCTTGCGCAGGGCCCGCACTGTCTCCCGGGCGATGATCTTCCCCCCCACCGCCGCCTGGATGGGCACCTCGAACATCTGGCGGGGGATGTGCTCCTTGAGCTTCTCGGTCATCCGCCGGGCGCGGGCATAGGCCTTGTCGGTGTGGACGATAAAGGAGAGGGCGTCCACCACCTCGCCGTTTAAGAGGATGTCCAACTTGACCAGCTTGGAGGGCTGGTAGCCCGACAGCTCGTAGTCCAGCGACGCGTAGCCCCGGGTGCGGGACTTGAGGGTGTCGAAGAAGTCGTAGATGATCTCGTTGAGGGGGAGCTCATAGCGGATGTCCACCCGGTTTTCGTCCACGTACTCCATGTTCTTAAAGACGCCCCGCTTCTCCTGGCATAGCTCCATGATGTTGCCCACGTACTCCGAGGGGGAGAAGATGCTGGCGTTGACGAAGGGCTCGTAAGCCTGGGCGATGGTGGCCGGGTCGGGGTAGTCCATGGGGTTGTCGATGACCTTGGCGGTGCCGTCGGTCAGCTCCACCTTGTAGACCACGCTGGGGGCGGTGGTGACCAGATCCATATTGAACTCCCGCTCCAGCCGCTCCTGAATGACCTCCATGTGCAAAAGGCCCAAAAAGCCGCAGCGAAAGCCAAAGCCCAGGGCGGCCGAGGTCTCCGCCTCAAAGGAGAGGGAGGCGTCGTTGAGCTTGAGCTTTTCCAGCGCGTCGCGCAGGTCGTTGTACTTGGCCCCGTCGGCCGGGTAGAGGCCGGAAAAGACCATCGGCTGCACCTGGCGGTAGCCGTGCAGGGGTTCGGCTGCCCCGTTCTCGGCGGTGGTGACGGTGTCGCCCACCTGGGTGTCCTGCACATTTTTGATGCTGGCGGTGAGATAGCCCACCTCCCCGGCGCGCAGCCGGTCGCACTTCTCCATCTGGGTGGCCCGCAGGTAGCCCACCTCCACCACGTCGAACTCGGCGCCGGTGGCCATCATCCGGATGCGCTGGCCGGGGCGCACCTCCCCCTCCTTGACCCGGATGTAGACGATGACCCCCTTGTAGCTGTCGTAAAAGGAGTCGAAGATCAGCGCCTGCAGGGGGGCGCCCTCGTCCCCCTGGGGCGGGGGGATCAGCTTGACGATCTGGCGGAGCACCGCCTCGATGTTGGTCCCCATCTTGGCCGAGACCGCCGGCGCCTCGCTGGCATCGATGCCGATGAAGTTCTCGATCTCCTTCCCCACCCGCTCCACGTCGGCGGAGGGCAGGTCGATCTTGTTGATGACCGGCAGGATCTCCAGGTCGTGCTCCAGGGCCAGGTAGGTGTTGGCCAGGGTCTGGGCCTCGATGCCCTGGGTGGCGTCCACCACCAAAATGGCCCCCTCACAGGCCGCCAGAGAGCGGGAGACCTCGTAGGTGAAGTCCACGTGCCCCGGGGTGTCGATGAGGTTGAGGGTGTAGACCTGCCCGTCCTCGGCCCGGTAGTCCAGCTTGACCGCCCGGGCCTTGATGGTGATGCCCCGCTCCCGCTCCAAATCCATGTTGTCCAGCAGCTGCTGGCTCATCTCCCGCTGGGCCACCGACTCGGTGGCTTCCAGCAGCCGATCGGCAAGGGTGGACTTGCCGTGGTCGATGTGGGCGATGATGGAGAAGTTGCGGATGTTGTCGCGATAGCTCATGGATGTCCCCCTGTCCGTCGGCCGACCCCGGCCGACGCGTCAATGTCACTCAAATAACCGCCGCCCCACTTTTGGGTCAAAGGGCGAAGGCGGTGGTCGCAATGCGGTTATTATACCACGGCCGGGGGAGCCCAGGCAACGCCGCTCGGTCTTTTTTGCCAAAAAGGCGCCCCCCGGCAGAGCGGGGGGCGCGCACTCACAGCTGAAAGAGGGCGGCGACGAGCAGCCGCAGCCCCGAGGGGGCGACCTTCCAGAGGAGGGCCGCCCCTTCCTTTATATAGGGGACCACGTCGATTTGGGGGATGGACACCGACCCGTGCACCATGCGGTAGGTGTTGAGATAGGCCACCCCCATGGCCAGGGTCACCATCAGCGCCGCCAGGGTGAAAACAAAGGCGGCCGCGTACTTTCTGGTCGCGCTCACAGCAGATGCTCCTTTTTCTTTTTCGTCCGCCCCGGCGCTCACGCCAGGGTCTTGAGGTATTCGACCATCCCCTTGCCGATGAGCTGGCCCGAGTAGACCGCCTCCCCCAGGCTGTTGCCGTGCCCCCCCACCTCGATGAGGATACAGGCCGGGGCCAGGTCCTGGTTGTAAAAGCGGTAGTCAAAGAGGATGGGGCGCATGAAGTCGTTGTAGCTCTGGGCGAGGCTGGACTGCAAGTTGGCGGCAAAGCGCAGATTTTTTTCGTAGTTGGGGATGGGGGTCTTGTCGCTGTTGCAGCCCACGATGAACATCACCTGGGCGGCCTTCTTCCCGTCGACGACGGTGGTGGGCTTGGCCCGGGTGCCGTCGGAATACTGAATGGCGTCCCGGTGCACGTCCAGCACCACCTGGATGCTGGGGTACTTTTTGAGGTAGCTCTGTATGGTCTCCCGGGAGCGGTCGTAGGCCCCGGTGTACTGGGGGTAGTCGTGCTGGGTTTTGTCCTGCACCGTCTTGATGCCGGCGGCGTTGAGCTGGCGGGCGATCTCCTCCCCCACCCGGGTGACGTTCTGGGCGTTGTCGGTGTTGCGGGAGCTGGCGTCCGGGTCGTAGTAGCCCAGGTCGTAGGGCTCGTAGCTCTCGGTGGCGTGGGTGTGGACGATCAGCACCTGGGGCTGGTTGCTGCCCAGCTGGATCTTGGCCCCGGGCCCGGTGCCCAGCAGCTCGGCGATCTGCCCGTCCGAGAGGCTGGTCTTGTTTTTGATGTAGGCCGACTGGTAGTTGACACCGCTCTGGACCGCCAGGTCCACCGCCTCGGTGGGCATGGCCCCCTCGGGCTTTTGGGCGCCCTCCGGCGGGGTGTCCGCGGGGGCGGTGGTCTGGGGCAGCAGGGCGGAAAAGTCGGTCCAGCTCTCCCCCTTTTCCAGCACCGCGCCGCCCTCGCCGCTCTCCTCCGAGGGGACGCCCCCCTCCAGCGACTGGACGATGGCCCGATTTTGGGCGGTCAGCCCCTGCCAGAGGGAGAGGATCTTGCCCAAATTGGCATAGCAGACGGCCAGCACCACCGTGCAGGCCGCCAGCCCCATCTTCCACTTTTTCGGTCCCCGCCTTTTGGGAGGAGTTCTTGTCCTACCGCGCGCCATGCTGCACCTCCTACACGTCTGTTGGTACAGTATATGGCGCCCCCTTCACCAGTATGACCGGCCGGGGAACCGCCTATTCGCCCCTAGTCGGTGAGCAGGGCGATGTCCTCGGCCGAGAGGTGGGGTTGCAGCGCCCGGTTGACCGCTAGGGCCAGCACCTTGGAGATGCGGGCGATGATCTGGTCGATCTCCTTGCTGGTGACCATCATCCGGGAGCGCTCCTCCTCGATGTCCTCCTGGGTGTACTCCCGCACCAGGGTGCCCACGTCCACCACCGTCGGCACCCCCATGGCGACGACCGGGATGCCCAGGGTGTTCTGGGAGAGCTCGCTGCGGGCGTTGCCCACCCCCGAGCCGGGCACGATCCCCGCATCCGAGAGCTGTACGGTCCGCCCCAGCCGCTGGGTCGCCTTGGCCGCCAGGGCGTCGATCACCACCAGGGCCGCCGGGGCGGTGTCCCGCACCAGGGCGCGGGCGATCTCCTGCACCTCGACCCCGGTCTGCCCCAACACCCCCGGCGCCAGGGCGGACACCGGCCGAAAGGAGATGCCCATGGCCTTTTCCAGGGCCGGGCCGATGTGCCGCGTCGCCATCACCCCCTCCACCGCGCGGGGACCCACCGCGTCGGGGGTGATGGACGGGTTTCCCAGCCCCAGGACCAGCACGCCCCCCTTCTCGGGCAGGAGGCGCTTCAGGTGCTCCCCCAGCAGCTCTGCCAGGGCAGTGTTCTGCGCGGCGTCGTGGAGGAGGTTTGAAAAGCTGGCGGTGAGGTACTGCCCCACCGGCTTGCCGATGCGCTCGGCCGCCGCCTGGGTGCGGATGCGGGTGGTGGCGAGGGTGATCCCCCCCTCGACGGTCTCCTCCTGCTGCCAGTCGTCGGGGCCGAGGCCGGCGGCCATGTCCAGCCACTCGATGGCCAGGTCGGTGCGAATATCCATCTGCTGATCACTCCTTTTTGGCGGGGACTTGCCCCATACGGCGCGAAATCGAGATTTTTTCAAAAAAATCCTTGCAATCCCGCGACAAAAATGCTAAGATAACTTGTACGATTCCATGCGAAGGAGGTGCGATTATGCCTAACATCAAGTCAGCTAAGAAGAGAGTCAAAGTCAACGAGGCCAAGAACCTGCGCAACAAGATGATCAAGTCCGCTCTGCGTTCCAGCATCAAGTCTGCCGAGATTGCCTTGGAGAAGAACAGCGAGAACAAAGCGGAGGTCGTTGGCAACGCCATCAAGAAGATCGATATGGCCGTGACCAAAGGCATTCTTCACAAGAACTGCGCTGCCAGGAAAAAATCCAGCCTCGCTCGCAAACTGAACGCCAGCGCGTAATGGTCTCTTTTTAGTGTGTGACGCAAAAGCAGTCCTCTCGGGGGGTCTGCTTTTTTTATTGCCCTTTTTCAAAGCGCCCCGCCCTCGCCCTCTCAAAGAGCGCCGGTCCCCCTCTCCCCTTGTGCAAGGGCGGAGGAAAGGGGGGGCCGGCGCTCTCGGCGCAAAATCAGGCCTTGTCCTTGGGTTTGAAGATAAGGGCCACCAACAGGCCGAAGAACATGGCGGCAGTGATCCCCGCCGCCCCGGCCGTCAAGGGGCCGGTGAGCGCTCCCAGCAGGCCCTGGCTGTCCACGGCCTCTTTGGTGCCCTTGACCAGCAGGTTGCCAAAGCCCGACAGGGGGACGGTGGCCCCGGCCCCGGCGAAATCGGCCAGAGGCTGGTAGAGGCCCAGGGCCCCCAGCACCACGCCGGCGACCACAAACCCCACCAGGATGCGGGCGGGGGTCAATTTGGTCTTGTCCACCAAAATCTGGCCGATGACGCAGAGCAGACCGCCGACCACAAAGGCTTTCAGGTACTCCATCCTACTTCCCCCCTTTCCGGGCAGCGGGTTTGCCGGCGGGCTGGTCCCTGTCCGCCGAGATGTGCACCAGGTGGGCAATGCCGGGCACGCTCTCCCCCTGGGCGGAGCTGGTGGTGGAGAGGAGGGCGCCGGTGGCGATGAAGAGGATGTTGTCCAGCTCTCCCCGGGCAAACTTGCCCAGGATGAGGGAGCAGAGGACCGAGGCCGAACAGCCGCAGCCCGAGCCGCCGGCCTTGACGTCCTGGCTCTGCCGGTCGTAGATCAGCAGCCCGCAGTCGTTGTGCACCGGGGCGATGTCGATCTGGTCCAGCGCCAGCAGATCGTAGAGGATGGAACTGCCCACCTGCCCCAGGTCGCCGGTCAAAATCAGCTGGTAATCGGTGGGGGCGGTGCCGGTGTCCTCCAAATAGGTCTTGATGGTGTCGGCCGCTGCAGGGGCCATGGCGGCGCCCATGTTGTTGGCGTCGGTGACCCCCAGGTCGACGATCTTGCCGATGGTCACGTGCCGGACCCGGGGGCCGCTGCCCTGGCCCGGGGCCGCCACCACCACGCAGCCGCCGGCGGTGGCGGTCCACTGGGCAGTGGGGGTGCGCTGGCCGCCGTATTCCAGCGGCAGGCGAAACTGCCGCTCGGCGGTGCAGAAGTGGGACGAGGCCACGGCCGCACAGCGGTCGGCGCAGCCGCTGGCGGCAAAGATGCTGGCCAGCGACAGGCTCTCGGCCATGGTGGAACAGGCCCCGTAGAGGCCAATGAGGGGGATGCCGAACTCCCGCAGGCCAAAGCTGGAGGCAATGCACTGGTTGAGCAGATCCCCGGCAAAGACGTAGTCGATGTCGCTGTTTTGCAGCCCCGCCTTTTCCAGCGCCAGGGCGACCGCCTTTTTCTGGATGGCGCTCTCCGCCTTCTCCCAGGTCTTTTCGCCGAAGCTGGTGTCCCCGGTCACAAAGTCGAACTCCTGTGAGAGGGGGCCCTCCATTTCCCGTTTGCCCGCCACCGACGCCCACTGGATCAGGGCCGGGGCGGATTCCAAGGCCAGGGTCCTCTGGCCGATTTTTTTGATCATCTTATCTCCTCCAAACGCATCAGGCAACCAGGCCCATCAGGTAGTAGATCACTCCGTAGATCACCGCCGCCGAGACCCCGTAGACGATGACCGGCCCCGAGATGACAAAGAGCTTGGCCCCCAGGCCCAGCACCATCCCTTCGCTCTTGAACTCCAGGGCGGGGCTGACCACGGCGTTGGCAAAGCCGGTGATGGGCACCAGGGTGCCGGCGCCGGCGCGGTTGGCGATCTTGTCGTAGAGGCTAAGGCCGGTGAGCAGGGCGCTCAAAAAGACCAGGCTCACCGAGGTGAGGGTGGCGGCGGTGAGCTTGTCCGCCCCCCAGTACCCGTAGAGGCCGATGAGCGCCTGGCCCAGGGTGCAGATGGCCCCGCCCACCACAAACGCCCAGACACAGTCTTTGAAGAGGCTGCTGTTGGGCGAATATTTTTTGACCATTTTATCGTATTCCATATTGGACAGTTGCATTTGGCATTCCTCCCTTTGCGATAGTGTTTCTTGCCGCTTGGAGATTTATGCCGCTTGTTTTTGTGGCAAAATATGCTACAATGTAACAATAGCAGCGGGCAAGCAAGCCCGCCGTGCCGCCGGCAAGGCGGCTCTCTGGATGTCTTACAAGGGGGAAACGGGTTCCATGAAAAAACACCTTCGCGCCCGCCTGGGCCGATTCGCCGCCATCGCGGCGGTTGCACTCTGCGCCCTGGGGCTGCTCACCGGCTGCGGCGACACCTATTACGACTACGACGGCAGCGGCTACTTCACCAGCGCCGACGGCTATATGCGCGTGGCCTATCAGGAGCACTTTCAGCAGCTCTCCAGCGTGGACAAAAACGCCATCGGCCTGGACTGGGTCGACGAAAAGGTCAATCTGCAGATCGTCCGCTACCGCAAGGACGACGAGATATTCACCGAGCGCAGCGTCAAGACTCTGGACCAGTTCATCGAGCTGTACTATGCCAACGGGCTGGAATACCTGCACAAGTACTCGACCTTCGGCGACCTGCAGGAGTTCACCTTTGAACATTTTGACGCCGCCAAAGGCTATGACGTCGACACCGAAAAGGACGGCAAAAAGGTGGCCAGCCGCATCTACTATTTAGAGGATGCAAAAAACTTCTACGTCCTCTACCTCAATGGCGACCCCGAGCACTACAGGGCGCACTTCGAGGTGCTCGACGCCATCTGCCACACCCTGGAAGTGGTTCCCCGCGACCAGGTGAAATAGCGAACCGGCGCCCATTCCGCCCCTCTTCTCTGTAAGAGGGGCGGTTTTTTGCGCGCATTTTTGAGTGGGGAGCGGGCGCGAAACAACCCGCGGCGGGCGCATATCTCACCAGTTGGCTGTCAAGACTACTGTCGGAGGTGAAAAACATGCAAAACCCACGCTACAACCAGCCCCGCCTGAAAAAATGGCTTCGGGGCAAGGGGTTCTACGTCGCTCTGGCGGTCTGTCTGCTGGGGGCCGGGCTGGCCTCCTGGGCGCTGATTCAAAACGCCGTTCAGAGCGGCGACCCCCAAAGTCAAATCAACCAGGAGGTGCCCTCATGGGACTCATCCGATACAGAGGTGGTGGAAAAGCCGGTGACCTCTCAACCCAAGTCGTCCTCCGCCGCGTCGAACTCGCAAAGTACCTCGTCCTCGCAGGGGCAGGGCTCTTCTTCCTCGCCCGCTTCTGCCGGGCAGCAAAGCGAACCCGCATCGCAGCAGACTGCGTCCAATGGGGTCTTTGTCTCGCCCATCTCTGGCGAGACCGTTAACCCCTTTTCTGATGGCAAGGTGATCAAGGACCAGACCCTGGGCGACTGGCGCACCCACAACGGCATCGACATCAAGGCCGAAGCCGGGGCACAGGTCAAAGCCTGCCAAAACGGCAAGGTGACCTCGGTGCGGGACGACGACATCTGGGGCACCGTGGTGGAGATCCAGTTTGAGGGCGGCGCCACCGGCATCTACAAGTCCCTGTCCCAAAAGGTCACCGTCAAAGAGGGGCAGACCCTCAAGAGCGGCGACGTCATCGGCACGGTGGCCCAGTCCATCCCCGGGGAGAGCAAGCTCGGCACCCACCTGCACTTTGAGCTCAAAAAAGACGGCGCTTACGTGGACCCCGCAGCTTATTTCTCCAAATAACTCCGGCTGTCCCCCCGCTATTTTTTGTGCACAGAAAACAGCGAATCATACTGCCCTTTTTAAAAAGAGAGGCCTGTCAGCTGACAGGCCTCTCTTTTTGCCGCAGTGTGGAGGGAGGGGGGTCACTCCTCCTCTTCCTTTAGCACCTGGTATTTGTGTCGGGTGGCAAGGCCCCCCCGGATATGCCGCTCCTGCTTGTTGATCTCCAACACCTTTTTGACCTCTCGACAGAGGGCGGGGTTGAGCTTTTTCAACCGGTCGGACACATCCTTGTGCACCGTGGACTTGCTCACCCCAAAGGCCTTGGCCGCATGCCGCACCGTCGTCTTGTTCTCCACAATAAAGTTGCCCAGCGAGATGGCCCGCTCTTCCACATTCCCCTTCACGCACTCACCCTCTCACGGCTCTCGTTGGCCGTCGCGTCAATATTGGTACATCTCTATGCCCAGAGGGATACAATCATTCCCGAAGCCGCCGGATTCTCCCATTTGACGAAAAAAAGCCTTTACGGTATAATATTAAAAGAAAAGATCGTATGCGTTTTCGTTCAAAAAAAAGCACCCTTTAATCGGCACAAAAAAAGCCAGTTTGGCCAAAAACCAAGTGGCTTTTTGTGCCTTTTTTACAGAACTTTTTTGCGAACGAAAAACCATAATTTGTAAATCAGTTTAGCTTTTATTTTGTTGGGGGTTTTCATATGGACAACACTGAAAATCTCGCGCAGGGGACCGATTCGCAGAGGCTCTCGCCCGCGCCTGCGTTTTCGGCTGCACGATCCCCTCGCCTCACCCCCGCTCAGCGCGTGTATGCGGCATTCAAGCGCCTGCTGGACATCCTCCTCTCGGCTGTGGCCCTGATCCTCCTTTGTCCGCTGCTGCTTCTCACCGCACTGGCGGTCAGGCTCGACTCCAGGGGACCCGCCATCTTCCGCCAGAAACGGGTGGGAAAGGACGGGAAGGTCTTTTGCGTCTACAAATTCCGTTCCATGAGCACCGAAGCGCCCAAAAATGTGGCCACGGCGGAGCTGAAAAACGCCACCGAGTACATCACCCGGGTGGGCAAGGTGCTGCGGCGCACCAGTCTTGACGAGCTGCCCCAGCTGTGGAACGTGCTGCGGGGCGACATGAGCTTGGTCGGCCCCCGCCCCCTGGTGGTGACCGAGTCCTACACCCATCAACTGCGCCACAGCTTCGGGGTCTACCAGCTGCGCCCGGGGATCACCGGCCTTGCCCAGACCAACGGCCGCGACCTGGTGGACGACGACAAAAAGGTGGCCATGGACTGTGAGTACCTGCGCCACTTCTCCCTCTGGCAGGACTTAAAGATCCTCTTTATGACCGTCTATGTGGTTTTCACCCGCAAAAACTACGCCGAGGGGGACGAGGTATCCGCCCCCACCACCGCTGTCCCCGCACAGGAGGAGTCTGTCTCCCAGAAACGGGTCTCTTGATTCGTTTGCCGCTTTGGCGAAAAATGTCGAATGAGCTTTCATTGACTTGTCCAATTTGTCACATGTTTTATAAAAAATTGAACAAATTTGCAAATCCCCTTGAATCGTTCATATCTGCGTAGTATTATGTAGAAACTGAACGATTTAGGGGGATTTTATTTTGCGTTTGCTTAAACGAGTGGGTATTTTTTGCTGTGCGCTCTCCCTCTGTCTACTTCCGCTGACAGGGTGTGGGCGTTCAAATACATCTCCAAAATCAGGTGTTGTCATCTACTCCTCTATGGAGGATTACCGCAACATCGAGTTGGAAAAACAGCTCGAAGAGAAGTTCCCCGACTTAAAGGTCACTGTGCAGCAGATCGCGACCGGGAACAGCGCCGCCAAAATCAAGGCGGAGGGCACCAACACCGAGGCCGACATCGTCCTGGGGATGGAGACCGCCTCGATCGAGCAGATCTGTGACTCCCTGGCGGACTTGAGCACCATTGACGTCTCCACCGACCGGTACCTGCCCGGGGTCAATGGCGCCGACTCCCGCTACCTCATCTGGGAAAAATTCGAAGGTGCTTTTATTGTCAACACCGATGTTTTGGCGGAAAAGGGACTTCCCGAACCCCACAGCTATGAAGACCTCTGCAACCCCATCTACAAAAATCAGATCATCATGCCCAATCCCAAAACCTCCAGCACCGGCTATATGTTCTTAAATCAGTGGTACAACGATATGGGACCCCAAGAAGCCATGTCCTATGTGGACCGGATGCAGGTCAATATTCGCCAATTTACCCAATCGGGGTCAGGGCCCATCAAGGTGCTCAATCAGGGAGAGGCCGCCATCGGTCTGGGCATGGTCTTCCAGGCAGCCGAACAGATCACCAAGGGGGCGCCCTTAAAAATCATCGCTCCCGCAGAGGGAACGCCCTACAACACCACCAGTTTCGGCATCATCAAGGGGCGCGAGACAAATCCCGACGTACAGGCGGTCTTCCGCTTTCTCAACGAGGAATTTTCCCCCTATGACAAGGCCTATTTCAGTCCCGGCAAGATCCTCAAAGACCAGGAGCTGAAACTGCCCAACTACCCTGCCGACCTCCCCTCCGGCAACATGTCCACCATCGCCGACTCGGCCCTCAAGATGGAGCTGCTGGACGGGTGGTATTACTCGTAAACAAAGAGAAGAAAAAGAGGAATTGCTATGGGAACCAAACTGTCCATCGAACACCTGTCCAAGTCATTCGGCGGCAAGCCGGTACTGGAAGACGTCAGCTTCGCCGTCAACGACGGCGAGTTTCTCTCCATCCTGGGGGCCTCTGGCTGCGGAAAGACCACCCTGCTGCGCATCCTCATCGGCATCGAGGGATTTGACGGGGGAAGCATCTACAAGGACGGAAGGGATATCTCTTCGGCCCACCCGTCCGATCGGGGGATGGGGATTGTCTTCCAAAACTATGCCCTATTCCCCAACATGACCGTCCTGCAAAATGTCATGTACGCCCTGAAATTCGACCCAGCCAGACGGGAACAGGCCCGCGACATTGCCCTGGACATCATCGAGAAGGTGGGCCTCAGCGAACAGCTGAACAAAAAGCCGCACAAGCTCTCGGGCGGGCAGCAGCAGCGGGTGGCCATCGCCCGCACCCTGGCCCTCAGCCCCGACATCGTCCTCTTCGACGAGCCCATGTCGGCCCTGGACGCCGCCAACCGCCTCACCCTGCGGCGGGAGATCAAAGACATTCAAGCCAAATTCGGGATCACCATGATCTACGTCACCCACGACCAGGAGGAGGCCTTCTCCATGTCCGACCGCATCATGGTGATGGAGGGCGGCAAAATCCTGCAGCTGGACACCCCGAAAGAGGTCTACCACCACCCCGCCAACGATTTTGTTCACAGCTTTGTGACCGTCCACCTGGAGGAGAAGATCCGCTCCATCCAGGAGAGCGCCGGGGTGTAGGGATATGGCTAAGAGTCGCATGTTTTCCAAATCCGTCAAATTCCTTCTGATTGCTTTTTTCGCCATCACCGTCTTTCTCCCCCTGGCCGCCATGTTCAGCAAGGTCAAGCTCAGCGCCATCGGCGGCATCCTCAAAAATCCTCAGTTTGGAAAGACCGTCCTCAACTCCCTGTCGGTCACCCTGGCGGCCACCGTTCTTTCGGTGCTGATCGCCTATCTGCTGGCCCTGGCGGTCAACCGCAGCCGCATCCCCTGCAAACGGCTCATCACCGTTTTGGCCACCCTGCCCATGCTCATCCCCTCCATCTCCCACGGCCTGGGGCTCACCAACCTCTTTGGCTACAATGGCCTCTTCACCAAGCTGTTGGGGGTGGAGAGCGGCCTCTACGGGTTCACCGGCATCCTTCTGGGGTCCATCCTCTACTCCTTCCCTGTGGCCTTTTTGATGCTTTCGGACGCCATGAAATACGTGGACGCCACCCCTTATGAGGCAGCGGAGGTGCTGGGTGTCCCCCCTGTCAACCGCTTCTTCACCGTCACCATGTACTACATGAAGCGCCCCCTCGTCTCCGCCGTCTTTGCGGTCTTCACCATGGTCTTTACCGACTACGGCGTCCCCCTGGCGGTGGGCGGCCGCTTCATGACCCTGCCGGTCTACCTCTACACCGAGGTCATCGGCCTGCTCAACTTCTCCAAGGGCGCCTTTATCGGCTTTATCCTCCTCCTACCCGCAGTCATCACCTTTTTGCTGGATCTGCGCAAGAAGGAGAGCGAGGGGCTAGGGTTTGCCACCAAGCGGCTGCACGTCAAGAAAAACCGGTTGCGGGATACCCTTTTGGGGGTCTTCTGCATTCTGGTCATTGGCTTTGTGCTGCTGGTCATCGGCTCGTTCGCCGTCATGACTGTTCTCACCAAATACCCCTATGACTTGACCTTCACCTGGTCGCACGTCCAGACGGTCTTTTCCCGGGGAATGGGGGGGTACTTCCGCAACTCCCTCATCATCTCCCTGCTGGTGGCAGCCATCGGCACGGTGGTGGGCTACGTCACCGCCTACACCACCGCCCGCACCAAAAACGCCCTCGTCTCCAAGGTGCTCCACTTGACCGCCATCGCCTCCCTGGCCATTCCCGGCATCGTCTTGGGTCTGGGATATGTCATCTGCTTCAGCAACAGCTTTTTAAAGGGTACCCTGCTCATTTTGGTGTTTGTCAACATCATCCACTTCTTCTCTTCCCCCTATATGATGGCCCACAACGCCATGAAAAAGCTCAACCCCAACTTTGAGGACGTGGGCAAAACCCTGGGGATCGGTCGGGTGCGGCTGCTCTGGAACGTCTTTGTCCCCTGCACTCTGGACACCATCGCCGAGATGTTCGGCTACTTCTTTGTCAACTCGATGATCACCATCTCCGCCGTGGCCTTCCTGTACAGCTCCCAGACCATGCCCCTCTCCCTGATGATCAACCAGATGGAGAGCAGCATGATGTTTGAGGCCGCCGCCTTTATCTCCCTGGTCATCCTCCTGTCGAATGTTGTTGCAAAAGGGGTCATCTCTCTGGTAAAATCGTACTGCAAGCGCCAATACGCCAAGTAAAGAATAAAGGAACGCTGTTCATGAACATCAAAAAAAATGAGTTTGAAATCCTCTCCTACATCGAGCGGGAGGGGGGCAAAAAGCTGCCCCAGCGAAAAATCGCAGACGACACCATGCTCTCCCTGGGGATGGTCAACAAATCCCTGGCCGAGCTGGGGGAGATGGGCCTGATCCGCCAGACCGATAAAAAGGAGCTGCAGATCACCAAGCTGGGGATGGAGGCGCTGGAGCCCTACCGGGTCAAGCGCGCCGTCATCATCGCCGCCGGTTTTGGCTCGCGGATGGTCCCCATCACCCTCAACACCCCCAAACCCCTGGTCCGCGTTCACGGGAAGATGATCATTGAAACCCTGCTGGACGCCATTGTCGAGGCGGGCATCCCCGAAATCGTGGTGGTGAGAGGCTATCTGTGGGAGCAATTTGACAGCCTTCTTCACAAATACCCCCAGATCCGCTTTGTCTACAACCCCCTCTTCAACGAGTCCAACAACATCTCTTCGGCCTATCTGGCCAAAGACCTGCTGCAAAACGCCTATGTCTGCGAGGCCGACCTGCTGCTGAGCAACCCCCGGCTGATCCGCAAATACGAGTACTCCTCCAACTACCTGGGGATGTTCAAGGAGTACACCGACGACTGGTGCTTTGAAGTCAAGCGGGGCAAGATCCGCCAGCTGATGGTGGGGGGGCGCAACTGCTACCACATGTATGGCATCTCCTACTGGGACCAAAAAGACGGCGCCCAGCTCTGCCACGACCTGGAAGAGACCTTTCAGATGCCCGGCGGCAAGGAGAAATACTGGGATGAGGTCGCCCTGCGCGTCTTCTCCAAAAACTACGCGGTCGACGTCCGCCCCTGCTTTGAAGGGGACATCGTCGAAATCGACACCTTCAACGAGCTCAAGCAAATCGACCCGGTCTACAACATGTAACCCTACCTACAAAAGCCCCCGGCAGACAGCTGTCTGCCGGGGGCTTTTTCTCCTCTATCTCACATGTAATAGAGATTTTCCGAGGGAAACTCGGGGTCGCTGGTCACGTCCATCCCCAACTTCTTGTAGACCTGTTCATCGCTCTGGCTCAAGATGGCGGTGGTGTGGGCCTGGCACCCCTGCAGGAGGGAGAGCTTGTCCAGCGCCGCCTGGGCCACCGGGTTGGTGGCGGCGCAGACGCTCAGGGCCATGAGGATCTCCTCGCAGCTGAGGGCGGTGCGCCGGCTGTGCAGGGTCCCCCTCTTGAGGTTGATGATGGGCTGCAGGATCATGGGGGAGAGGAGGTGGATCTCGTCTGCCAGATGGGCCAGGTACTTGATGGCGTTGAGGACAGCCGCCGCCGACCCGCTCATCATCTCGCTGGACTTGCCGGTGATGATCTTGCCGTCGGCCAGTTCGATGGCGGCCACCGAGCAGCTCTCCCCCTCGGGCAGATCGGCATTTTTCAGGGCCCCGTACTTGCGGGCCCCCACCACTACCGTGCGGTCCTCCGGCTTGAGGTTGGCCGCCTTCATGATGGCGTCCATCCGGTGGAAGGTCTCCTGGTCGAGGGTCCCCTTCTTGTACTCGCAGGCGGTCTTGAAGTAGCGGCGGATGATCTCCTGTCGGGAGGCCTCCTTCACCACCTCGTCGTCGGTGATGCCAAAGCCCACCCGGTTGACCCCCATGTCGGTGGGGGAGCGGTAGAGCTGACTGCCGGTGATCTTTTCGATGATCCGGCTGATGACCGGGAACATCTCCATATCCCGGTTGTAGTTGACCGCCAGCACGCCGTAGGCGTCGTAGTGGAAGGAGTCGATCATGTTGACGTCCTTCAAATCCACAGTGGCGGCCTCGTAGGCCACGTTGAGGGGGTGTTTCAGGGGGACGTTCCAGACGGGGAAGGTCTCAAATTTGGAGTAGCTGGCGGGCTGCCCCCGGCGGTAGTCGTGGTAGAGCTGGGAGAGACAGGTGGCCAGCTTGCCGCTGCCCGGCCCGGGGCCAGTGACCACCACAATGGGCTTTTGGGTCTCGATATAGGGGTTGGCGCCGTACCCCTCGTCGCTGACGATGGTGTCCACATCGGTGGGGTAGCCCTTGGTGGCCCGGTGGATATAGGTCTTGATCCCCCGGCGGTTGAGCTTGTTCATGAACTGGGTGGCCGCCGGCTGCTGCTCGTAGCGGGTGATGACCACGCTGTTGATGTCCAGCTGGTAGGAGCGCAGGTCGTCGATGAGACGGAACACCTCCATGTCGTAGGTGATGTTGAAATCCGCCCGCACCTTGTTGCGCTCGATGTCGCCGGCGTAGACGCAGATGACCACCTCTACCTGGTCCTTCATCTTCTCCAGCAGCTTCAGCTTGGCGTTGGGGTCGTATCCCGGCAGCACCCGCTTGGCGTGCATGTCCTCCATCAACTTGCCGCCGAACTCCAAATAGAGTTTCTCACAGCTGTTGACCCGCTCCAAAATGAATTCCGACTGTTCCCGCAGGTATTTCTCGTGGTCAAACCCCTGTTTCATAGCCCGTCTCCCCTCCATCGTTTTTGCAATCACGTTGTCTATTCTATCATCGGCCCACACAAAAGTAAAGGCGGTATCGCAGAGTCGAAACCGCCTTTTTTCCTATTGTCCCTCCCTGCCCAGGAAGGCCGCGCCGATGATCCCGGCGTCGTTCCCCAAGGCCGCGGGGAGGACGCGGGTGTTCTGGGGGGAGTGGCGGGACATCACCACCCGCAGCGCCCGCTCCCGGATGGGGCTCACCAGCCGCTCCCCCTCCCGGGAGATGCCGCCGCCGATGGCGATCACCTCGGGTTGAAGGAGGTTGATGACATTGGCCACCCCGCAGGCAAAGTCGTCTATATAGCGCTCGAGCACCGCCTGGGCCGCCGCGTCGCCCCGGTCGGCCGCCTGAAAGGCCGTCCGCCCCGAGACCCTGTCCAGCCCGCCACAAAGCTGCCAGAGGAGGGAGTCCGGCGCCCCCTCCATGGCTTCGCGGGTGGTCTGGATGAGGCCGGTGGCGGAGCAGTAGGCCTCCATACAGCCCTCTCTGCCGCAGGTGCAACGCCTCCCCCCGGCGCGGATGACCATGTGCCCCAGCTCGGCCCCGCCGTAGCGAAAGCCCGACCAGATCTTCCCGCCCAGGATGATCCCCCCGCCGATGCCGGTGCCGATGGTGATCATCACCAGGCTGTCTGCATCCCGGCCCACCCCGGCCAAAAACTCGCCGTAGGCGGCGGCGTTGGCGTCGTTGTCCACATAGACCGGTTTGCCGGTGAGCGCCTGCAGCAGTTGCCGCACCGGCGCCCCTTGAAAGCCCAGATTGGCCGCCAGCTCCACCTGGCCGGCCGCCTTGTCGATCACCCCGGGGGAGCCTACGCCGATCCAGTCGATCGCCCCCTCCGCGAGGCCGGCCGCCGCCACCGCCTGGCGGTAGACGGCCGCCATGTCGGCGCAGATCTCCTCCGCCGGGCGAGGCGCCCTCGTCTTGGTCTCCGCCTTGGCGAGGATTTGGCAGCGCTCATCCACCACCCCCGCCACAATGTTGGTCCCTCCCAGGTCGATCCCCACATAGTAGGCCATGTCGCTTCCGTCCTTTCCCCGGGGCCGTCGTCGACCCCGCTCTCTCCCCTTCCCACTGCCCAACGGCAGAGAAAGGGCGCGCCGCAGAGGATTCCCGCGACGCCTCTTTTCCCTCTATTATAGAGAAAAACGCGCCCCGCCACAACCGGCTGTCGGCGCGTTTTTCATAAACTGCCAGCCCGGCAGTCAGATTTTTTTGATGAGGGCCATATAGCCGTCCTCCACAGTGGGCTCAGCTGGCCGCCCCTCTTTTACTGGGGTGGGGGCCAAAACCCGGAGCAGGGTCCCTTCCTCCCCTTCCAGCCGCTTCTCCACAAAGCTGCCCGCCGGCAGCTGCGCCGCCTCGGGGAGTAAAAACACCTTCCCGCGGGCCTTTTCCCGCACCTCGGCGTCGGTGCTGGAGGCGATGATTTCACCGCCGTCCATCACCAGGATGTGGTCGCACACAGCCTCCACGTCCTCCACGATGTGGGTGGAAATCAGGATGGTCCGCCCGCCCTTGATGGAGGAGACGATATTTTTGAAGCGCATCCGCTCCTCCGGGTCGAGACCGGCAGTGGGTTCGTCAAAGAGGATCACATCTGGCTCCCCCAACACCGCCTGGGCAATTCCCAACCGGCGGATCATCCCGCCCGAAAGGGCCCCCACCCGGTCCCCTGCCCGCTCGGTGAGGTTGACCACCTCCAGGCTCTTTTCAATGGCCGCCCGCTGCCCCTCTCGGGGGATATTTTTGAGGGTGGCGAAATACTCCAGCATGTTGTAGACCTTCAGCTCTTTGAAGAGGCCGAACTTCTGGGGTAGATAGCCGATGCGACCGGCAATGCCACCGTCCTTTGCCACATCTTTGCCGTCAAAGAGGATCTGCCCGCCCTGCAGGCCGTAGAGGCCGACAACACAGCGCATCAGGGTGGTTTTCCCCGCGCCGTTGGGGCCCAAGAGGCCGTAAACCCCCTCTCCGATCTCACAGGAGACCTCCCGCAAAACCTGTCTTTTTCGGAAATTTTTGCAGACGCCGCACAGCTGCAGCATATCTATCCCCCCTAAAAGGTGATTGGAGCGGGCGACAAGTCCCACAAGTGCCCTTCCTTTGGCTTTATCATACCACTTCAGCGGGCAGGCGGGCGGCGAACAGCCCCAATTCTCCCATTTGACGGTTTTGATGGGAAGCGATTGGCGCTTTTTCCCAAGAAAAAGGGAGCAAGAGAGAGCGCCTGGGGCATTTCTGTCCCAGGCGCTCTCTCTTGCAGTCTTATACCAAACCGCGGCGTCTCTACTGAAAGCGCGATCGGTCTGGAACTCCAGTATAGCCTTCTCCATTCATTTCTGTCAATCATTTTTCAGAAAAAACAGGGAAAAATGAAAATTTTGACCAAAAACGGTTAGACAGTCTCACATTTTGACCCTTTTCCAATGTCTTTTTGCCCCAGTTCACACCATTTTAACAAAATGCGGTCGCTGGGATCACACGGGGCGTCGACCGGCGTTCACAGGCCAATTCGGTTAAAAAGGGAAGTTTTTGCCGCACAGACCGGCAGCGGACGACAACAAAAGAGCCGTCGGCACCTCGCCCCCCGGCACTGTAACACGCGAACACGGCGACACAGCGACCGCACTCGCAGCCACTGTGTCGCCGTGTTTCACTGTGCCTATGTCGGCAATGAGGTAGGGCCGAACAGAGCAAATGGTCTGGGAGACCGGGGAGGGCCCGTCAGCTGAGGAGGGCGCCCCCCTCGGCAGACAGCTCCTCAAAAAAGCCGTTGACCTGCTCCAGCAGCCGGGTAAAGGCAGGCAGGTCGCTGGGTTCCAACCCCTGGGTGACCCGCGCCACCAGCCGCTGGTGAAACTCGCTGTGCAGCCGGCAGACCTCCCTCCCGGCGTCGGTGAGGGAGATATTGACCACCCGCCGGTCGACGCCGTCGCGCGCTTTGACCGCCAGCCCCTTGCGGCAGAGCCGCTCCGCCGAGGCGGTGAGGGTGGGGAGGGTGACCCCCAGGCTCTCGGCCACGTCCCCCATCCGCCGCGACCCCTCGGGCCCGATCTGGTCGAGGATGTGGATCTCGGTGATGGTCACCCGCCGGTCCTTGAGGGCGCTGTGGACAAACCCCTCCTCCACCGAGAGGATATTTTGAAAGATGGCGGTCAAAAAGTGGTTGATCTGCTGGGAACAGGGCACCCGCTCCCCTCCTCTCTCTGTTGGGTGTGGCCGTTTTAGGCCTGCTCGTCGAGAAACTTCTGCACGTCGGCCGCAGTCTGCAGATTTTTCACCTTCATCTCCCGGCTGATGCGGCGGCCGTTGCCGGTGAGCACCTTGCCGGGGCCGCACTCGGCCCCCAACAGGTGGCCGTCGCGCACCAGGTTCTCCACCGTCTTGACCCACTGCACCGGGCCCTTCATCTGCTGGGCCAGATGGGCGCGCAGGTCGGCGCCGGCGGGGATGGGCTCCCCGGTGCCGTTGGCGTAGACCGGCAGGGCCGGGTCGGCGAAGGCAAACCCCTCCAGCTCGGCGTAGAGGGCGTCGGAGGCGGGCTCCATGTACCGGGTGTGGAAGGCCCCGCTGACCTTGAGGGGCACCGTGCGGGAGGCCCCCGCCTCGGCACAGCGGGCGCAGGCCGCCTCCACCGCCGCCGGGTCGCCGGCAATCACCGTCTGCGCCGGGGAGTTGAAGTTCACCGGCAGCACATACCCCTCGATCTGCCGGCAGCAGTCGGCGATCTGTTCGGGGGTCAGCCCCATGACAGCGGCCATGGCGCCGCCCTGGGCGGCAGCCGCCTCCCCCATCAGGCGGCCGCGGGCGGCCACCAGGGCAAAGCCCTGTTCCAGGGTGCAAGCCCCGGCGGCGCAGAGGGCGCTGCACTCGCCCAGGGAGAAGCCAGCCGCCGCCTCAAAGGCGACCCCTCTCGCCCGCAGCACCTCGGTCACCGCCATCGAGTGGGCGAAGATGGCGAGCTGGGCGTTCTCGGTCTTGGCCAGGGTGGCCTCGTCCCCCTCGAAGCAGAGGGCGGCCAGGTCGCGGCCGGTGACCTGGCTGCCCAGGTCGAAGACCGCCTTTGCCTCGGGGTAGGCCTGGCAGAGGTCCTGCCCCATGCCGGTGAATTGGGCGCCCTGTCCGGGGAACAGCAGGGTGATTTGACTCATCGTTCATTCCTCCTATTATAAAAGGGGAGCCGGCGCTGCGACCGGCCGGCCTTCCCCCACAGCCCCCTGCAGAGGGCGGCAACAAGGCCCTTTTGGCAGCGGGGATCGGGAAAAAGTTGACAAACACTGTGGCCCCCATTATAATAAAAAACAATTAGTTTGTCAATCGAAGCATTTTTCGTGCCGCCGCGGTTGCCGGGAAATGTAAATTTTTTTTGCATCTTTTCGCGCAACCGGTACTGCCTCTGCCAATTTTATGGTAGAATGAAAAGAGGTTTTGCCGCCGGGAATCGCCCGGGGCGGCCCCGTTTCCCACCGCCAGTCGGCGGGGCGGGTGGACAAACCGATCATCCAGAAGAAACGAGGGTTTTGAGAATGGAACACGAGAATAAGCGCCCCCTGGCGCTGGTCACCGGCGGCTCCCGCGGGATCGGCGCCGCCATCTGCAAGCGGCTGGCGAGAGAGGGGTTTGACCTCATCATCAACAGCATCTCCCAGGAGGAGCTGGACCTGCCGGTCTCCCGGGAGACCATTGAGGCCTGCGAGGCGGCGGGCGCAAAGGTCGTCGCCAAACCCTGGGACGTCTCCGACTACGGCGCCTGTGAGCAGGCGGTGGAGGAGATCACCGCCGAGCACGGGCCGGTGGCGGTGCTGGTCAACAACGCCGGCATCACCAAGGACGGGCTGTTGCTGCGGATGAAGCCGGAGCAGTTCTCGGCCGTCCTCAACGTCAACCTCTACTCGGCCTTTTACATGAGCAAACTCTGCGCCAAGGGGATGACCCGGGCCCGCCGGGGGAAGATCGTCAACATCTCCTCGGTGGCCGGGGTGTACGGCAACGCCGGCCAGGCCAACTACGCCTCCTCCAAGGCGGGGCTCATCGGCCTGACCAAGACCATCTCCAAAGAGCTGGGCAGCCGGAACATCACCTGCAACGCAGTGGCCCCCGGCTTCATCGAGACCGCCATGACCCAGACCCTGCCCGAAAAGGTGGTGGAGGGGGCCAAGGCCTCCATCTCCCTGGGGCGCTTTGGCACCGTGGAGGACATTGCCGGGGCGGTGGCCTTTCTCTGCTCCCCCTCGGCCGACTACATCACCGGCCAGGTTCTCATCGTAGACGGCGGGCTGGCCATGTAGCCCCCATCCAGACAGAAAAGACGGAGGATTTGTATGAACCGCGTAGTGATCACCGGCATGGGGGCCATCACCCCCATCGGCAACGACATCGAGACCTTTTGGAAAAACCTGATTGCCGGCAAAAACGGCATCGGCAAGATCACCCATTTTGACACCGAGGGGTTCAAGGCCACCCTGGCCGCCGAGGTCAAGGATTTTGAGCCCACCGACTACATCGAGAAAAAAGAGGCCCGGAAGATGGACCGGTTCTGCCAGTTCGCGCTGGCAGCCGCCTGCCAGGCCATGGAGCAGAGCGGCATCACCCCCGAGAACACCGACCCCTACCGCTTCGGCACCATCGTGGGCTCGGGTATCGGCGGGATGGAGACCTTCTGCGAGGAGTTCGAGAAGTACTTCACCAAGGGCCCCGGACGGGTATCCCCCTTCTTCATCCCCACCATGATCTCCAACATGGCGGCGGCCCGCATCTCCATGCGCTTTGGGGCCAAGGGCGACAGCTACTGCCCGGTGACCGCCTGTTCCAGCGGGGCCCACGCCATCGGCGAGGCCTTCCGCCTGATCCGCCACGGCTACGCCGACTGCATGGTGGCCGGCGGGGCCGAGGCCTGCATCGTCCCCCTGGCCATCGCCGGGTTCTCCAACATGCACGCCCTCAACACCTCCGAGGACCCCGACGCCGCCTCGGTCCCCTTTGACGCCCGCCGCGCCGGGTTCGTCATGGGCGAGGGCGCCGGCATCCTGGTGCTGGAGAGCGAGGAGCACGCCAAGGCCCGGGGCGCCGAGATCCTCGGGGAGCTGGCCGGCTACGGCGCCTCTTCCGACGCCTACCACATCACCAGCCCCGACCCCTCGGGCGAGGCGGCCTGCCGCGCCATGCAGCTGGCCATGGCGGATGCCGGGGTCACCCCCGAGCAGGTGGATTACCTCAACGCCCACGGCACCGCCACCCCCATCAACGACGCCTTTGAGACAAACGCCGTCAAGCTGGCCTTCGGCGAGGCGGCGAAGGGGCTGCACATCTCCTCGACCAAGTCGATGACCGGCCACCTGCTGGGGGCCGCCGGCGGGGTGGAGGCCCTGGTCTGCGCCCTGGCGGTGCGCGACGGGGTCATCCCCCCCACCATCAACTACCGGGAGCCCGACCCCGAATGCGACCTGGACTACACCCCCAACGAGGCCCTGCACACCCCGGTGGAGGTGGCCCTGACCAACTCGCTGGGCTTTGGCGGCCACAACGCCACCATCGTCGTCCGGGCCTACCGGTAAAATTGTATCTCTAAAAAAGAGCGGGGCTGTCCCGCAGAGTTCGGCGCGGGGAAGCGTCTGGCCTCCCCCCTCGCGCGCCCCTTTTGGAAAGGTTGGAAACGCCATGGATATTCGCGAAGCGCAAAGCGCAGCCAGCGAGCTGCTTTCTCAGGCCAAGGCCCAGGGGGCCACGGCCGTAGAACTGCACCTGGGAGAGTTCTCCTTCAAGGCGGAGTTTGCCCCGCCGGTCTTTGCCGTCCCCGCGGCGGCCGCTGCCCCCGCCCCTCTGGCGGCCCCGCAGCCCGCCCCCGCGGCCGAGGAGCCCGCCGCCCCCGCCATTGAGGGGACGCCGGTCCCCTCCCCCATCGTGGGCACCTATTACAGCTCCCCCTCCCCCGAAGACGAGCCCTTCGTCACCGTGGGGCAGGAGGTAAAAAAAGGCGATGTCCTCTGCATCGTCGAGGCCATGAAGATGCTCAACGAGATCCAGAGCCCCTGCGACGGCAAGGTGGCCCGCATCTACCTGCAAAACGGCGAGCTGGTGGAGTACGGCCAGACGGTGATGGTCATTCAGTAAGACCTGGCAAATTTTCGCGGGGCCCCCGAGGGGGCCCCGCCTTGAGGAGAGGAAGCGGACAATATGAGCGATGTGTTGCTGACAAAAGAGCAGATCCAGGAGATCATCCCCCACCGGAACACCATGCTGCTGATCGACGAGATCACCGAGCTCGAGCCCGGGGTGCGGGCCGTCGGGCGGATGCACCTGAGCGGCGACGAGGTGTTCTTTGACGGGCACTTCCCCGGCTACCCCATCCTGCCCGGGGTCTTTACCATGGAGGCGCTGGCCCAGACCGGGGCGGTGGCCATCCTCTCCCTGCCCGAGTACAAGGGGAAGATCGGCCTCTTCGGCGGGCTGGACAAGGTGCGCTTTAAGGAGCCGGTCCGCCCCGGGGACACCCTGGAGCTGTCGGTGGAGATCATCAAGCGCCGGGGGCCCATCGGCATCGGCAAAGGGGTGGCCTACGTCAACGGCAAAAAGGCCGCCTCGGGCGAATTGACCTTTGCCATCCAGTAGCAAAAACGCCTTCGCCAAGCCATTTGATTCGAGCGCAATGGAGGTCTCTCGTTATGTTTTCTAAAATTCTCATCGCCAACCGGGGCGAAATTGCGGTGCGGATCATCCGCGCCTGCCGGGACATGGGCATCACCAGCGTGGCGGTCTACTCCACCGCCGACCGGGAGGCCCTGCACACCCAGCTGGCCGACGAGGCCATCTGCATCGGCGGGCCGCTGGCCAAGGACAGCTATCTCAACATCCGCAACCTGCTGGGGGCGGCCGAGGCCAGCGGGGCCGAGGCCATCCACCCCGGGTTCGGCTTCCTCTCGGAAAACCCCGACTTCGCCAAGGCCTGCGAGGACTGCGGCATCGCCTTTATCGGCCCCTCCAGCAAGACCATCTCCCTGCTGGGGGACAAGGTGGCTGCCCGCCAGACCGCCCGGGAGGCCGGGGTCCCGGTGACCCCCGGCTCCGACGGGGCGGTGGGAGAGTACCGGGAGGTGGAGCGGATCGCCCGGGAAATCGGCTTCCCGGTGATGCTCAAAGCCGCCTCCGGCGGGGGCGGCAAGGGCATCCGCAAGGTGGATGAGCCGGAGGAGCTGAAAAACGCCTTTATGGAGGCCGCCGCCGAGGCCGCCGCCAGCTTTGGCGACGGACGGGTCTACATCGAGAAGTTCGTGGCCGACCCCCGGCACATCGAGTTTCAGATCTTGGCCGATGCGTTCGGCAACACGGTGCACCTCTTTGAGCGGGAGTGCTCGATCCAGCGCCGCCACCAGAAGCTGGTGGAGGAGGCCCCCTCCTCCCTGCTGACCCCCGAAAAGCGCGCTGAGATGGGCGCCGCCGCCGTGGCGGTGGCCAAGCAGGCGGGGTACCGGGGGGCCGGCACGGTGGAGTTTTTGGTGGACGGGCAGGGGGATTACTACTTCTGCGAGATGAACGCCCGCATCCAGGTGGAGCACCCGGTCACCGAGCTGGTCTGCAGCCTCGACCTCATCGAGCAGCAGATCCGCATCGCCGCCGGGGAGGCGCTGGGCTTTGCCCAAAAAGACCTCGCCCTGCACGGCCACGCCATCGAGTGCCGCATCAACGCCGAGGACCCCTACCACAACTTCGCCCCCCGCCCCGGCACGGTGGAGGGGCTGCACGTCCCCGGCGGGCCGGGGGTGCGGGTGGACTCGGCCATCTACCAGGGCTACACCATCCCCCCCTACTACGACAGCATGCTCTCCAAGCTGATCGTCTGGGGGGAGAGCCGGGAGCAGGCCCTGGCGCGGATGAAGCGCGCCCTGGCCGAATACCTCTTTGACGGGGTCATCACCAACATCGACCTCTCCATGGCCATCATCAGTTCCGAGGCCTTTACCACCGGCAACTTCGACACCAACTTTTTGGAAAAGAGCGACCTCCTGGCCCAGTTTTCGCGCCAGGGAGAGGGGGAATAGACCGTGATCCTGGACATGTTCAAAAAGACCCGCACCGTCTCGCAGTTCCTCAAGCCGCAAAAGGACGAGGGCGACCCCAAAGAGGTGGTGGTCTGCAAGCGCTGCAAAAAAGAAGTGCTGCGGCAAAATTACGCCAAAAATCTGTTTGTCTGCCCCCTCTGCGGCCACTGCAGCCGGGTCTCGGCCTACGACCGCATCGCCATGACCTGCGACGAGGGCAGCTTTCGCGAACTCGACCGCAAGCTGCGCAGCGGCAACCCCCTCAAGTTCAAGGGCTATTCCGAAAAGCTGGAAAACCTGCGCAGCGCCACCGGCCTGCAGGAGGCGGTGGTCACCGGGGTGGGGAAGATCGGCGGCCACCCCGCCGCTGTCGGGGTGATGGACAGCCACTTTCTCATGGCCTCCATGGGCAGCGTGGTGGGGGAGAAGCTGGCCCGCCTCTTTGAGTACGCGGCCCGAAAAAAGCTGCCGGTCATCCTCTTCACCGCCTCCGGCGGGGCGCGGATGCACGAGGGCATCTACTCCCTGATGCAGATGGCCAAGGTCAGCGCCGCCGTGGGCCGCCACTCCCAGGAGGGGCTGCTCTACGTGACCGTCCTCACCGACCCCACCACCGGCGGGGTCACCGCCAGCTTTGCCATGCAGGGCGACATCATCCTCGCCGAGCCCCGGGCTACCATCGGCTTTGCCGGGCGCCGGGTCATCGAGGGGACCATCGGCGAAAAGCTGCCCAGCGGCTTTCAGTCGGCAGAGTTTCTCTGCGAACACGGCTTTGTGGACCGGATCGTCCCCCGCCCCGAGATGCGGGAGACCCTGCAAAAGATCCTGGCCATTCACAGCAAGTAAGGAGGGCGCGCCATGGCACCGAAAACCGCCTACGAGCGGATGCAGCTCATCAAAAATATCCACCGCCCCAGCGTGGAGCAGTACGTCTCCGCCCTGGTGGAGGACTTTATCGAGTTTCACGGCGACCGCGCCTTTGGCGACGACGCGGCCATCTACGGCGGCATCGGCCTGCTGGACGGCCGGGCCGTGACGGTGGTGGGCCACCGCAAGGGCCACTCCACCGAGGAGAACATCCGCTACAACTTCGGGATGGCCCACCCCGAGGGGTACCGCAAGGCCATGCGGCTGTTTGACCAGGCCGAGAAGTTTGGGCGGCCGGTCCTCCTCTTCGTCGACACCCCCGGCGCCTTCTGCGGGGTCGGGGCCGAGGAGCGGGGCCAGGGCGAGGCCATCGCCCGCTCGATCCAAAAGCTGATGTTCCTCAAGGTGCCGGTCCTCACCGTCATCACCGGCGAGGGGGGCAGCGGCGGGGCCCTGGGTCTGGCGGTGGCCGACCGGGTCTACATGCTGGAGAATGCCGTCTACTCGGTCATCTCCCCGCGGGGGTTCGCCTCCATCCTCTGGAAGGACCCCTCCAGGGAGGAGCAGGCCGCCGAGCTGCTGAAGATGACCGCCCCCGACCTGCTGGGCTTCGGCATCATCGACGGCATCATCCCCGAGCCAAAGGGCGGGGCCCACACCGACCCGGCCAAGACCTGCATCGCCGTCAAGGAGGTGCTGGTGCGGGAGCTGGAGGCCCTCTGCACCCAGAACACCCGCACCCTGCTGGACAACCGGTACCAGAAGTACCGCAGCATGGGGGTCTACGGCGGCTGACAGGTGAAAAGCGATTCCCTTTTCGGGCGGCGGATCGAGTTCCGCCGCCTTTTTTCACAATTTGTGAAAAGCCGACTATTTTTGGATAATATCCGTTGTTTCGCAGCGCCAAACTTGCTATAATACAGACATATCGATTTTCAACTGAACAGATGGGCAAACCGGGCGAAAGGCCGGGACGCAAAGCCACGGGCCTACCTCCCCCACAGGGGACAGGGCAGCCGGCTGCACCTCCCTCCCTTCCGTTTCGCACTGCGCCCATTGGGCGGACCAGTCAAAACAGGAGGGGATTTTTGATGTTTCGACACGGCAAGCGGGGGATCGCCCTCCTCTGCGCCCTTTTCTGTGCACTGCTCTGCCTGAGCGGGCCCGGCGCGGCCCTGGCGGCACAGCCCCAGGCCACCGCCACCGTGCGGGTGGGCTTCCCCATCCTGCCCGGTTTTTCCGAGAAGACCGCGGACGGGGAGTACACCGGCTACACCTACGAGTACTTACAGGAAATCGCCAAATACACCGGCTGGGAGTACGAGTTTGTCGAGGTCGAGGGGGATATCGACACCTCCCTCACCAAGCTGCTCGACATGTTGGCAGCTGGCGAGATTGACTTGATGGGGGGGATGCTCCGCAGCGAGCAGACCGAGGCGCTCTACGACTTTCCCGAGTACAGCGCCGGCACCTCCTTTGCGGTGCTGACGGTGCGCGCCGACGACAGCCGTTTCAGCGAGAGCGACTACTCGGCCCTCTCCAATATCCGGGTGAGGGCCCAGGCCACCGCCAAGCGGCGCATCCAGCACTTTAAGAGCTTTTGCGCGGCCAACAGCGTCGACGCCCAGGTGGTCACCTACCAGGGGGAAGAGACCTGGCTGCAGGCGCTGGAGAGCGGCGAGGTGGACGCCCTGTTGGAGGGGGACACCGCGGTGGACTCGGGGCGGCGGATCATCGCCCGTTTTGCCGAGAGCCCCCACTACTTTGCCACCACCAAGGGGAACACAGCCATCATCAGCGGCCTCAACACCGGCCTCGCCAAGATCCGCGAGGTGGACTTTCACTACGACACCCAGCTCTACGAGAAGTACTTTGGCGACAATGACGATCCGACCCTCTTTTTGAGCCAGGAGGAGCGGGACTACATCGCCTCCTGCGGCACCCTGCGGGCGGTCTACCCCGCCGGATGGGATCCCCTGCACCACCAGGAAAAGGGGGTGTTCACCGGGGTGAGCGCCACCCTGCTGGAACAGATCTGCCGCGAGACCGGCCTCTCCCTGGACTACCGCGAGGTGGGCAGCTACCAGGAGGGGGTGGAGATGGTCCAGTCGGGGGAGGCCGACATCCTCATCGGGGCGCCCCCCAACGCGGAGGCGGCCACCGAGGCCGGCCTCACCCTGACCCAGTCCTACCTGCCTCTGCAGCGCATTTTGGTGCGCGGCAACGCCACTGACCCCGGCAAGGAGAACCGGGCCGCCTGTCTGCGGGGCTATCCGGTGACCGACGAGCTGGCCGGACAGGAGCTGGTCTGGTACGACACCCCCGGGGCCTGCCTGCAGGCGGTGGAGCGGGGGGATGTCGATTCCTTTGTCACCAACTCCTACCTGTTGCAGCAGTACCTGCAAAACCGCTCCTACAGAAACCTCGTTTACTCCCCCCTGGACGACTCCAGCGCCGGGCTCTGCCTGGCGCTGCGCCGCCCGGCGGACACCACCCTGCTCACCGTGCTCAGCAAGGCCATCGGCAGCATTTCCGAGCGGGAGCGGCAGGACGCCGTCTTTCAAAACACCCTCACCACCCAGCCGAAGATCAGCCTGATGGGGCTGCTCTACGCCTACCCCCTGCAATCGGTGCTGGCGGTCGTCGCCCTCTTCGCCGTGGTGCTGGGGCTGGTCATCTTTTTTGTGCGCACCAAAATCCGCCACCAGCAGCGGCTGGTGCTGGACGGACAGCGCTACCGCACCATCGCCGAGCTCAGCGACGAATTCCTCTTTGAATACGACGTGCGGGCCGACGCCCTCACCGTCTCCGACAAGTTCGCCAAGGCCTTTGGCTGCGACCTCGTCATCCCCCACTACCGGGAGCGGGCGAAGGAGCTCTTCCCCGAATTGGTGGGGTGGGATGAGCAGGTGGCCAAACAGGCATTCGACCTCAACCAAAAATCGGTGCAGGCGGAGATCCGCTGTCCCCTAGCCGACGGCTCTTCCGCCTGGTTTTCCCTGCTGCGCATCTGCCTCTACGACGAGGAGGGACACCCCCTCTACTGCATCGGCAAGCTGCGCAACATCGAAAAGGAGCGGGCCGAGCGGGATTTCCTCCTCCACCGCTCCCAGACCGACGGACTCACCGGCCTCTACAACCGCAGCACCTGTGAAAGGGAGGTGCTGCGGCTGCTGGACGCCCTGCAGCCCGGCGAGACGGCGGCCTTTTTCCTGCTGGATCTGGACCGCTTCAAGTCGGTCAACGACCGATTTGGCCACCAGATGGGGGACGACATCCTCGTCGAGCTGGCCCGCTGCATGGAATCGTCCTTTGCCGGCGGGGTGCTGGGCCGGCTAGGGGGCGACGAGTTCATCGCCTGCCTGCCCGGGCAAAGCGCCGCCGCGGCCGCCCAGCTGGCCGAAGCCTTCTGCCGCCGGCTGGTAGAGCGCTGCGAAGACCGCCACGCGGGCATCAGCGCCAGCGTGGGCATTGCTATCGCCCGGCCGGGCGACACCTTTGAAGAGCTGTACCACCGCTCGGACAAGGCCCTCTACCAGGCCAAGGCGGAGGGGGGCAACACCTTCTCGCTGGACAGCTGATATCCCCCTGTTCTAGACAACGAAGAAAAGAGCGCCACTCCCCCATCGGGAATGGCGCTCTTTTTTTGTACGCTCTATCGGCCTGGGTCCTCCTGGTCGAGAACCACCGAGAACTGAAAGAGGTCGGCCCGGTAGAGGGACTTGACCACCTCCAGCGGCTGGCCGGTGTTGTCGGAGGTGACCGACTTCACCAAAAAGGCGGGGGCCCCCACCTTCTGTTCCAGGAGCACCGCCTCCTCCGGGCCCAGTAGGGCGATCTCCAGCACCTCTTCCGAGTGGACGGGGTAGATGTTTTTCAGCTTTTTCAGATAGCCGTAGGAAAAGACGGTGGCGGGGTCGCACTCCATCTGTCCCTCAAACCGGCTGAAGCTGCGAAAGGTCTCGTTGAGGACAGCGGGGGTGTCGTCGGCATAGCGCACCCGGTAGAGGCGGATGGCCTTCTCCCCCTCCCCCAGGTGCAGGTTTTCCCGCACCCGGGCCGGGGGCTCGTCCACCACCTCGTAGGCGAGCACCTTGGTGGAGGGGTTTTTGTTGTTGCGCTCGAACATGTCGGTAAAGCTCTGGATCCCCTGCAGCCGGTTGTCGATTTTCTGGTTGTAGACAAAGGTGCCCTTGCCCTGGCGGCGGCGGGCATACCCCTCCTCCACCAGGTCGTTGAGGACTCGGCTGGCCGTGTTGCGGCTGACGCCGTACTCCTCCACCAGCTGGGCCTCGCTGGGGAGCTTGTCGCCATTTTTGTAGATGTCTGCATCGATCTTGTGGATGATGTCCTGTTTGATCTGGTTGTATAAAAAGCTCTTGGCCACCCGCTCTGCTCCTCTCCTATCATCAGCGCCGCAGCGCACTACTCTATGTTATTTATTATACTCCATCTCTGCAACCGGTTGCCAGTCGTGTTTTCCCCATAGTTGACGACAAAAGTTTGGCGCAATTGCCAGGGGCAAAAAAGCGGGCCGCCCCCCAAAAGGGGAGCGGCCCGCCCGCCGGATGCACACAGACGTCGCTACCAGAACAGCCAGCCGAAGATGCTGCCAAAGCCCGCCAAAAGGCCAAAGAGCACCGCGATCAGCGGCGAGGCGGCGGCGAGGATGGTGAAGATCAGCGACCGGTTGGCCGCCGTGCGGGCCCCCGCCAGATCGCCCCGGCCCAGGGCGCCCTCGATTTGGGAGGCATAGACGATCCCCCCAATGCCGATGAGGCCAAAGGGGAAACAGAAAAAGCAGCCCAGCAGGGTGGCAAGGATGGAGAACACCAGGTAGGTGGTGCCCGACGGCGCGCCGGGGTAGACCGGCCGCGGGGGTGGCACCGGAGCGGCGCCATAGGGCGGCGGAGGCGGCGGCAAGGGGGCGCCGCACCGCTGGCAAAAACAGCAGTCGTCCTCCCAATGGGTGCCGCAGTGGGGACAAGTCTTCATCGCAGATCCCTCCTGTTTCACAGGGGGCCAAATCGCCCCCTTCTACCCCTTCAGGATACCGCAAAGCCGGTCGGGGCGCAACCGGCAAAAGGGCGCTAAAATGCGCACAAATTTCTTACAATTGCAAGGAGGGCCGCCGGGACGGCTTGTCTCGGCGGCCCTCCTTCACGTCTCAGAGGACCTTGCTCAAAAACTCCTTAGTGCGGGGGTGTTTGGGCGCCTTGAAAATCTCTTCGGGGGTCGCCTCTTCGAGGATCTGCCCCTCGTCCAGGAAGATGACCCGGGTGGCCACCTCTCTGGCAAAGCCCATCTCGTGGGTGACCACCATCATGGTCATCCCCGATGTGGCCAGTTCCTTCATGACGTCCAGCACCTCGCCCACCATTTCGGGGTCGAGGGCGGAGGTGGGCTCGTCAAAGAGCATGATCTGCGGCTCCATGGCCAGGCTGCGGGCGATGGCCACCCGCTGCTTCTGCCCGCCGGAGAGGGAGTTGGGGTAGCTGTCGGCCTTGTCGGCCAGCCCGACGCGCTCCAGCAGCTCCCGCCCCTTGGCCTCGGCCTCCTCCTGGGTGCGGCCCAGCACCTGCACCGGGGCCAGGGTGAGGTTTTTGAGGACGGTCATGTGGGGGAAGAGGTTGAAGTGCTGAAAGACAAAGCCCATCTTGGCGCGCTGTTTCTGCAGCTCTTTGGCACCCTTTTTGTCGCCGGTGTTGAGCACCTGGCCGTCGATGGTGATGGTGCCGCTCTCGGGCACTTCCAGCCCGTTGATGCACCGCAGCAAGGTCGATTTGCCGGAGCCCGAAGGGCCGATCAGGCAGATGATCTCCCCCTTCTCCACGTTCAGGTTGGCGTCTTTCACCGCCTGCAGGGAGCCAAAGCTCTTGTTGATGTGTTCGAGTTTAATCACTTTCAGCCAACTTCCTTTCAATCTTCTTGCCAAAGTGGGAGATGGTCAGGGTCAAAGTCAGGTAGACCACACAGGCCAGCGCCAGGGGGAGGATGAAGTTGTAGTACCGGGCGCCCAGCACCTTGGCGCTCTGGGTCAACTCCACCGCGCCGATGGTGGAAATCAGGGAGGAGTCCTTGATGAGGGTGACAAACTCGCTGACCAGGGGCGGCACGATCCGCTTAAAGGCCTGGGGGAGGATGATGTGGCGCATCATCCCGGTGTAGCTCAGCCCCAGGGCCTGGGCGGCCTCCCACTGGCCCCGGTCGACGGCCATGATGGCCGAGCGGATGAGCTCACAGGAGTAGGCGCCGCTGTTGATGCCCATGGCGATGATGCCGATGGCGTAGGGGTCGATGTTCACGGCCGAGCCAGTGATCGCCTTGCAGACGACGGGGAAACCCAAGAACCAGAAGAGGATCTGCACCAGCATGGGGGTGCCGCGGATAAACTCCACATAGACCGTGGAGATGGCCCGCAGGATCCTGCTCTTGGAGATGCGGGCCGCCGCCGCCAGAATTCCCAGCACCGTGCCGGCCAGCAGGGCGCAGACGGCGATGATGATGGACCAGCCGGCGGAGCGGGCCATAAACAGCAGATTGTCTGCCGTAAAAATCTTTTGGACAATATCCATAATCAGAACAATCCTTTACTCAAGTAGTCGGCGGCGGACGCCCCGAGACGGCGAGAGGACAGGCCCGGGGGCCTGCCTCCACTGTTCGCCGGGGGACACGGGGCCCTCCCGCTTTAAAAGTTCACTTCTCGCGGGGCGAGGCGCTTAGCCCTCGATCTCCCACTTGTCTTTGAGCTGTTGGGGCGCATCGGAAGCCAGGAACTGGGCGATGGCGCTGTTGATCTCTTTGAGCAGCTCGTTGTTGCCGTTTTTGACAATGATCTGGTTCTCCTCTTTCACCAGGGGGTCGCCGAGGATCTCCAGGTTGCTGTTGGCGGCCACATAGTTCTTGGCCACCTGGCCGTCGCAGACCACCGCGTCCAGGGCGCCGGTCTTCAGGGCCTCAAACATGACGGTGTAGTCGCCAGGGCTGGAGACTTTGGCGTCTTTGATGTTCTCCTCGGCGGCCTTGGCGCCGGTGGTCTCGGTGCCGGCGCCGATCTTCTTGCCGGTCAGGTCTTCCAGGTTCTTGTAGCCGGACTCCTTGCTGACCACCACCAGCTGCTCGCTGGTCAGGTAGGTGTCGCTGAAGAGGCAGTCGCGCTCGGGGTCATAGGTGAAGGCGGAGATGCCCACGTCGATCTGCCCGGCCTGCAGGGCGGTGATGATGCTGTGGAAGTCCATGTTCTTGAACTCCAGCTCGATGGGCTGGCCGTCTTTGCCCATGTACTTGGCCAGTTCGTTTGCCATGTCCACGTCAAAGCCCTCGACCTTGCCGTCGTTGCCCAGGGACTCGTAGGGCGGGTAGTCGGCGGAGATGCCCACCACCAGTTTGCCGGGGGTCATGACCTCTTTGTCGTAGGCCTTGCCGGTGCCCTCGGTCTTTTTGCCGCCGCAGCCGGCCAGGGACAGGGCGCCGATGCTCAGCGCCAGGGTGGTCGCCAGAATTTTCTTGATTGCATTCATCTTTTGTTTCTCCTCTCAATGTGCGCCGGGCTTTTCTCTCCCCGGCTCTTTATAGAAATGGGATCGCGGCTTACAGGGTGACGATGCAGAAGCCGTCAAAGGTGTACTTTTTCAGGTGGTTTTCGTCCTCCTGGTAGGGCAGGTCGCCGGTCTCGATGGCGGCAAAGGCGTCGGCCACCTGGCCGAGGGTCTTGCCCTCTCTCATGGGCTCGTTGTGGGAGCAGATGAGGGTGTAGTCGCCGTACTTGGCGGCCACCTCCTCCATGGTCTTTTTATAGGTGTCGATGACCGATTTGAGCCCGTCGTGGGAATCCAGGTGGGCGTAGAGGGTGGCGGGGTAGAAGGTGTCGCCGGTGAAGAGCAGCTTGTTTGCGTCGTCGGCGAGCATGATGCTGTCGGGCGAGTGCCCGGGGGTGTTGAAGGCGGTGAGCACCCGGCCGCCCAGGTCAAACTGGTGCCCGTTCTCGATGGGCACGTAGTTGCAGGGCTTGATGGCGTACTCCTCGGGGACGAAGTCGGCGGGGTAGGGGATCCAGTTGGAACCGGGTTTCAAGTTGTCCTCCACCTCCTGGTGGGTGAGCCCCTCTTTCATCCGTCTGATGGCGCCGGGGTGGTTGTAGATGTGCACCTTTTCAAACATCCAGTTGCAGCCGATGTGGTCGAAGTGGCTGTGGGTGTTGACCACCACCAGCGGCTTGTCGGTGAGGAAGTCCACCACCTTTTTGATGTTGCCCATCCCCATGCCGGTATCGATGAGGAGGGCTTTCTCACCGCCCAGGACCAGGTAGGAGATGACCTCCTGGAAGTGGCCCGGCTCGTAGATGGCGTAGACGTCGTGAGGCAATCTGTAGACCGAGAACCAGGGGTCGGGCTGCTCGACTGCTTCCAGGGTCGCGTACTGGGGTCTGGGCAGCGCCTCGTACCAGGCATCTGGCTGAACGGCGTCGGCAATCTTTTCGGGCATGAGAAATTCCTCCTTGTGTGTTTTGGGGTGCTGTCCCCTTTGTTCGGGGGAGTGCATGTATAATTATACGCAAGCATTACCCGTTTGTCTACCCCTTTTCCCCTCTTTTCCCGCCTATTATTCGCAATAAAATGCCTTTTGTTTTGTGCGAAACGGCAAAAATATAAATTTATACGGCATATTATTCATTTTTAATGCATCCTCTGTATATTTTCGCCCCCGCAAAAAGGGCGGCCGATCGGGGCAGACTTGTGGTAGAATAAAGTCAAACAGCCCACTCTGCAGAGTCGGGCGGCTACAGAGGAGGGCGACGGCATGCGGGGACTGGTGCTGTCCGGCGGCGGGGCCAGGGGGGCCTATGAGATCGGGGTATACCGGGCCCTGGCCGAGGAAGGAGGGCTCTCCTTCGGAGTGGTGACTGGCACCTCGGTGGGGGCGCTCAATGCCGCCCTCATCGCCCAGGGCGACCTGGACCGGGCGGAGGCCCTCTGGCGGCAGATCACCACCGAGGCGGTGCTGCAGTTGGACGCGGCGTCCCTGGGCGCCCTTCCGCCTGCCGAGGCGGTGACCACCGCGGTGGGGTTTGTCAGCCAATACCTGCAAAACGGCGGCGTCGACACCTCTCCCCTCAAGGCCCTGCTGGAGGGCTGCATCGACGAGGGGCGGGTGCGCCGCTCCCCCACCGAGCTGGGGCTGGTGACGGTGGAGTACCCCACCCTCAAGCCCTGCACCCTGCTCTGCCGCGACATCCCCGCGGGCAGGCTCATCGACTACCTGATGGCGTCCAGCTCCCTCTTCCCCGCCCTACAGCGGTGGGAGATCGACGGCAAATTTTACATGGACGGGGGCTACTACGACAACCTGCCGGTGGAGCTGGCCAGCCGCTGTGGGGCCGACGAGATCTGGGCGGTGGACCTGCACGCCCCCGGCGTCAAGCGGCCGGGCAGTCTCAAGCGCGCCCGGGTCATCGACTGCTACTGGGACCTGGGGCCGGTGCTGGACTTCTCCCCACGGCAGGCCCGCCACAACCTGGCGGTGGGGGCCCAGGACGGGCGGAAGGCCCTGGGGCTGCGCGACGGGTTTGCCTACACCTTTGCCCGGGGGGAGGGGGACGCCCTCCTCCCCCTGCTGCGCATCACCCGGGCCGAGTTGGAGGCGCTGCTTGGCGGCCTCTCCCCCCTGACCCGCATCGGCCTGCAGCGCGCGGTGCGCACCCTCTTTCGCCCCTACGGCTACCGGTTGCGCAGCTACGAGGACATGGCCCTGCGCTGCGCCGAGGTGGCGGGGGAGCTCTTCTCCGTCCCCCACACCCCCACCTACACCGCCGCCGGCTTTCTGCACTCCCTGCGGGCGCGCAGGGCGGTCTGGGCCAGGCGGAAAAAGCGCTCCCTCTCCCAGGAGGCGGCGCTGCGGATGGCGGGGGAGCTGCGCAACCCCCTGGACATCGCCAAGCTGGGGACGGTGATCCCCAAGGAGGCCATTGCCGCCGCCTTTCTCTACGTTCTCGACCGGGCGGACCAGCGAGGATGAGCGTCAAAAAGCCCTCTGCCGACCGGCAGAGGGCTTTTCTCTATAAATGGCGCTAGTCGACTTCGCCGACGGGATCGCCGTGGACGACGACCTGTTTTTCCAGCAAGTCGGTGCGCATGTGCAGCTGGAACTGATCCTGCACCTGTAAGCTGTAGGCGACCCGATTTCCCTCGGCGCTGAAGGAGATTCGGTCCATCCGCACCCCCAGCGCGTCCAGTTGGTCCAGTATCCCCCGCACGGCGGTGGCAAAGGCCAGCTTGTCGGCAAACTCGCCCTGCAATCTCAGGTCCAGGTGCACGCTGTCCAGGTCGCCCAAATCGCCGGCGGAGAACTCCTCCCCCACCTGGGGGTCGCGGATGTCCACCCAGACGCTCATCCCGGCGATCTGCACGTCGCCCTTCAACTGCTCGTACAGCTGGTCTTCCAGCTGGCGCTCCACCCGCCGCTCGGCCATCGCCCGCTGGGGGGTGTAGTAGTCCAGCAGGGGGGTAGCGGCCGCCGCCCCCACCCCTGCCAATGTCAGCATGAGGCAGAGAAAGCCGCTGAGAAAGTCGTACTTGAACCGCTCTCCCCGCAAAATCACGTGGGAGGCGATGATTTCCAGCCCCAGGGCCACCAGTAGCAGCGGGGCCCAGCGCAGGGCGCTCAGGAGATGGAAGTTGGGGATCACCAGGTTGAGGATGGCCAGGGCGCCGGCATAGATAAGGGCCAGCCCCAGGCTGAAGGTGCCCACCCGGCGCCGCTTGTCGCGGGGCGGGACCGGGTAGACCGGCACCTGCCCCACAGGCGCGCCGTATCCGGGGCCCTGCCAGGGGCCGCCATTGGGGGGCGGGGTCTGGCCGCCGGGCACAGGGCCCGACTGGGGATCGCCGGCCCCCTCCTGCCGGGGAGCGCCCGCGGCAAAGGGCTCCTCTCTGCGCTCGTCGCGGGGGGTGCTATTCTCCGTCATGCTCGCTCTCCTCCTCTCCTTGATAGGGGACAAAGGGAATCTCCTTCTCCCGCTTGTTCCGGCCGATCACCAGATAGAACCCCAAGGCGATGACCGCCAGCGCCACCACCAGGGTGGGCAGGCTGTTGACAATGTCCCAGAACAGGCCCGAGTGGGCCAGGACCCGCCGCAGGTAGGGCATCAGCAGATTGTCCAGCAGCACATACAGCCCCAAGGCGATGCAGCCCAGGCCGACCCAAATCTGGGTCTTGCCGCCCAGCCGCTTTTTCAGCCCCTCCATGTCGCTGGGCTTCCAGAGGAAGTCGTCGCAGGCGCGGCGGTACTGCAGGGCGTCGTAGGGAAGGCTGCCCAGGTTCATGGCGTCGAAGAAGGCGTAGAACCAAATCACCGGGATGGCAAAGAGGAAGAGCCCGATGTTCAGCCACCCCGCAACGGCGATGGCTCCAAAGAAGAGGGCCATCAGCGAGACGCCGCGGCGCATCAGCCCCAGATACATCTGCCCCGCGCCGGGGAGGAGGGACCAGAAGAAGGTCAAAAATTTACTCTTTCTCATTTTGAAATACCTCTCTCAAATCAAATTGGTTCATCAGGTCGCCGGTCTTCTGGCTCACCTGATCCACAAAGGCCGCGGTCTGCCGGGCCAGGGAGGGGACGTCCTCCCCCTCAGTGCGGGACCAAAAGCTGCCGGTAAAGACCCCCGACACCCAAAAGACAATGGCCAGACAGGCGGCCACCGCCATGGTGCCCCACTGGCGCAGCCGGAGGCGGCGCTCCCGCCGGCGCAGGGTCTCCATCACCCGGGGAGCGACCGGCTCCCGCGGGGTCAGCAGCCCTTCGGGGGAGAGCAGCGCGCTGTAGGCGGCCACACAGCGGTCACAGCTGGCCAGGTGCTCGGCCACTTCGAGGCGGCTCTCCTCGGGCAGGCCACCGGCCTGCAAGGCCGCAAGGGCCTGGCCGGTCAGGTGTCCATCTCGGTCAAACAGCGTCATCTTCCCTCTCCCCTTCCAGTTGTTTTTTCAGTCGTTCCCGCCCTCTGGCCAGCTGGGTCTGCACCGTTTTCAGGGGGCGACCCAGGGTGATGGCGATCTCGGTGGCGGTCCTCTCCTCTAGTAGGGAGAGGGCCAGCACGCTGCGGTAGGGCTCTTTCAGCCCCTCGATGGCGGCGGCCACCCGCTCCCGCGACTCCTGCTCTATGTACTGCTGATCCGGCGGCGGGGATGGGTCGGCCACCGCTGCGGCCAGCGCCCCCTCGCCGTCGAGCTGGGTGCGGCGGCGGTAGCTGTTCTTTAAAAAGTCCTTGGCCTTGTTGGCCGCCACCCGACAGAGCCAGGGGCGGATGTGTTTGCCCTCGCAGTTGTCGACAAAGCGATAGGCCGCCAAAAAGGTCTCCTGGGTCAGGTTCTGCGCTTCCTGGTAATCCTCCACCAGCTGGTAGCAGACAGTGAATACCAGGTTTTGGTACTGCTTCATCAGCTCTTCAAATTCGCTCTCCCGCATCCCTGGCATTCCCTCCTTTCAGGCGGCTCTGTCTATAAAACGATCGAGGGTCGCCCCTGTCTTCAACTTTTGCAAATTTTTTTATTTTTTGTGCGCGGATCCCTAAAAGTGGGCTTCTGTCGGATGGCAGCGCGCCGCCGCGGGTCCTCCCGCTGCCCGGCCGCACCCACAGCGGCCGGACAGCGGGGCACGGGGCAGGGAAAAGCGAAGTCCCCCCTCCCGCTTTGACAAGTGTTCCCCCGCCCTCCCTTCCCGGAGCGGCAACTGGAGGACCGGTCGGAAAGGGGGAGGGGCTAGCCGGGGGGAAGCGAGAGGGGACGGCAATTGGGAAAAACAGGGCTCTAGTGGGAAGAGCTGGTGGCCAAAAACCACCAGGAAAGACAAATCCCACAGCCGGAGAAATAAAAACTCAACCGAAGATGCACGAGCTTTGGCCGAAAAGGGAAAAAGCCGATTGGGGGAAGCGAATCCCTGCCAGAGAGGGTAAATTTTAAATAGGAAGGGTGAACGCCCAGACAGGGGGCGAAGCCTGGCCAGAGGGGACGGATCCCAGCCGAGATGGGCGAAGCCCAGCTGGAAAAGGCGATCCCTCTAGCTGGGGAAACGAGCGTTCAACCGAAGAGGAAAGAGGTTTGACCGAGAAGGGAAAAGGCCGACTGGGAAAAATGAGGTCCTGCCGGAGAAGAGAGACCTCAACCAGAAAGGGCCAAAGTCCAACTGAGAGAACGAGTCCCGGTCGAAAAGGATCCAAACCTGGCCGGGAGAATGGGGCCCAATCCGAGATGAGCGATGGTCCAGACAAAAGCCGAAATCTAGCCAGAGAGGGCCAGGCCCAATCAAAAGGGGAGAAGGCCCTGTCCGGGGAGAACAGCGCTCTTTTCCCCACTCAAAGCCCCGGCAGACGGGCTTGCCATATCTCCCTCGCTCTTCCAGCAGCCGCCCCCCTTTTGAAGCTCTCCCGCCGGGCGGGCGCAGCGCCACAGATGGGCAGGGCGAACAGCGAACGGCGCAGCCCCGGCGCCCCCGCCACCAAAATCGCTCAACCCGCACAATTGCGCTTGACGACGGCACTTCCCTCGCACTCTGCAATCCAGCGCCTGACAGATGAGGCCGCGGCCCCCGGCGCGCGCTGGGGACAATACTGGTACAGGAAGGGGAAAAGGGAAAGAGGGAGAAAAACAAAAAAAAGCGGCCTGCTTTCACAGGCCGCTTTTGTGTCGGCATCGCCCTATTTTCCCAGGCAGCTTCCCGCCAAGTATCTTCAGCGCTGCGTAGCTTAACTTCCGTGTTCGGGATGGGAACGGGTGGATCCTACGCGCCATCAACACCGACTGTCTTTGACGGTGTTTACTATACCACATCTCCCCTACTTTGTCAACCACATCTCCCCTTTTTTGGTCGCTCCTTCCCCCCGCCCTTAGCGCCCCCGAAAATGCCTCCCAGATATTGACTTGCAGGGGAAAAAGCCGTAGAATAAAATAAACAAATTAACGGTTCTCGCCTTTTGTGTTTTCGTGTAACACGTACAAATATATTCCAAGTTTTTTGGCATATTCCTATATGAGCGGGGTTTTCTCTGCTCTTTTTGCAATTGGCGGCGCCTTTTGAGGAGCGTATTCATGGAACGAAGCAGCGGCATTTTGTGCCCTGTCACCAGCCTTCCCTCGCCCCACGGCATCGGCACCCTGGGGCGGGCGGCCCGGGATTGGGTCGACTTTTTGCACCGCAGCGGGCAGCGGTGGTGGCAGGTACTGCCCATCGGCCCCACCAGCTACGGGGACTCCCCCTACCAGCCCTTTTCGGCCTTTGCCGGCAACCCCTATTTCATCGACCTGGACACCCTGGCGGAGGAGGGTCTCCTCCGCCCAGAAGAGGCGGCGGCCCCCGACTGGGGAGACGACCCCCAACAGGTGGACTACGGCCGCATCTACCAGCACCGGGAGGGGGTGCTGCGCGCCGCCTACCAGCGGGCCAAAAAGCAGACCGATCAGTCGGGCTTCCTCGCCTTTTGTCGCAAACACATCCACTGGCTGGGGGACTACGCCCTCTTCATGGCCCTCAAGGGCCATTTCGGCGGCCGCCCCTGGCAGGAGTGGGAGGAGGACATCCGCCTGCGGGAGCCCGCCGCCCTGCGCCGCTACCGCACCCTTTTAAAGGATGACATCGCCTACCACAAATACCTGCAATACCTCTTTTTTAAGCAGTGGGCCGCCCTCAAGGAGTACGCCGCCGCCCAGGGGGTGGGCATCATCGGCGACATCCCCCTCTACGTGTCCATGGACTCAGCCGACGTCTGGTCCAATCCCCAGCTCTTCTGGCTGGACGAGGAGCGGCAGCCCCGCTTTGTGGCCGGCTGCCCGCCCGACTACTTCTCCCCCACCGGCCAGCTCTGGGGCAACCCCCTCTACGACTGGGAGCGGATGAAGCGCTCGGGCTACCGCTGGTGGATCCAGCGGCTGGGACTGCAGCTGCAGTGCTGCGACCTGGTGCGCATCGACCACTTCCGGGGCTTTTCCAGCTTTTGGGCCATCCCCTTTGGGGACGAGACCGCCCAGGGCGGCCACTGGGAGACTGGGCCGGGCCTCCCCTTCTTTCAGGCGCTGAAAAAGGCGCTGGGCGACGACCTGCCCCTGATTGCCGAGGATCTGGGCTACCTGACCCCCGACGTCCACAAGCTGCTGGAGGCATCCGGCTTCCCGGGGATGAAGGTGCTGCAATTCGCCTTTGACGGGGGGAGCGACAACGCCTATCTCCCCCACAATCACCGGGCAAACAGCGTGGTCTACATCGGCACCCACGACAACGACACCCTGGCCGGCTGGTTTGAAAAGGCGGGGGAACACACCCGCCGGTACGCCGCCGACTACCTGGGCTTTTCGCTGGAAGTGGGGTGCAGCGCCCCCTTTCTGCGGGCCGCCCTCGCCAGCGTCTGCGACCTCTGCATCTTTCAGGTGCAGGACCTGCTGGAACTGGGGAGCGAGGCGCGGATGAACACCCCCTCCACCACCGGCGGCAACTGGTGCTGGCGGCTGACCCCCGGGGCCCTGGGCCCCGAACTGGCAGAGTCACTTTGTCAAAAGACAGCGGCGTATGGGCGGTTGCCCGCCGGCCGCTGAGGGAATACACCTCTCTTTTGAGACCAAATGGGAAAGGAAGGAAATGACCATGAGCTACAAGGACACCTATGCGGCCTGGAGCGCCGCCCTGAAGGGCACCGAATACGAGGGGGAGCTGGCCCAGATCGGCGCTGACGACGCCCTCTGCGAGGACAGCTTCTACAAGCCGCTGGAATTTGGCACCGCCGGCATGCGGGGCACCATCGGTCTTGGCACCAACCGGATGAACATCTTCACCGTCCGCCAGGCCACCAAGGGGCTGGCCGACTACATCAACGAGATCGGCGGGGCCAATCGGGGGGTCGCCATCGCCTATGACTCCCGGCTGTACAGCGACCGCTTCGCCCTGGAGACCGCCCTGGTCCTCTGCCAAAACGGCGTCAAGGTCTACCTCTACGAGTGCCTGCACTCGGTTCCCCAGCTCTCCTACGCGGTGCTGAAGCTGGGCTGCATCGCCGGGGTGGTCATCACCGCCAGCCACAACCCGCCCCAGTACAACGGCTACAAGGTCTACGGGGAGGACGGCGGCCAGCTGGCCGTGGAGGACGCGGCCACCGTCACCGGCTACATTGAAAAGATCACCGACATCTTCTCGGTCGCCCCCATGGAGCAGAAGGCCGCCGAGGAGGCGGGGCTGCTGCACTTCATCGGCAAGGAGATCGACGAGCAGTACTACCAGGATGTGCTCTCGGTCTGCATCAACCGCTCGGCCATCGACGCCCAGAAGGATTCCCTCAACATCGTCTACACCCCGCTGCACGGCACCGGCAACATCCCGGTGCGCACTGTGCTGGGGCGGCTGGGCTTTCAGCACCTCTACGTGGTGAAGGAGCAGGAGCTGCCCGACCCCAAATTCCCCACTGTCAGCGCCCCCAACCCCGAGGACCCCGCCGCCTTTGTGCTGGCCACCGAGCTGGCCAACCAGGTGGGGGCCGACATGCTGCTGGCCACCGACCCCGACTGCGACCGCCTGGGGGTGGCCGTGCGGCAGAAGGACGGCTCCTTCCAGGTGCTCACCGGCAACCAGATCGGGGTGCTGCTGCTGGACTACATCCTCTCCCAGAAAACCGGTGACCGCAAGGGCGACGAGTTCGTGGTCAAGTCCATCGTCTCCACCGAGATGGCCGACGTCATCGCCGCCCGCTACGGGGTGGAGCTGCGCCGGGTGCTCACCGGCTTCAAGTTCATCGCCGAGCAGATCAAGCTCAGCGAGCGCACCGGCAAGGGGACCTTCCTCTTTGGCTTTGAAGAGAGCTTCGGCTATCTCAGCGGCACCTTCGTGCGGGACAAGGACGCCTGTATCGCCGCCACCCTCACCACCGAGATGGCCTGCTACTACGCCGAGAAGGGGATGAACCTCTACGACGCCCTCTGCGCCCTCTACGAGAAGTACGGCTATTTTGACGAGAAGGTCCTCTCCAAGACCTTGGCCGGCAAAGAGGGGATCGCCAAGATCCAGGGGGCGGTCAAAACCGTGCGCGCCAACGCCCCCAAGGAGATCGCCGGTTACCCCATCACCGCCTACGCCGACTACCTGCTGCAAAAACAGGTGAACTGCGCCACCGGCGAGGAGAGCGCCATCACCCTGCCCCAATCGGACGTGCTCAGCTACCAGATCGACGGGGGCAGCTTCATCCTCCGCCCCTCGGGCACCGAGCCCAAGCTGAAGGCCTATCTCTCGGCCAGCGGCAAGACCCAGGCCGAGGCGGACGAGAAGTTTGACAAGCTGGTCACAGCTGTCAGCGCCCTGATGGATGAGCTGACCAAATAGCCCCTTGCTATCGACTGCCTTTGCGGGGAGGGCGCGCGGCTAAAACCTGCGCGCCCTCCCCTTTTGCGCCGTATTGGAAGCCCGTTCTCCCCGCGGGGGAGGGCCAGCCCGGCAGAAGGCAAACCCGGTTAAAAATCTTTTCTATTTTTTCGTTTTTTTCTGTTTTGTGACCAAATCTGTGACCGAGAGCTGATAGGATGGTGCCAGTGAGAAGAGAACGGCGTTCTCACCCCCAATCAATTTTTGGCAGTCCTATCCCCCCAACCCGGCTCTGCCGGCGCGGGGAATAAAGAGGGCCCGGCGCAATCACAGCGCCGGGCCCTCCCCCTTTTTCACAAGCCTGTTTTCCTCCCCAAACAAAGAGCGAGCGGGAACAGCCCTGTAGGGCTGTTCCCGCTCGTTTATCCCTCACTGACTTTCTCTAGCGCACCTGGTAGACAGCAAAATCCTCTGCCGGCAGGGTCAGGGTGACCTTCCCCTCTTCCACCGGGGAGATGACGCCGCTCCAGACGTTTTCCGCCACCGCGTAGGGCTCGTCGCGCAGCCGCGCCAAAACCGGCTCGTCCAGCCCGGGGAAGGGCTGGCGCAGGTCGACGGTCAGCTCCTGGTCCACCTCGTCCCGGTTGCAGAGGACCAGGTAGGTGCCGTCCTCGGCCGCCTCGCCAAAGGCGTCCTGCCCGTCCAGGCAGAAGCGCAACACCCCAATGACCTCGTGGGCGGGGGCGAAGAAGGCCGCGTGGCCGGTCTGCAGGGCGGGGGTGGCGGCCCGCAGGGAGCCCAACCGCTGCACCACCTGGTGCAGCTCCTCCTCCCCTTTGGGGCGGAAGGGGGCCCGGTTGAAGGGGTCTTTGAGGCCCTGCATCCCCCACTCGTCGCCGTAATAGGTGCTGGGGATGCCGGGGACGGCAAACTGCAGCGCCATGGCCAGACGGGTGCGTCCTTTGCCCTGGGCTGCCTCGTAGTCGCCGATGCCCTGCAGGAACGCGGCCTGGTCGGGCCGCTCCATCCCCTCCCCGTCGATCTCGGTGCCCAGCACCGTGCGGATGCGGGCCACGTCGTGGGAGGAGAGCAGGTTCATCAGGCTGTAGTACATGGGTTTGGGGTAGTTGCCCTGCTGGGCACAGAGGAAGTCCCGCAGCTCAAAGGCGGTGGATTTTTCCAACAGGTAGTCGATGACCGCCCCCCGAAAGGGGTAGTTCATCACGCTGTCAAGCCCCCGGCCCAGGGCGTATTGGCGCTTGTGGCCGTAGCTCTCCTTGATGGTGGCGTCTTCCCATACCTCGCCCAGCAGCAGGTTGTTCTCGCTGCGGGACTTGACCTTTTTGCGCATCAGGGAGATGACCTCGTCGGGCAGCTCGTCGGCCACATCCAGCCGGAAACCAGAGGCCCCCAGCCGCAGCCAGCAGTCAAAGACGCTGCCTTTGCCGGTGATCACGTACTCCTGCCAGCTGGGTTCGCTCTCGTTGACCTCGGGCAGGGTGTCAAACCCCCACCAGCTGCGGTAGTGTTCCCGGTCGCCGAAAAAGTGGAACCACCGGTAGTAGGGGGACTGCTCCCCCTGGTAGGCGCCTAGATTGTTGTAGTTTTGCAGCTTGTTGAAGTAGATGCTGTCGCTGCCGGTGTGAGAGAACACCCCGTCGCAGAGGACACGGATGCCGCACTCCTTGGCCTTGAGACAGAGGCTGGCGAAGGCGGCGTTGCTCCCCAACAGGGGGTCCACCTTCTTGTAGTCGCCGGTGTTGTAGCGGTGGTTGGAGTCGGCCTCCACAATGGGGTTTAGGTAGAGGACGGTCACCCCCATCTCCTTGAGGTAGGGCAGGGACTCCTCGATCCCCTTCAGGTCGCCCCCGAAGTAGTCGCAGGGGGTGTAGAACTCCTCCCCCTCGGCAGGCAGGTAGTCGGGCAGCTCGTCCCAGCTCTCGTGCAGCCGCACCGTCCGCCCCATCTTCTCGTGGTAGCGGCGGCCCTTGCTGGCGTTGCGGGGGTCCCCCTGTTTGAAGCGGTCGGGAAAAATCTGGTACATGACCCCCTTCTTCACCCAGTCCGGGGTCGCAAAGTCCCGGTCGTAGACGGTTAGCTGAAAGCTGGCCGGCGGCTCGGTGTAGACAGAGCCGGTCCCCGCCATCTGCCCAAAGGGCAGCCCGCAGTAGAGGTGCCGCCCCCCCGGCAGGGTGAGCACGAACTGGTACCAGAGCACGCAGGGCTTCTCCCCCACCGCCAATTCGGCGGCGTAGCGGCCGTCCTTCTCCCGAGTCATGGGGAGGTCCTGGGGCGAATCGTCCCGGTAGACGCGGAGGGAGACCTCCTCCACCTGGCCCTCGGTGATCTCCAGCCAGAGCTGCACCGTCCCCCCGGTGGGCATGGCCCCCAGAGGGCTGCGGTAGCGGCTGTCCAGGCTCAGGTGCCGGGCAGCCACCCCCGGCTTCAAAGGGATACTCATATCTGTCCCGCCTTTACTTCAGTTTTTCCAGCTTCCAAATCTTGTCGTTGTACTCGGTGATGGTGCGGTCGCTGCTGAACACCCCCGACTTGGCGGTGTTGATGGCGGCCATCTTCTGCCAGCCCTTGGGGTCGGTGCAGTACTTTTTGTAGGCCCGCGCGAACTTGCCGATGTAGGAGGGCAGGTCGTGGAGGACAAAGTACTTGTCGGCCCCGTCGAAGTCGCCGAAGAGCAGCGACTGGTAGAGGTCGGAGAAGCGGTGGGCCGAGACCCCCGGCAGGGTGCCGTCGATGAGGCGGTCCAGGGCGGCGCGCACGTCGAGGTTTTTCTCGAAGTACTCGCCGGGGCGGTAGGTCTTGTAGGTCTGCATGGTCTTGATCTCTTTGACGTTGGCCCCGAAGATGTAGATGTTCTCCGGCCCCACCTGGTCGTAGATCTCCACGTTGGCCCCGTCCATGGTGCCGATGGTCACGGCGCCGTTCATCATGAACTTCATGTTGCCGGTGCCCGACGCCTCCAACCCGGCGGTGGAGAGCTGTTCGCTGATGTCGGTGGCGGGGATCAGCACCTCGGCCGAGGAGACCTCGTAGTTTTCGATGAACACCACCTGCAGCTTGCCCTTGGTGGCCGGGTCGTTATTCACCAGTTCGCCAATGGTGTTGATCAGGCGGATGATGCTCTTGGCCCGGGCGTACCCGGGGGCGGCCTTGGCGGCAAAGAAGAAGGTGATGGGGGTGGTCACCGCGTCGGGATTTTGCTGCAGGGAGTTGTAGAGGTAGAGGATGTGCAGGCATTTGAGCAGCTGCCGCTTGTACTCGTGCAGCCGCTTGGCCTGCACGTCGAAGATCGAGTTGACGTTGACTTCGATCCCCTGCTTTTTCAAGAGGTAGTCGGCCAGCCGCTGTTTGTTTTGCTGCTTGACGGCGGCGAACTTCTCCAAAAAGGCCTCGTCCTCGGTGTATTCCATCAGCTTGTCAAACTGGCGGTAGTCCTTGATGAAGCCGTCGCCGATGGTCTCGGTCATCAGCTGGGTCAGGGCCGGGTTGGCCACGGCCAGCCAGCGCCGGTGGGTGATGCCGTTGGTGATGGCCAGATACTTCTGGGGGTAGATCTTGTAGGAGTCGGCAAAGAGGTCGTTTTTGAGGATGGCCCCGTGCAGCTGGGACACCCCGTTGACCCGGCGGGCGACGGCCACACAGAGGTTGGCCATCCGGATCTGGCCGTAGGCCACAATGGCCATGTCGCTGATGCGGTCCATGTCCCCGGGGTAGTAGCGGTTCAGCTTTTCGCAGTAGCGCTGGTTGAGCTCCTGCACGATGGAGTAGATGCGGGGCAGCAGGGCCTTGAACATCCCCTCCTCCCAGCACTCCAGGGCCTCCGCCATGATGGTGTGGTTGGTGTAGTTGAACATCCGGGAGACGATGTTGTAGGCCTCCTCCCAGGTATAGTTCTCCTCGTCCATCAGGATGCGCATCAGTTCCGGCATGGCCAGAGTGGGGTGGGTGTCGTTGATCTGCACCGCCACGTAGTTGGGCAGGCTGTGCAGGTCGCCGTGGCGCTCCTTGTGGGTGCGCACCAGGTTCTGCATGGTGGCGGAGGTCATGAAGTAAAACTGTTTGAGGCGCAGCTGTTTGCCCTGCTCGTGGCTGTCGTCGGGGTAGAGCACCTTGCTGATGACCTCGGCCGCCTCCCTCTCCTGCATGGCCTGCATGTAGTCGCCCGAGTTGAAGCTCTTGAGGTCAAAGCGGTCTTTGGCCCGGGCGCTCCAGAGCCGCAGGGTGGCCGGGCACTTGCTCTTGTAGCCCACCACCGGCATGTCGTAGGGCACCGCCATCACGGTGTAGTAGTTTTTGTGTTCGGCCTTCATCTTGTGGTCGGTCCAGGTCTCGACGATCTCGCCGCCAAAGTGGACCTCCACCTCTTCGTCGGGGCGCTCGATCTCCCAGACACAGCCGTCTTCCAGCCAGTTGTCCTCCATCTCCACCTGCTCGCCGTCGATGATGCGCTGCTTGAACAGCCCGTACTCGTAGCGGATGCCGCAGCCCATGGCCGGCAGGTCAAGGGTGGCCAGCGATTCCAGGAAACAGGCGGCCAGGCGGCCCAGGCCGCCGTTGCCGAGGCCGGCGTCCCGCTCCTGCGAGGCGACCTCCTCGATGTCCAGCCCCAGGCTCTCAAAGGCGGCCTTGTACCGCTCCAACAGCCCCAGGTTGACAAGGTTGTTGATGTAGGCCCGTCCCATCAGGAACTCGGCGGACATATAGTAGACCTTTTTCAGGCCCTTTTTCTCCACTGCGGCGTTGGCAGCGGTCCACTTGTCCACCACCTCGTCGCGGATGCACATGGCGCTGGCCTTGTACAGCTCCTCTCTGGTGGCGTTCTCCAGGGTCTTGCCGAAATGCCGTTTGAGCTTGCCCGCGATGGCCTTCACCTCGGGCGTCTGTTTGGTCGATTTCATCTCGTACCTCCCGCAAAAGTTACTGCGTTTCAGGCATCGCCCCGATAAGCAGGGCAAGCTGCGCGGGCGAGGCAGGAGAGCCTCACCCGCGCAGCCTTCTATGGTAGATGGTAGTAAAATTCAGTATTGCGTCTCATGTTCCACATGTATGCGATCTTACCTTAAAACGTCCATAAACATAGTATAGTATTTTTCCGCCGAAACTGCAAAGGAATTGTCGCAATCCAGCGCGTGATTTACCAATTCCCGGTGCGCGCCCTCGTCGGCGAGCACCGACAGGGCATAGCGGATGACGTAAAGCATGTCGTGGGCGTTAAAGTTCGCAAAGGAGAAGCCGTTGCCCTGGCCGTTTTGCTCGTCGTAGGGGAAGACGGTGTCCCGCAGGCCGCCGGTCTCCCGCACCACCGGCAGGGTGCCGTAGCGCATGGCGATCATCTGCGAGATGCCGCAGGGCTCAAATTTGGAGGGCATGAGGAATAGGTCGCTGGCCGCGTAGACCCGGTGTGCCACCGCGTTGCTGTAGGCCAGATAGGAGCAGACCCTGCCCTTGTACTTGCGCTCCATCTCCCAGAAGAAGTGCTCGTACTTGTAGTCGCCGGTCCCCACCAGGACAATGGCCACGTCGTCCTCCATCATCTCGTCGAAGACCCGCATCACCAAATCAAAGCCCTTTTGCTCGGTCATCCGCGAGACCATCCCGATGAGGGGGGTGTCCACCGGCACGGTGAGCCCCAGCTCCCGGTAGAGGGCCTCTTTGTTCTGGCGCTTGCCGGTGAGGTCGCTCTTGTCAAAGTGGTAGGGGGTGTGGGGGTCGGTGGCGGGATCCCACTCGTTTATGTCGATGCCGTTGACAATGCCCACCAGGTCGCCCGCGCGCTTGTTGAGCATCCCCTCCAGGTTACAGGCGTAGTAGGGGGTCTTGATCTCCTCGGCGTAGGAGGGGGAGACGGTGGAGAGCTTGTCAGCAAACACCAGGGCCGACTTGACGAAGTTGGCGCAGCCGTTGAGCTCCATGTAGTCGGGGTGGTAGTAGCGGCTGTCGATGTTCAGCCAATCCTGCACTGTGCCAAAGCTGAAGACGCCCTGGTACATCAGGTTGTGCATGGTGTAGACTGTCTTGATCTTCCCCTGGGGACGGCCCTCGTACTGGGTCTTGATGAGCATGGGGATAACGGCGGTGTGCCAGTCGTTGCACTGGAGCAAGTCGGGCATAAAGCCGATCTTGTCCAGGCATTCCAAAACTGCCCGACTGAAGAAGGCGTACTGCTCGCCCTCCTCCATGCCGCCCTTGTAGACCGGGCCGGAGAAGTAGTCGTTGGAGTCGATGAAGTAGTAGGTCACCTTGTCCTTGACCAGCTTTTCGACCCCCACGTACTTGTCCTTGCGCCAGCCCAGGTCGATGTGAAAGTCCGCCACGTGCTCGGTCTTCTCGGCGTACTTGGCCTTGATCTGGCTGTGGAAGGGCAGGATGACCCGCGCGTCCATCCCCAGCCGGATGAGTTCCTGCGGCAGGGTGCCCAGCACGTCGGCCAGCCCGCCGATCTTGGCGAAGGGGGCGCATTCCGCCCCGGCCAGCAATACTTTGACCCGCTTTTCCGCCATCTAGACCACCGCTCCTTTCGGGATAATCAGGGGGTACTCCTGGCTGCCCACCAGGTTGGAGTACGGCCGCACGTTGACCCGCTTATCCACGATCACCTGGTCCAGCGAGGTGTTCTCGTAGATCCGGCTGTCCTGCATGACAATGCTGTTTTTGATTTTTGCGCCCTTGCCCACATAGACCCCGCGGAAGAGGACCGAATTCTCCACCTCGCCCTCGATGATGCAGCCCGAGCCGATGAGGCTGTTTTTCACCTGGGCCTCGCTGCCGTACTTGGCCGGCGCCCCGTCCTTGACCTTGGTGTAGATCGGCCGCTCTTTGCAGAAGAGGTCGTCCTGCACCTCGGGTTTGAGAAAGTCCATGTTCAGCTGCTGGTAGGAGGCGGCCGAGCTCAGGCGGGAGACATAGCCGCTGTGCTTGTAGCCGTAGATTTTCAGGTGTTTGAGGTTTTTGATGAGCACGTCGGTGACGAAGTTGTACTTGCCGTGGGCCATGGCGTCGTCCACCAGGTACTCCAACAGGTCTTTGCGGACCAGGTAGACGTCCATCCCCACCTTTTTCTGGCTGGACTTCTCCGAGCGGTACTGCATGTCGGTGATCCGGCCGTCGTCGTTCATGGTCAGCCGCAGGTCCTTGAAGTGGGCCCCCTTCTCAGCGCAGGTGGGCTCTTCGTTGTAGAGCATGGTGATGTCGGCCCCGGTGTCCATGTGGCGCTCGAACATCCCGTAGTAGTCGCAGTTGAAGAGGGTGAAGGAGCCGGTGAGCAGGCAGTACTTCTGGGGGGCCCGGCGGATGTAGGCCGACGCGCCCTTGAGGGTGTCCACCAGCCCGTTGTAGCTGCCGGTGTTTTCAAAGGTGTCATAGGGGGGCAGGATGAACAGCCCGTCGGTCTTGCGGTCCAGGTTCCAGTCCTTGCCCGAACCCACGTGGTCGATGAGGGACTGGTAGTTTTTCTTGGGGATGATGCCGATGTTGCGGATGCCCGAATTGACCATGTTCGAGAGGGTGAAGTCGATGACCCGGTACCGCCCGCCCACCGGCAGGGCCGAGACCGAGCGCAGGTTGACCAGCTCTCTCAAGTTGATGTTTTCCTCGCCTGCGTACACCAGGCCGAATACGTCTTTGCGCATTGTTTTGTCCTCCCCTAATCCTGTTTGAGAACCCGGTTGGGCTCGATCATGTCGCCCTCCGAGATGATGGCGCCCTTGGTGGCGTACACCCCGGTGCCCACCACGGTGATCTTCTGCTCGCCGCCGATGTAGACGTTGTCCTCCAGGGTCACTTCCTCGTCGAGGATCGACTTGTTCACCGTACAGCTCTTGCCGATCTCGGTCTCCTTCATGATGATGCTGTCCCGGACCACGCTGCCCCGGCCGATGACCACGCCCGGGGAGATGACCGAGTTGACCACCTCGCCGTAGATCTTACAGCCGTCGCCGATGATGGAGTTGACCACCTTGCCGCTCTCGCCCACGTAGTGGGGGGGCAGGGCGTAGTTGCGGCTGAAAATCTTGAACCAGTCGGCGTGCAGGTCCAGCTGGGGACTGTCGTCGAGCAGTTCCATGTTCGACTCCCAGAGGCTGTCGATGGTCCCCACGTCCTTCCAGTAGCCCTTGAAGACGTAGGCGTAGAGCTTCTCTCCCGCGGCCAGCATGGCGGGGATGATGTTCTTGCCGAAGTCATTGTCCGAGTGGGGGTCGTCGTTGTCCTGCATCAGGTAGCTGCGGATGGTCTTCCAGTTGAAGATGTAGATGCCCATGGAGGCGGTGTTGGACTTGGGCACTGGGGGCTTCTCCTCGAACTCGACGATCTTGCCCTCCTCGTCGGTGTTCATGATGCCGAAGCGGGAGGCCTCCTCCATCGGCACCTCGATGACGGCGATGGTGGCGTCGGCGCCCTTCTTGCGGTGGAAGTCCAGCATGTCCGAGTAGTCCATCTTGTAGATGTGGTCGCCCGAGAGCACCAGTATGTAGTCGGGGTCGTAGCGCTCGATAAAGGGGATGTTCTGGTAGATGGCGTTGGCGGTGCCGGAGTACCACTCCCCCTTCTGGCCGGACACGTAGGGCGGCAGCACCAGGGCGCCGCCGGTGGTCACGTCCAGGTCCCAGGGGGCCCCGGTGCCGATGTACTCGTTGAGCTCCAGCGGCTCGTACTGGGTCAACACCCCCACCGTGTCAATGCCGGAATTGACACAGTTGGAGAGGGGGAAGTCGATGATTTTGTACTTGCCTCCGTAGGGGACGGCAGGTTTGGCCCGCTTTTTGGTCAGGGCGCCCAGACGGCTCCCCTGCCCGCCGGCCAGCAACATTGCCACACACTGTTTTTTCACAACCATCTCTCAATGCCTCCTAAATATCTTTGTTTTCCTCGTCCGGTATAAACTCAAAATATGCGGCGCCCAGGGGCGGCAAGGTGATTTCCGCCGAGGCCGCGAAATCCCCGCAGGGAATAAACATGGTGTGGATCTCCTCCCGGTTTCGCACATCGCTGCCGCCGTACCGCCGGTCGTCGCTGGAGAGGATCTCCCGCAAAACGCCCTGGCAGGGCATTCCCAGCCGGTACTCGCTGCGCACCACCGGGGTGAAGTTGAAGGCGCACAGAACCTGCTGCACCTTTCCCCTCCAGGGCTTGGAGCGCCGCAGGAAGGCCAGACAACTCCGCTGGTTGTCGTTCACGCTCAGCCACTGGAACCCCTCCCAGCTGTCGTCGATCTCGTAGAGGGCGCGGTATTTCTGGTAGACCCGGCCCAGCCGGGAGACAAAGCGGGCCATCCCGCTGTGGGAGTCGTACTCGTGCAAAAACCAGTCCAGCTCCTTGCCGTAGTCCCACTCGATGAACTGGGCGAACTCGTCCCCCATGAAGAGCAGCTTTTTGCCCGGGTGGGCGTACTGAAAGGCGTAGAGGGCGCGCAGGGTGGCGAATTTCTGCCAGTAGTCGCCAAAGCACTTGTCGATCATCGAGCGCTTGCCGTGCACCACCTCGTCGTGGGAGTAGGGCAGCAGGTAATTTTCTGAAAAGGCGTAGGTCATGGAGAAGGTCATCTCCCCGTGGTGGTCTCTGCGAAAGAGGGGGTCCATCTCCACATAGTCCAGGGTGTCGTGCATAAAGCCCATATTCCACTTGAAGGTAAATCCCAGCCCCCCGTCCTCCGGGGACCCGGTCACCCGGGGGAAGGCGGTGGACTCCTCGGCAATGGTCATCGCGTCCGGGTGCAGGGCGAGGAGGGTGCGGTTGAGCGCCTGCAAAAAGGCGACCGCCTCGTAGTTGACATTCCCCCCGTCCCTGTTGGGGACGAACTGGCCCGGCTGTTTGCCAAAGTCCAAATAGAGCATCGAGCTGACCGCGTCGATGCGCAGACCGTCGATGTGGTACTCCTCCAAGAAGAAGTTCGCCGAGGAGATGAGGAAGCTCTGCACCTCTGGCCGGCCGTAGTTGTAGAGGAGGGTGCCCCACTGGGGCTGCTCGCCCTGCAGAGGGTTTTGGTGCTCGTAGAGGCAGGTGCCGTCAAACCGGGCCAGGCCGTGGGCGTCCTTGGGGAAGTGGGCGGGCACCCAGTCGAGGATCACCCCGATGCCCTCCTGGTGCATCCGGTCCACCAGGTACATCAGGTCCTGGGGGGTGCCGTAGCGGGAGGTGGGGCTGAAATACCCCGTCACCTGGTAGCCCCACGACTCGTCCAGCGGGTACTCGGTGATGGGCATCAGCTCCAGGTGGGTAAAGCCCATGGACTTGAGATAGGGGGCCAGCTGGTCGGCCACCTCCCGGTAGTTGGGAAAGCCGCCGCCCTCCCCCCGCCGCCAGGAGCCCAGGTGCACTTCGTACACGGCCATGGGCTGGCGAAGCGGGTCTCTGCGGCGGCGCTTTTTCAGATAGGTGCCGTCGCGCCAGCTGTACCCCGCCAAACTCCAGACCTTGGAGGCGTTGCCCGGCCGCAGCTCGCTGTAAAAGGCAAAGGGATCGGCCTTGTACCGCTTGACCCCGTCGCACCCCTCTACCAGGTACTTGTAGTTGTCTCCGTTCTTGGCGCCCTGCACAAAGGCGGTGTAGACGCCGCCCTCCCCCCGCTGCATGGGGTGGCTGGTCTCGTCCCAGCCGTTGAAGTCCCCCACCACCGAAACACTGGCGGCGCCAGGGGCCCACACGCAGAAGCGGTGGCAGCCCTTTTCCGGCAGATGGTGGCAGCCAAAGGCCAAATAGGCCTTCTGCGCCTTTCCCGTGTTGAAGAGATAGAGGTCGTCCACTGGGACCAATCCGCCCTTTTCCTCCATGGCTGTTAACCCCCTTTCAGCCGTCCGCCCCTCTCGGGAGGCGGGCGGCGCCCATCTCACTATACGACAACCGCCCTGCTAAAAATCAGGCAGTTTGTCAACTCCTCAAAAAAGCAAAACAGCGCGGCCCGACCACACCCAAAACACGCCGGTGGGAAGGCACACGCCATGGCCCGCTCTGTCTCCATCTTCATTTTCTTCATTCGATGTCTGTAAAAGCCGCTGTTGCTGCGTTTTTTTGCTCTCATGGTGGCACGCCCTTATTTTTATATCTTTCTGTCAATATAACTATAATTTGTATTTTTAGTATACCATATTTTATTTACCCCTTACAGTGTTTATTTGATTTCTCTCCTATTTTCTATGTTTTGGTGCAAATGTTTTCCATTTTTCGTGCGCTTTGCCATTTCGCCTGTAAAGGCCGCTATTTTTTCCCGGGCAATTTTGTAAAAACCGCCCTCTTTTCCCCTTTCACTGGCGGCGAGGGGGTCTCCCTCTCCCCCTTCCCGCCCGGCGGGGAACGGCGGCCCCTCTGTCGACTGGTGGTCTCCTCACCTCTGTCCCACCCAACGGAAGGGGACAGCGCTCCCTTTTCCGGCCTGCGGCCCCCTTCTCCCCCTTCCTGCCCGGCGGGGAACGGCTGCCCCTCCGCCAACTGGTGGTCTCCCCATCTCTGTCCCACCCAACGGAGGGAGACAGCGCTCCCTCTGCCGACCTGCGGCCCCCCCTCTCCCCCTTCTCGCCCAACAGGAGGCGGCCGCCCCTCCGCCAACTGGCGGTCGCCCCATCTCTGTCCCACCCAACGGAGGGGGACAGCGCTCCCTTTTCCGGCCTGCGGCCCCTCTCCCCCTTCCTGCCCGGCGGGGAACGGCTGCCCTTCGCCGACTAGCCCCCCCTTCATCCTGTCGCCGCGCGCCTCTCCTCCGCCCGTGCGGACTCTGTCAACGGCACACAAAAAGGGCTGGGGAAGCAGGCGCTCCCCAGCCCTTTTTTCACTTTTCGCAAGCAGCGCGGGATCTACAGCTCTTCGGTTTCCCGCCTTCTGACCGCGGCCCAGCAGCACACCGCGCCCGCGGCGATGGCCCCCCAGAGCAGGGCAGCCTGCCGGCTGTCATCGCCGGTGTAGACCCCCTTCTTGGCGTCCACCGGGTAGCGCACCGAGGCGCTGGCGGTGGGGCCGGTGCTGTCTCGGCTCCCGTCTGGGTCGGTGCCCACCGCCTCGGCAGTGTTCACCAGCTCCCCACTCTCCTGCATTTCGGCGTCGTTGGGGTCGTACACCATTGTCCTGTAGGTCAGGGTGTACTTCTCCCCCGCCCGTAGCACAGGGATCTGCACTTCGAGGGTGTGCTCCCAGGCATTGTAACAGCTGGAGGGCACCTTTTCGGTGTGCCCGTCCGGATAGGTCAAGCGGATGCTCCCCTCGTCCAGGTTCAGCCCCGCGGGCAGGTAGTCGAAGATGGAGACGTTGCGCCACTCCGAGTATGCCGTGGGGTTTTCCAGCGTCACGGTGTAGAGCAGCGCGTCGCCCAGATGGGTGTCCCCGCCCGGCCGGCCCGGCTGTTCCACCGTCTTGTCCAGCACCGGGTCGGGGTCGGCCAGCAGGACCTCCTCGTCCGTCCCCGGGTAGACCTTGTCGCTGGTGGAGGGCTCGTCTGCCTCCACCGGCCATTCGCCCGGCTCGATCGGGTCGCCCGGTTGGTCGGGATAGTCCTCCGACCCGCCCCAATGGCCCGGCTCGCCGCCCTCTGCGGGGCGGCCGCCATAGGCTTCGCCGGTGTTGCCGATGTCGCGTCCCAGGGCGTCGGCGCCAATGGTGGCTTCAAACACCAGTTCGTACCGCTCGCCTCCGTAGATGTCGCCCACAAAGACCGCCAGGGTGCGGCTGGCCGGGTCGTACACGCCGGCGTCCAAGGTCTTTTTGCTGCCGTCGGGCCCTGTCAGGCAGATGCTGTCCAGGTCGATTTCCAGCCCCTGTGGCAGGGCGTCTACAATGGAGACGCCGGTCCAGACCGAGCCGTAGCGGCTGTTTTCCGCCCGCAGGGTGTACTGGACCCGGTCGCCCACCTGCACCTTGCCGCCGCCGTCCGTCAAGTTTTCGGCAACTTTGGCCAGGTGCCCGTTGGGGTAGGGGATGGGGCGGGCGCTTCCGTCCCCGTTGGGGGTCACGGTGGGGGAGGTGGCGCTGCCGTTGTCGCCGTCGGCCTGGGCAGTGTTGGACAGGTCCCGGTCGGACGGGTCCCCCGGCTGAATGGCCACCTGGTTGATGAGCACGTCAAAGGTCAGCACGTACTCGTCGCCTCCCAGCAGCGAGCCGATGGGCACGCTCAGCAGCCGGGTGTCGGCGTCATAGCAGGAGGCGTCCACCTGCACCGGCTCTCCCCCGTTTTTCGAGAGGTAGATGCTGTCGGTGTCGATGGTCATCCCCTTGGGGATGCGGTCTTTCATCACCACATCCTTCCAAAGGGTATTTTGCTGGTTGTTCTTGGCCGTCAGGGTATAGGTCAGCCGATCCCCGGACTGGTTACCGTCGGTTCGGTCGCCGTTGACAACCCCTTTGCCCAGTTCGGGCTGCACCCTGTCCACCCGCACGAATTCCACCACCACGCTGTGGTTTTGCCGAATGTCGGTGAAGGCGTGGCTGCCGGACGTCTTGCCGGCGTACTCGGGGCGCTCTTTTCCGTCCACCGTCACCCGGTAGACCTCGTACCCCTCGGCCGCCTGCCAATTCACCTGGTGGTCGCTTCCGCCCTCCAGCACGGCGGAGCCGGTGATGGTGCCCTTCACCCGATCGATGGCTGTATCCACCCGGTAGAGGGGGTCGGCGTCCGGGTCGGAGGGTCCGCCGTCGCGCTCAAAGACAACCTCCACCCTGTGGTTGGCGCCGATGTTGACAAATTCGGTCTGGTCCCGCAGATCGGGCTGGACCAGACCGTCCACCCGCACCTCTTTGACGTGCCAGCCCTCGGCCGGCTGCCAGGTCACGGTGTGGTCCGCCCCCTCTTTTACGGTGGCGGTGGGGGTGATGCTCCCCGCCCCCACCTGGGCGGTCTCCACCACAAAGCTGCCGCTCTCGCTGTGTTCGGGGCCCTGGCTCTCGCCGTCTTTGGCAAAGACCACCCCCACCGTGTGGTCGGCGGTGATGTTTTGCAGGGTGTGGCTGTCGGCAGTGAGCAGGTCGTCCCGCACCTGACCGTCTACAATGACGCTGGCCAGGTGGTAGCTGGGCGCCGGCTCCCAGCCCACAGTGAAACTGCCCCCGTCGGCCACCGTGCCGCCGGCGGTGATGGTCCCCAGCCCGCCGACGACCTGGGTGCTCACCCGGTGCAAGTCGGGCTGGGAGCCGCTGTCGGCCGCGAAATAGACCTCCACCGTGTGGTCGCGCCCGATGTTTGGGAAGCTGGCCGAGGTGGCGGCGCTCTCCACCCCGTCAATGACCACCTTTTCCACCCGGTAGCCACTGGGCACCATCCACCCCACGCTGTGATCTGCCCCCTTGGGCAGGATGGTGGTGGGGGTCATGTTGGCCGCCGTTGCGTCTTTCAGGCCGTACACCGCGGTGGCCACCGTGTACTGCTCCTTCTTCTCCGGCTGGCTGTTGTCCGCCTTTTCCAGCGCCACCTCGATGAGGTAGTTCTGGTCGATGCCGGTGATCGCCAATCCGCCGGCTTCCAGCAGGTCGTCCCGGGCGACGCCGTTGACCAGCACGCCCGCCACCCGGTAGCCCTCCGGCACCGTCCAACGCACCGGGTAGTCGCTGCCCGGGTCGAGGGAGCCGTTGCCCCCGGTGATGGTGGCCCCGCAGTCCCCGGTGATGGAGGTCTGCACGCTGAAAGTCCCCGCAGGGGCCTCGTATTTCTCCTTGACAAAGGTCACGTGGATGGTGTGGTCTTCCTGTATCTGCTCAAAGGGGTAGGCCCCCGGGGTGCCGATGACAATGCTGCCGCTGCTGCGGCCGCTGCGGTAGGCGACCCGACGGGCGCTTCCCCCTTCGGGGTAGTAGGTCTTTTCGCCGTCGACCTGCACCTCCAGCACCGTCCAGCCCTCTTCGGCCGACCACTCCACCGTGTAGTTTTCGCCCTTCTTCACGACTTTCGACTCCGAGATGCTGCCGCCCCCGTCCTTGGAGGTGTTCACCCGGATCAGCTCGTCTTCGGGCACGGTGATCACGCCGGTCTGCTCCTTGCCGCCCAGCTTCACCACCACCCGGTAGTCCTGTCCGATATTGGTCAATTCGGCGCTGCCGGCGGCGCTGTCCACCGCAAAGCTGCTGACCTGGTTGCCCTGGGCGTCGTAGACCGTGACCGACTTGACCTCGTAGTTCTTGCTGTCGCCCAACACCGTCTTCACCGCGTAGTCGCCGCCCGCCGGCACCCAGGCCGAGGGGGTGATGCTCCCCGGGCCGCCCACCAGCTCGGTGGTCACGCGGTAGGACAGGGGGGCCGCGTCCTCCTTGACCAGCTCCACCTCGACCCGGTGGTCGCTGATGACCCGGGCAAAGGTCACGCTGTCTCTATCCACCAGGTCGGGCCGGTTGGCCCCGTCCACCCGCACCGATTTGACGCGGTAGCCGGGTGCCACCTCCCAGCGCACCTGGTAGTTCTCCGTCTCGGAGCTGTCCTTTTGCAGCCGCCGGCTGGGGGTGATGGAGCTGGCGCTCCCGCCGCCGATGAGCATGGTGTCCACGCTGTAGTACACCTGCTCCTCTGCGCTGTTCTCCCGCTCAAACTCCACAAACACGTGGTGGTCTGCGCCGATGGTGGGGATGGTCAGCTTGCCGCTGCCGTCCGGCTGCAGCAGCACATCGTCCAACCACACCCCCTTTACCCGGTAGCCGGGGGCGGGCTGCCAGGTCACGGTCACGTCGTTTCCCTCTTCAAAGGGGCTGGGCGCACCGCTGACCGTCTCGGCTTGCACCTCGCCCTCGCCGCGCTGTCCCAGGGTCACCTGCCAGGTCTTGACCCACTTGGCGTACAGCTCCACCGGCTCCGTGGGCATCGTCTCAAAGACGGTGTCCCGGGTCACGGCGCTGCCGCTGCCCTCGGCGTTTTCATACCAACCCTTAAAAGCGTAGCCCGCACGGGAAAGGCTGTCCACAAAACCGGCCGGCTTGCCGTCGCCGGCGAGAAGGGTACTGGTTTTGCCGCCGCTGCCGTCATTGCGGTGAAAGTTCACCTGCCGCGCGCTCACATTGATCTTCAGCAGCAGGTCCCCGCTCACATTGCCCGACCAGTCCACCGCAAAGGCGTGCAGGTAGTAGGTCTCGCCCGGCACCAGCTGGGCGGTGGTGTAATCCACCTTGTCGCCTGCATTGGAGGCGCGGAGCAGATTGCCTTCGGTCACGGTGGGCTTGGCCGCCGCCGCGCTGCTCTTGTCCACCCCGGTGACCACATACCCCTTGAGGCCGGAGAGGGCCGTCTGCTGAAAGACAGAGGGGTCGGTGGGGTCGGTGGAGCTGCTGGACCAGATGTTCACGTACTCCTGCTTGTCCTGCTCTGAGTTGGGCTCCTTCTGGGGGATGCCCAAGACCCGGTAGGCGTAGTCGGTGCCGTTGTCGGTCGAACCGCTCAAGGTCACCTGCGCCGTGTAGCCGGTCAGGTCGGCGTTGGGGGCGATGCCGGTCACCTCGCCCTGGGGGGCGTCCGGCGCGGCGTCATCGGTAAAGGAGATATCCTTCGTGTCGGTTTTCTGGGTGGTCTGGGCCAGGTAGATGAGGGTGTTGGCCAGGATTTTCTTCTCGTCGTCGGTGGCCGCCCCGTTGGAGTGGCCCGTCTGGATCATGGCGGTGTTGCCGTTGGTGGTGAGGTAGGCGCTGGGGGTGGACTCTCGATAGTCGACCTTCCCGTCTTTGGGATTGCCGGCGGCGTCGGAGAACTTCATCCACACCTGGTTGCGAAGTGAGCCGTCGACATCGAGCCCGCCGGAGACCTGACCCAGGGCGTGGGCGGCGGGGATGTGCAGGGTCCGCCCCTCCAGATCCCAGGGGCGGCTGGTGAGAAAGCCGGTGTTGACCACCTTTACATCGCTGCCGCCGTTGGCATCCATCGACCAGGAGGAGCCCAAAGCAGAGAAATTCAGGTAGTCGGCCCCCGCAAACACACCGAAATTCGGGTGGTCATAGCGAACCGTGTCGTGCCCAAAGAGGACGCCGCGGCCGGTGGCCAAAAATTCCTTTACAGCCTCTGCTCCAGTTGCGCTTAAATCTTTGGAGCTGTTGCTGTCGTAGGAGCCGAACATCAGCACGTCGTACTGGTAGACGCCATCTGCATTTTTCAGGTAGCTGTTGGGGTTGCCGTTGAAACTGTCCAGATTTACAGCTGTAACGGAGATGAGTCCCATGCCAAAGGACACGGCGTTCCCCGTGAGGGGATTGGGGGTGGTGTCCTTCTCCATCCACTGCTTCAAGTTGTTGCCGTTTCCCGGGTAGATGTTGAGCACCTTCACCTTGTTGGAGGCGTCGTCCACGTCCACGGTGGAGCGAGTCTCCCACTTGCTCCAGCTGCCGTCAGCGCCCCTTTTGGACTGCCAGAGCTGGTAGGCGTAGGGGCGGGAGGGATCGGACAGCCCCTGTCCCGGCTGAAGGGGGTTTTCAAAGGGGAAGGACCACTCCAGCTTCTGCGACAGCTTTCCGTCGCTGCCCACCGTGTAGTAGCCGTCCAGGTTGATTTTTCCCTTTTCGTACTGGGGTGGCTGGTAGCCCTCCGGCGCGTCGCCCGCCTCTCCTGTCGGCGTATCGCCGCCGGCCGCCATTGCGGTCACCGGCATCAACGGCATAAAGAGAGAGAGGACCAGCGCCAGGGCAATGCCAATGGATGCTGTGCGTTTTTTCATCTTTTACACCTCTCCTGAGCTTTTTATAAAATTATGGTTTTTCGTTCAATTTTGTTTTTTGTATACATACGACAAAAAAGCCAACTTGCAATAGGCAAGTTGGCCAAAATTCTATACAAATTTAGCAGGATTAAGAAATGCTTTTCATGAACGAAAAATTATACTAAACTTTATCTACTATTTTAGCACCCCACCCGAAATTGTCAAGGTTTTATCACAGTTCTTGTGTATTTTCGTCATTTTTAACTCCAATTTTAAAGTCCTTTCTACTCACCTATTTTTTGCCCTTTTTGGCTTTTTCTAAATTTCAGGTAAGGAAACGGCTTTTTTAAGCGCACAATGCCTAATTTTAAATATTGCGCGCCGTTGCCCTCTGCCGCTGTGCTGTACAGGTCCTCATTTGCTCTCTTTCAGTCCTTACCGCTCAGTTTCACAGCTGCTACAAGCTCCTCATCTGTCACTCCCCAAGGGAGAAAGTCGCTTTCGTCAGTCCTCTTTTCACCGGCCCCCCTCCCCCGCCGGTCGCCCCTGGGCGGAAGGGTGCTTCTTCTCCCCTGCCTTGCGCGGCTGGCGACAGATAAAAAACGCCGCCCGGCTGAACCCTTTCAGCCGGGCGGCGTCTGGGAGATCGGCTCTCCCTACTCTGGCTTATAGGCAAAGGTGCAGGGGCGCACCGTCCTGTCCAGGGGGGCAAAACTGTACCCCTGGCCCTGCAGCCGCTCGATGATCCGGGGCAGGGCCTGCACCGTCTGGAGCTTGTTTGCGCTGTCGTGGAGGAGGACGATGCCCCGCTTCTCGGGCATCCCCCCCACCACCCGGTCGGCAATGGTGCCGGCGGTAGCCCCCCTCATGGTGTCTCCACTGCCCACGTTCCAATCGTAGTAGACAAAGCCCCGGCGCAGCATCTCCGCGATGATTTCCTGGTAGAGGTCCATATTGTAGGCATTGACACTCCCCCCGGGGAAGCGAAAGAGATCTGGCCGCACCCCAGTGACCTCGTATATCTGCTGGTACATCTGGTCAAAGTCGTCCAGGTAGCTGTCCACCGACTGGTAGACCTTCCCGTAGTCGTGGCTGGCAGAGTGAACGCCAATGGTGTGTCCCCGGGCCACGATCTCGCGGTACATCTCCTTGGACGCCTCGTCGTCGCGGTAGACCACAAAGAAGGTCGCCTTTACCCCGTACCGGTCCAGGATGTCCAAGATCTCACCGGTGCGCTGGGTGGGCCCATCGTCAAAGGTGAGATAGACCGTTTTCTCCCGGTCGGGCGCGAAGGCAAAGTCCCGCTTCTCGGCATAGAGGGCGGGGTGGGCGTTTTGATAGGCGATCTCTGCCCCCTCGGCTGCCGCCCCGTCTGGCAACACCATTTGCATCGGGGCCAAGGCCCGTTCCTGCTCCACCGAGACCGGGGCCGCACTTTTCAGCTGGCGGTTTTCCACCCCCCAAAACACCGCCAGACTGGTGGAGAGGAGCAGACCCCCCAATACCGACCCGACAATCAGGTGCCGGTAAAAGCGCACGCTGCCCCAATACCTTTGGGCCCGCTTTTCTCTCTTCATTGCCGCTCCCCTGTCAGTCCCTTAAAACGCTGCGTCTTGCAGGCCGCCGGTGACCTCCACACTACCCTGCAGCACTGCGCCTTCGGCAATGGAGAGACGGTGCGCCCGCAGATCGCCGATGAGCACAGCCGAACTGCCCAACACAGCTGTCCCCTCGATTTGCAGGTTGCCCTTGATCTTCCCCACCAGCTCCAACTCACCGGCGGCCACGTCGCCGCTCACCACCGCCTGGGCGTCAATGCGCACCGCTCCGCTGGATTGGATGTTCCCCAGCACCTTGGCCCCCTGCAACTGCAGTTCGCCGCACTGTACATCCCCCTCGACCCCGCCGCTGACGAGCAGATTGCCCCGCCCGGAAACACTGCCCTTGACTCGTCCCCGGATCTGCAGGGGGGAGTCGGTGCACAACTTGCCCTCAACAGTCATTTCCTCGGCAATCACTGAGCCGCCGCGCCCTGCCCAGGCGGGGATTTCTACCTGCAGACCCTGGGGGCGCTCCACCGGCGCCATCGGCTCCTCCAGCTGCACCGGGGCGGCAGATGGCCGTTCAGCCGGGCCCTCCCCCTCCTGTACAGGGTCGCTGTTTCGGCCGTTGAGCAGTTCTGCCATGGCCTGTTTAAAATTGTTTTGCTGCTTGCCCATGTTCTCTTTCCTCCACTCGTCATCGCCCGTGCGGCGACCCCTATTCCTCGCTCTCGCCCGGCTCGGGCGCCACGTCCAAAGGGGCCTCCCCGTCGGTTGGCCCATCTCCCGGTGCCGGCGGCTCTGACTCCTCAGCCAGGCCTCGCACCTCGACTTGGCCCTTGAGGGCGGCCCCTTCGGCAATCGAGATGGCGCCCGCAGTGATATCGCCCTGCACCGAGGCGGTCTTCCCCATAAGCAAGGTCTCCGCCACCTGCAAGTTGCCCTCGACACTGCCGGTCATCTCCACCCGGCGGGCGGTCAGGTCGCCGGTGATCGCGGTGTCTCGGTCCATCTGAATGGTGCCGGCGGTTTTGACGTCGCCGCGGATGGCGGCCCCGGCGAAGAAAATTTCCCGGCCGCTCACGTCGCCTTCAATGTCGCCGCTGATAACGACCTGGTCCTCTGCCAGCAAATCTCCTTTGATGTGTCCCATCACCCGCACTGGTGAAGAGGTGCGCACCGTCCCTTCGATCCATACGTCCTCCACCAGGACCGAACCGCTTCCCGCGTCGGTCATCGGCACGCCAATTTTACCTCTTACTCCCAGCCGTTCGCCGTTCTCAAGGCCTTTGCCCTTGTGATCCATCTCCATTTTACTTCCTCCATCATTTCCAGCGCGCTGTCAACAGGCGTTTCCCACTGCCACCCCGCGCCGCCATCCCGGCCGAGTGGAAAAGCGAACTGCTCACTACACACCCCTGTTGAAGCCGTTCGCATCTGCACTTTGGCGGGGAAACAGCATATTTTTCACTAAGCCGGCTTATCAATCCAGCTCGCCAAAAAAGTACAGGACACTATCAATTGGCTCTTTTAATCGCCGTTTTTCGCCAAGTTGTTAAACCATTGATATTAATAAGAATACCAATACAGGTAGTTTTTGTAAAGCATATTTCAGTCAAAATATCCAATATTTCTTATTATTGAAACAAATTGTGAACCCCATCTGCATGGATGTCTAGCAAACCTGTATTTTTGAAAACCCGATGGGGCACAATGTCGGTTATTGTCCCTTAAAATTATACAGAAAAGGCCTTTTAATGGAGGAGAAAGGCAATAGAGATGATGGTGAAATGGGTGATACTGCCGACAAAGACATCCTCTGGGGTGTTGGGAAAACGGAAGAGGGCAAAGGGCAAGGACGAGATCAGCGACAGGGGTAAAAAGAACTCCCAGAATACCGATGAGGATGGAGGTGGCCAATCGCAAAGAGGGCCACATTTGGCAGAGCAAAATCAAAGTCCTTAAGACTTTGAGGTGGTGTCAAAGGCGATTGCTTCGCAATTGACTCGGCCCGTTGGTCAAGCGGTTAAGACACCGGCCTCTCACGCCGGTAACGGGGGTTCGATCCTCCAGTGCTGAAGATGTCCTTGCCTTCACTGCAGCGCCCCTCGCTGAAAAATGGGCTGGCAAAGCTGCTGTCTTTCCTTTCGTTGTGCCGTCCGCTCTCACCTGCCCTTTGGGCATATCCCCGCTGCCCCACAGCGGTCAAATCCACTATCTCTTCCCACTTCAAATCCGCTCTTTCTCCCCCGCAAGCACCAATTCCTCCTGTTGGCAGGTACAAAAAAGCCCCTCCTGCCAAGGGGGGGCACAGGAGGGTGGGAAAAAGGGCCGATAAAATCAGTTGGCCCAGCAGGTCTGCCCCTCACGGGAGAGCGCCCACGCCACCCTGACATCTCTTCGCTTTGTCCGTCAAGCTGACGTTTCGCTTTAATAGACCACGGCCCAAAACAACTGCAGTGCAGCAAAAAAGACCATCCTTTCGGATGGTCTTTTTTGTGTTGGCATCGCCCTATTTTCCCAGGCAGCTTCCCGCCAAGTATCTTCAGCGCTGCGTAGCTTAACTTCCGTGTTCGGGATGGGAACGGGTGGATCCTACGCGCCATCAACACCAACTGTGCTGCAAAAATACAGCTTGAAAACTGAATAAAGGGGAATAGACTGAATGAGAACTGCTTCACAAGGTCAAGC